>NZ_JBEZMM010000088.1:0-23538 GCF_040652715.1 Streptomyces sp. NPDC048196 | reverse complement strand
AGCGCGAGACGGTCGTCACCGAGGGCAGCGGCGGCATGCTGTCGGTGGCCGGCGGCAAGTGGACGACCTTCCGGCACATCGGCCGCACGGTGATGCGGCGAGTGGCAAAGCTTCACCCGTCGTTCGCCGGCGATATGAGGCCGGCTTCCCACCTGTCACGACGGGTGCCGCTGCCCGGCGTCGCTGATCCCCATACGGTCGCGGACCGGCTGCTGACCCACCCGAGGGCGGGAGCGCTGATGGACGCGCAGACCGTGCGCCATCTCTCCACCCACTACGGTTCGCTGTCCTTCGACATCGCGCATCTGATCACCGACGACCCAGCGCTGGGCAAGCGGATCCACCCCGACGGCCCCGAGATCTGGGCACAGGTCGTCTACGCCCGCGACCACGAGTGGGCCCAGACCGTCGACGACGTGCTGCGCCGCCGTACGACGCTGACGATCCGCGGCCTGGACACGGACGAGGTCCGCGCCCGCGTCCAGGACCTGCTTGCCCAGAAGGACTGAGGCCATGAGGGACTGGACAGAAACCGACACTCCAGGTGGAGGGAATCCCCCTTCCACCACACCCTCACACGGCGCCGTTCCCCAAGAGTCACCGTTCCGCGGCGAAGCGGGCCGGCAGCATCGGGCGGAGCCGCCGGAAGGCACGACCATGCGCCCGGGGAGAGTTCGCACGACCTGGCGCACCGTCGACGACGGCTCGTTCTTCTGCCCCTCCTGCGGCGGCGACCGCAACTACCTGAGCCGCATCGGCCGCCGCCGGCTCGCTGTCCTCAACATCCCCCTGGTCCCCCGCGGCACAGCAGTATTCGTGGTCGAATGCACCGCCTGCCGGACCCGATTCGACACCGACGTCCTCGACCAGCCCACCAGCACCGTCCTCTCGTCGATGCTCCGCGACGCCGTACACACCGTCTCCCTCGCCGTCCTCGCCGCCGGGGGTTTCGAGGACCGCGCGGCTCGTGAGGCTGCGGTGGGCGCAGTGCGTGACGCCGGCTTCGACGACTGCACCGAGGAGCAGTTGGCCGTCCTCCACGAGGAGCGGGTCGTCGGCACGTGGCGGCTGCCCTGCGGGTACCAGGACGCCATCGACGGCGGGAGCACCACGCTCACCGCCGCACTCCGCCAGACCCTCGGCGCGCTCACCTTGCACCTGGAACACGCCGGGAGGGAGGGTCTCCTCCTACGGGCCGCCCGCATCGCCCTCGCCGACGGGCCCTATACCCACAACGAGCACCAGACCCTGACCGCGATCGGCCGCGCCTTGCTCCTCGGTCGCGAAGAAACCGAACGGCTGCTGGCCGCTGCGGCCCGTAGGGCGCCGTGAGACAACGCTGCCGCCGACAGGAGAAGGCCCCATCCATGTACCACGTCGCTGCCAGCCCCCCAACGACCTTTCCGGCCGGGCTCCAAGGAGGCATCCCCGCCCAAGCATCGGCGCCGACCCCGCTGCTGCTTCCCGGCCCCCTGCGCCGGCACGCCGTGATCGCTTTGCCTGCCGAGGAGCGCCACGTACGCACCGCACGCCGCTTCATCCTGACCCAGCTGACCCGCTGGGGCGTGACCGAGGAAGACCGGTACCGCATCGAGCTCATCGTCGGCGAACTGGCCGGCAACTCGGCCCACCACGGACGGGCCGAGATGACCGTGCACCTCACCCTGACCGGCCAGGACCTGCGCATCGACGTCCTCGACAGCGGCCGGCCGCCCCACTCACGCCCCCGGCCCACCAGACCCCGGGACGAATGCGGACGCGGCCTGGGCATCGTCAGCCACCTGGCCGACTGGACCGACACACGGCACCTCCGGCATGGCCGTCACGCCCGCGCCGGTCTCCGCGTCGCGCTGGCTGTCGGCGGTGCGGCCTGACGCGTGGCGGTGGCGTCAGCCGCCCACGCATGCTCTGTCGCCATCGCCCGCGAGCACGGCATCGACATCGCCACCATCCCCGGCAGCGGCCCAGGCGGCCGCATCGTGCACACCGACGTGGAACAGGCCATCGCCCACCGCGGCGCCCAGCCCGCCGCAGCACCGGCGCCCGCCCCTCCGAGGCCGACCGCACCGCCCTCTCCCGCGCCGCGGCGGGAGAATCCGCCCCACCAACCGTGGTGGGGGGAAGAGATCGAGGAGATCCCGATCAGCCGGGCCCGCCGCCTCACCGCCGAGCGGCTGACCCACAGCGCCAGGCAAGCTCCTGTTCGAGAACGTCAGCCGCGCCGTGTTCGTCGAGGGCGCGCTGCCGGAGAAGACCAAACAGCTGATCGCCGTGGCCGTCGCCCACGTCATCCAGTGTCCGTACTGCATCCAGGGGCACACCCGCCTCGCGCAGCGGAGAGGCAACAGCCCGGAGGGGATCATGGAGGCGATCTGGGTCGCCGCCGAGATGCGTGTCGGCGGCGCCTACACCCGCTCCACCCTCGCCCTGCCACGCGAGGGGAGAGACCGTACCTCGCTGATGACACGCGCCGACGGCGGCTGCGGAGGCGCAGGACAAGGATCGGCTCACCCCTATGACGCGTGCGCACGGGAGCAGGTGGCGGTCACACGCGGTCGTAGACGAGCAGCCCGTCGTCGCGCAGCCGGGCACCCGCCGTCGGACGGTGCTCGGTGAGCCGCCCGTCGTGGGCCAGGTGCAACACGCGGGCGTAGCGCGCGAGGACGGCGAAGTCGGCGATGATCCGCCGGTGGCAGCGCCACCATAGGGACTCCCCGCACATCACGGCGGTACGGACGTCGGCCGCCTGCCGCAGCAGTTCGTCCATGGCCGCGAGGAAGTCCGGGTGGCGGGTGTAGCCCGCGTATCCCCGGAAGGAGGCGTTCTCCCAGAAGACGTCGGGAGAGTCCGGGGACACCTTCCGAAAGCCTCCCAGCCGCCGCTCCCACCGGTAGCCGATCCCCTCCTCAGGCAGCCACCGCCCGAGCGCTGCCCGGCCTACGTCGGGGTTGTGCCGGCTGCCGGGCGCGGTCCGTACGTCGACGACGGCCAAGACGTCGGCGCCGTGCAGCAACTCGGCCAACTGCTCGTGTCCCTCGGTGCCGTGCCCGAACGTCAGCAGCGTCACCGAGGGCATCGCCGGCAATTTACGGTGCGTCACAGGTGCGCTTCATGGAGAACGCCCGTGCCTCAGCCACGGTGCGGGCCGTGTCGTGCGCCAGCCGCGGATCGACCTCGATCGACACCCGTCCGTCCACGCCCTCGGTGACCTCGTACACCGGTCGCAGCACGTCACAGGCCCAGCGCACATCGAATGTCGTCAGCATGCGCAGTGCCTCCTCCACCCTTATCCGCCGGGAGGCCAGGTCACTGATCTGTTGGATGTAGCAGTCGCTGCTCTCGATGGCCCGGGCGAAGATCGTCGGGTTGGTCGTCACCCCGACCACGTGCCGCTCGTGCACCAGCCGGGCCAGACTGCCGTCCACCAGCCGCCGGCGGCTGAGGTCGTCCAGCCAGATCGACACCCCGGCCTCGCTCAGCCGGGCGAGAACGCCGCTCACCATGTCCTCCTTCGCACCCCCAGGACAGCACGGGCAGGGATCCCTCGGTCCAGCATCACCGCCCCGACCCGCGGGCGCAGGTCGAACCGCGCCCACTCCGCGGCGTGCCGGCACGCCGCATGTCCCAGGGACCGGCGGGCGAACGCCCCTCAGCGAACGAGGGCGGTCTGTCCAGATGCGGCGGCGCTGCCACCCGTGCACGATCGAAACATCGACCACGACAACGCGGCAACGAAGAACGCTCAGCTCCCGCACTGCCCCCTGGGCCCGGCCGTCATTCCGCCGGGCTTGGCCGACTTCCGGCAAAGAGAAGACGTCCGCAGGAAGTGATGTCAGGTGAGTGATCAGCAGCGGTCCCCCGACGGGTCTCCGAAGGTCGGCGGCCTGGCCGGGGACGACCTCGGGTACGACAGCGCGGAGTGGGCCGCTGTCCGACCCCGGCGCATCAGCACAGAGCAGTGGCAGCAGTACACGGAGTACATGCGGGAGATCTTCACCGCGCTGGGCATGCCGCCCGACACGCCCTCCACCGTGGACACACCCCGCCGCTTCCTGCGCGCCCTCTTCGAGGCCACCGGCGGGTACGAGGGCGACGAGAAGCTGGTCACCGCTTTCCCCACCGAATGCCACGGCGGCCCGGACTGCCGCATCAGCCAGGTCGTGGAAGGACCGATCCCGTTCTTCTCCCTGTGCGAGCACCACAGCCTGCCGTTCTTCGGTACCGTCTACGTCGGCTACGTCGCCCACGAACACATCCTCGGCCTGTCCAAACTCACCCGACTGGTCCGGCTGTTCGCCCGCCGCTTCTCCGTCCAGGAACGCATCGGCCAGCAACTCGCCGACGCCCTCGAACGCATCCTGGAACCGCACGGAGTCGCCGTGCACCTGGAGGCCGTGCACCTGTGCACGCAGATGCGCGGGGTGCGCGAGATCGAATCCAGCACCCGCACCACCTACTGGCGCGGCAACTACGACACCGAGGACCAACTGCGGATCGAGTTTTTCGACCTGTGCGGCCCCAGGAGCACCGGGCGTGGCCGGCTTTGCTGACACGCCCACCGGCGCCGAGGACCTGCGGACCGAGCCCCTTCAGGTGCTGTACGAGGAACCCGGCCTGCCGCACTGGCGGCTGCCGCCGGCTCTCACGACGCTCTACGGCGGCGACCTGGGCTTTACCGAGCCCCGCATCTACGCCAACTTCGTCGCCTCCCTCGACGGGGTCGTCGCCCTCGGCCCCGAGCACCCCCACTCCGGCTCCACCATCAGCGGACGCAAGCCCGCCGACCGCTTCGTCATGGGCCTGCTGCGATCCTGCGCCGACGCCGTGGTCATCGGAGCCGGAACCCTGCGCGCCTCACCCCACCACCACTGGACTCCGCAGCACGTCTACCCGACGGCCGCCGGCCACTTCGCCGAACTGCGCCATCGCCGAGGTCGCCCCGCCGACCCGGAACTCATCGTGGTCACCGCCCGCGGCGCCCTCCCAGCCAGTCACCCGGCCTTCCAGGCGGGAGCCGTCGTCATCACCACCACCCCCGTGGCCAGGGACCTGCGAGGCAGTCTCCCGGCGAGCTGCACGCTCCTGGCCGCCGGCCCCGGACCCCGACTGTCGATGGGCGCAGTGCTGGATGCCGTCCACGCCCGTGGACACCGCGTGCTGCTCACCGAAGGCGGCCCCTACCTGGTCGGACAGCTCATGGCGGACAGTCTGCTGGACGAGCTGTTCCTGACCATCGCACCAGTCCCCGCCGGCCGCGCCGACTCGCCCCGGCCGGGTCTGGTCGCCGGGCAGGAGTTCCTGCCCGCACGGCGCCCCCCAACGCGCCTGGTCAGCACCAGACGGTGCGGGTCGTACCTGTTCCTGCGCTACCGGTTCCACCACGCGATCAGCGAGGGGAGCGATCCCCACCCGCATGCGTGACAGGCATCCGGGGCGGGAGCGGTTATGTCGTGCTGCCTCAAGGCTTCAGGCGTGTGAGGCACGGGCGGGTTTCAGAACGTGCCTGAACAGTATCTGCGTCTTGTTCAGGCACGTGAGTCCGACGAGGTGTGGACGAAGTCGCTCGCCGCGGACGGCCGCACAGTGGCGGGGACGCAGATCACTGACCTGTCTGCGGCGACCTGTCTGTGGCCCCTGACCCTGCCGAGTCGGCGCCCTGCGGCGAGGTGGCGGGATGGACAGAGCGGGCGAGGTCGTGCTCACCCAGCCGATGCAGACCGCCGGACACAGCACGCGCTGGACCGCCGCCCCGCCGCCCCGCCGCCCCGCCGTCCAGCGCGCCGGCCACGGCGAACACCGCAGCCCAGGCCACCACGCGCCTGCGCACACCCCTACCGCCCCTGCCGACTCACCCGCCACCACGTGCGGACCCCTTGCGCCGGGCGAAGCCGGGACCCATCGGCCGCTGACGGCCGGACGGCATCGGCAGGCAGGGCACGAGGCGGGCGTTGAAGAACTGCCGGGCGAGCTGCCGCCCACTGCTCGGGGGCGGACTTGAGCGGCGTCAGCCGAAGCGCGCCGCGACGGCCTGCTCCAGGGTCAGACCGCTCGCCTCGTCCTCCGGTTCGAGGAAGGAGTGGATCACGGCGAGTGCCACGGTGCCCATGAGGGAGTGGCGGTGGGCGTCGTCGAGGACACCGGAGGCCGGGTCGCCGATGGCACGTAGCGTCACGCCGTCGGTCGCCGCCGACAGGGCGTTGGCCAGGTCGTCGAGGGTGAGGCCCGGACGCAGGCGCAGGCCGCGCTCGGTGAGGACGGCGGCGTACAGCTCCTTCCACGAACCGAGGTAGTCGGCGTAGATGCCCGCTGTGATCCGCGCTACCTCCTCGTCACCGTCGGCCGCCATCATCAGGGCCAGACCAAGCCGTACGGAGGGCAACTCGACGCTCTCCGCCGTGTGCCGGTAGGCGATGTTGTGTACGGCGCGCACGAAGTCGCGGCCAGTGCGCCCGTGCACCAGGCGCCTGATGTTGACGGTGCGCTGCCTGCGGAACTCCGGGTGGTAATTCCACTTCCACACCGCGAAGTTGATCAGATCGATGACGAAATTCGAGTACCGCTTCCAGCGGTCCCGCAGCAGCCCCGCGCCGTCACCGTGACGGACGAACGGCTCGGGGTTGCCGCAGAACGCCTCGTCCACGCACCGCTGCGACAAGGGCCCGAGCAGCCGGCTCGTGCTCGTTACGGGGCGCTCGGCACCGGGCCCGAAATGCTGGCCGAGCAGTCGCATCCCGGCGGCCAGGAGCGAGGCCGTCACGCGGTCGTTCGCCAGCCGGGAACGTCCCCAGGGGGTGCGGCGGTCGAGGCCGACCCGCAGCAGGACCCCTGACAGGTCCTGGTTGTACGGGAACGGCAGGTCCCGTTTCCTGCGGGGCGTGCGCGGCTCGCGCCCGTCGTCCATGCCGTCGCTGTCATCGTCATCCCATGGCGTCACGAGTGCATGCTCGCCGGAGCATCAGTAGCCAACAACCCCGCATGCGCGTGGACTTGGCCTGAGGCGGGGCTCACCGAACTCCACGTCCCTACGGGGAAGCCGAGCGCGCACCGGACCGGTACACATGAGAGCTCCTGATCCCGGAAGAGGGAGACGACGGTGCTCACCACCAGTACGGGCCTCGCCCTGTACCTCCTGGCCTCCGCAGCCGCGAGCGGCGCGGCGGTCCGGCTGCTCCTCGGAATCCTCACGGCATACGCCGCGCGCAAGGCGCTCAGCCACGCGGACACCCCGCAGGATGATCCGGAAGCCGCGGAGCGGCTCCGCGCCCACCGACGCTCGGTACTGCGAGCTCTGCTGAACTGCCTCAAGAACCCCGGCTGAACCCCCTCAAGGCATCCCATGCCAACGACGTCCGTCCCGATCCGCCCCAACACGGGACGCTGAAAGAGCGAGGTCCGCAGCGCATGCACACCGACATCGCGATCTACGGCTGGAGTGCCGCGAGCGCCGGCACGTACCTGTCCGCCATGTTTAAGCCCAGGTCACTGGCCACAGAAGTTGTCCTTCGGCCGGGAATCATCGGGGTGGCTGTCCTGGTCATATCTTTCCGCGTAAAAACGTTGGACTTGGAAACGCACCGGATCTCGGTCTGTCTGTAGGCCGCCGAGTTCGTTCAGACCCGGGGCGGTGGGAGTGGGCTGCAGGCCAGGTGGCATGGGATGCCCAGCCTGCACGGGGAAGTTTGATGGTTCGTCGGAAATCATGAAGCTCTGCCAGTAATCTCGATTCACTCGTTGTCTCGCTGAACTGAGCGGCCCATGGCACTGGCAGTCATCCGGAACATCTCCTCGGCTCGCGCGCTGCGGACGCAGCGCGACATCGAGGACTTCGAGCAAGAGATCGTTGATCAGTTCGCCCTGTCCATGGCCGCGGCCAATCTGACCGACAGCCACATCGGCAATGCGCGGGCGGCCATCTTCGAGTTCGCGCGGACTCTGAACGGCCCGCTGTGGACTGCGTCGTGCGACGACGCAGACCGCTTCCTGACAGGGCTGCGGTTGGAGGGCCGGGCCCACAGCACCCGGGCGGGCAAGGCCGGCATGCTGGCCTACTTCTACGACTTCGTGATCAGCCGGTACCAGGGCGACATCCATGCCCTGACCGGCTCCGTGGTCCAGCAGCCGATGGACGAGTACAACCGCCCCAGCAGCCCGGTCTTCGCCAACGTGCGCATCCCGCCCTCCGATGCGGAGGTCGACCAGCTCTTCGGGCAGTGGCGGACGTCGGTCGCCCAGGCCCGCAAGTACCTGCCGGCCGCCCGGAACTACTTCGCGGCCTCGCTGTGGCGCCGCCTGGGGCTGCGGATCAACGAGGCACGCATGCTCGACATCCGCGACTGGCGCCCTGACTTGGGCTCGTTCGGCAAGCTTCATGTCCGCCACGGCAAGGGCAGCCGGGGTCGTGGGCCCAAGCCGCGTTTGGTTCCGGCGATCAACGGTGCTGACCGTCTGATCGACTGGTGGCTGACCGACGTACGCCACCAGTTCGGACCCGACTGGTCCCATCCCGATGCCCCGCTGCTGCCCAGCGAGCGGCATGACGAGCTCACCGGGCACTGCACGCGGATCAACCACAGTTCCCTGCGCGCCGGCCTGGCGGGCGCCACCGAGCTGTGGCTGCCGGCCTGGGCGGGAAGGCTCACGCCTCATGTCTTGCGGCACTACTGTGCCTCCTCGCTCTACGGGGACGGGATGGATCTGAAGGCTCTGCAAGAACTGCTCGGACACGAGTGGCTGTCGACGACCACCCGTTACATTCACGTCCACAGCGAACACGTCGAGCGAGCCTGGACGAGTGCGAACGAGCGGCTCGAAGCGCGCTTGGGAGAGGTGTGAAACCGTGCAGTGGAACCTGCGGCTGAAGGCCGCCGAGCGCGGCATCTGGAAGTCCACCGAGATGCGCCGACTCCTGGCGGAGGCCGGGCTGGAGATCAGCGCCGGCAAGATGTCGGCGCTGTGGACCGGAACACCGACCTCGATCCGCCTGGACGACCTGGACGTGATCTGCGTGGTCCTGGACTGTGACCCGACCGCGCTGCTGATCCGCGAACCGGAGAAGGTCGCCGCCCGCCGGCCGCCCAAGCAGGACAGCGCCGCGGCCTCCGATGTGGGTCCGGTCGTCGCCCCGCGGTTCGGCCGCCCGCGCTCGCAGCCGCCGCTATGAGCACCCCGCCGCCCTCGAAGTGCGCGGTGTGCCAGGTCAACCGCGTCGCCTGGACCAAGCCGCGGATGGACTTCTGCTACAGCTGCCTGCCCGGCGGTCCCTTCACTCCGCCGCCGTGCAGGGCCTGCGGCAGCCCGGACTACTTCAGCCAGGGACGGTGCACTCGCTGCCACCCCGGAGCCCCGCTCCACGTCGGCTCCTGCCGGGGATGCCTGGCCTGGGGCGTCTACCGATCCCACAGCTGGCAGTGCTGGAGCTGCCGCTGGTGGTTCACCCACTACCCCGTCGACATCTGCGAGTTCTGCGGCCGCGAAAGCCGAATCAACGGCCAAGGCGCCTGCCGACTGTGCTGGGAGAACGCCCGCCTGCATCAGCAGCCCGGCCGGGCCCCCAACCTTCAGACCGCCAACCAGCATGGGCAGCAGCTCTTCCTCGCCAACCTCCAGTACGACAAGACCGGAGCCGCCCGACGGCGTGCCGCCCGCGCTCGTGCACTGCACCAGCAGCGGCCACCGGCACTTCCCGAGACCATCACCGGCGCACGCCAGCTGCTGCTGTTCCGCATGCCGCCCGGCCACGGCGCCATCAAGGAACGTGCGTTGACCGGGGATTCGCGGTTGCTTCGCTACTGCGAGCCGGTCCTGCGCGAGCACGCCGAGCGGCACGCGTGGACACGGCGCCAGACCAACAGCGTCGTCCACACACTCAAACTCCTGGACGCCCTGCAGGACTGGCCGGGCGCGAAAATCCTGGCCAGCGACGTCGCCGCCAGCATCCGATACGGCGGCACCCAGACCTCGACGCTGGAGATCCTCGCCGCCGCCGACCTCCTGGTCGACGACCGGACCACGGCCGTCGAGCGGTACTTCGCGAAGAAGACCACCGGCCTGCCCGAGGAGATGACCGGGCAACTGCAGCTGTGGTTCGACGTCATGCTCAAAGGCAGTACGACCGCCCCGCGGCGACGGCCCCGCCACGAGCAGACCATCCACCTCCACATCCAGGGCATGGCCCCGATCTGGCGACGATGGGCCGAACAGGGACGCACCTCGCTCGCTGAGATCAGCAGAAAGGACTTCATCGACGCACTCCCGGCCGAAGGAGCAAGCCGACTCTTCGCCGACCAGGGCCTGCGCTCGGTCTTCGCCTTCCTCAAGTCCCGCAAGAAGCTCTTCACCAACCCCACCAGAGGCGTCCCCGTAGCCCGGAGCAACACCACCGTCCCCACGCCCCTCGACACGGCGAAGATCCGCGAAGCGCTCAACTCGCCCGACCCCGCCGTGGCCCTGGCCGTCGCGATGGTCGCTTTCCACGGACTGACCGGCTCGCAACTCGCCGCGATCCAGCTCACGGACATCAGCGACGGCAAGCTCACCCTGGGCGAGAACACCATCCCGCTGGCCGGACCGGTTCTGACCCGCCTCACCGCCTACCTCGACCACCGGACGCGGAGCTGGCCCAGCACCCTGAACCCTCACCTGTTCGTCAACCGCAAGACCGCCTCGCGGACCACCCCGACGAGCAGGCTCTATGCCTGGCGCAACCTCGACGTGAAGCCCCAGGCCCTGCGCGAGGACCGCATCCTCCAGGAGATCTTCGCGACCGGCGGCGACGTCCGCCGCATCTGCGACTTCTTCGGTATCGGGATCGACGCGGCCCTGCGCTACACCCTGGCCCTCGCGAAGGCCGACCCCGAAACCGACTCCGAGCAGTAGCCGACGGGAACTCAGGACCCCACCTACACTCATCACTGCAGCTCCCGGAGTCGGAGAGGCAGCAAAGGCGCTTCAGTTTTCGTGAACTCGGCGCTTTTTCAGTGCATGCGGGCGTCGGTGACGAACAGCTGGGCTTCGTGGTTGTGGAGAAGGTGTTGGACGATGAAAGATCGTCCGGCGACTTTCCAAGGCCGCGGCCTCGGTTCAGATGGGAGAGGGGCTCAACGGCTTCCTAGCCGGAACCGACCTCGCTCTCGATATCCCCATGTCACCCTGACAAGCCGAAGTCGGTAAACCGGCGAGGTCGCGCATCAGGATCGGTGGCATGCCGACACGCGCCCAGGTGGCGTTAGGCGGGCTGCGGGGTGGGCGTCGTCGGAGCGGACGCGACCTTGCGGGTCTCGCGCATTATCAGCAGGCCGTTGACCACCATCAGTGTCGCGGTCAGGCCGTGGACGCCGAGCGCGGTGGCCACGGAGCCGTGGTGGGCCAGCACGGTGGCCATGTCGCCATACGCGGCGAGGGCTTCCACCAGCAGCACCCAGCCCAGCGCCCGGCGGTGGCCCGTCACCAGCAGGATGCCCAGGACCAGGGCCAGGACGACGTCGCGGATTCCCTTGATGATCAGGAAGCCGCCGCCGTCGCCGGACGGCCAGCTCGGCAGGCCGAAGCTCGGCGCCGTCGTGTCCGGGCTCAGGATGAATTCCCCGCCGAACCAGAGGATGAAGAGGATGAAGGCGGCGACCAGGACGGTGTTGATCTTATTCAGCGACATTGTTGTTCTCCTTGCGAGTCTTCGTGAGTTTGGTGAGCTTCGTGGAGCTTTCTGAGTCGTGTGGGGCGTGATCAGGCCGCGCGGACGCGGCTGATCGAGGGGCGTAGTTTGCCGGGATCGGGAGTGGTGGGATCTGAGTGGTAGCTGCATTTCCGGATGTTGGGATTTCGGTGGCCGCTGCTGCCGGGGGAGTGGGGATGGTGCGCGACCGGCGTGGTGTTGGCCCGCGGGTTCGGATGCGGGCAGCGATTAGCAGGTCGCCTACCGACCGGCAGGGCGCCGGGATCGCCTTACTCGTGGTGTCTTTGACCGCGTCCGGCCTGCCGGTTCGTCTTCGTCGATGCCGATGTGCCGGACGTCTCGTCGGTGGGCGGGCCCCGGGCTGGGAGGGCTGATGGCGCATCTCCGAATGCGAGCCCGCCACCGGCAAAGTCGTGACCCGTTGGGCCGCCGTCGGCCTCATGACCCGGCGCCGCCCGGGGTGAGGATTTCCATGAGATGTCCGTCGGGGTCGTGGAAGTTAGTGCCCCTGCGGCCTTTGGTGCGCTTGCTGTGATTGATCGGCCCAACCTCTTGGCATGGAGGATCGCCGCAGTGGGTGATTCCACCGTGCCGGATGCGGTCCGGGGCAGCGTCGAACTCCTGCTCGCTGACCATGAACGCGTAGTGGTGGGGCGCGAAGCCGGCCAACTGGGTGTAATCGAGGCGGACTTGTCTGGCCAGCGTGAAGTGCGCCACCGGCGGATCGACGCTCAGGCCGAGGATTTCGCCAGGAATTGCGCCGAGGCTTGCGGGTCACGGGCGGGGACGATGGTGTGATTCAGTTCCACGGCCATAGGGATTCCCTCTCCGGGACGGGGCTACGAGTGGTGGGGCGCTCGGCGGCCTTGGCGGCCCGGCATGGTGCATGGATACCTGACTGCCCGGGTGAGGGCAGCGCTTCTTCGGCTGCCCTCCCGTGGCTGCAGCTGCAGCCGCCGTGTCATACGTCGATCTGCTCGAAGATGTGCGGGTACGACACGATGTCGTCGGGGAATTCGGCCGCCATGCGCTGGAATTCCGGGCTGCCGAACGCGGTGGCGAGCGCCTCGGTCGACTGCCAGACCGCGACGTTCATCAGAAGCTGACTGTCCGCCGTTCCTTTGTGCATCTGCAGGGAGACGAATCCGGGCTGAGCCTTCATGAACTCGGCCTGCCGGCGAAAGAGGGCCAGGAACGCTTCGGTCTTCTCCTTCGGGACGATGAAGGTGTTGGCCAGGACGATGGGCCCGGTCTTTTCCTTGAACTGCGCGAACACCGGCGTGTGCGGGTCGAGACTCTGCAGCTTGGCCATTTTCGGTACTTCCTCTCGCTATTGGTCAGTGGGTGTCGTTGGGGCCCACGTTCTGGGGATACCAACGGAGTTCGAGGGTGTTGGAGTCCGGGTTGTGGACGTGGATGGAGGTGGATGGAGATGGCGGTGCCGCATTTCGGGCGGACGGCCGAGCGGTTGCGGCTGCCGACCGGGTGGGCGAGCCCGTGGGCTCAGGTGAGGGCGGCGACCAGCAGGGCGAAGGCGGCGATGATGACGGCGACGCGGACGTAGTGGTAGCGGTCCCAGCGGTTCAACTGCTGCTTCCAGTCGGCGGGCCGGTTGTCGGGGGTCCACGTCTTGCTCCGGTTGTTGATCGGGACGAGCAGCAGGAGCGACATGATCACGCTGAGGATCAGAAGCATGCCGGCGGTGACGACGAGGCCGGTGCCGTGGTGGTGCCACCGGGCGACAGCCCAGATGCCGACCAGGACGAGCGAGCCGATGTACCAGACCGGCATCACGGCGCCGAGCATCCTGCCCCCGTGGGCGTGGCCGAGTTGGCCGCTGTCCTCGGGGAGGGCGTTGAGGATCGGGTTGATGACGAAGGCGACGGAGAACTCCACCCCCACCATCACGCCGACGACCACGATGGTGACGACCTCAAGTGCGTTGAACATGATGACCCCCCGGGCCTCTAGCGCCGCTAGCTGATGAGGCAACGCTAGCGCTACTGCCGCTCTCCTGTCTAGCGGTGCTAGGATCGAATCATGTCGGTACAAGAACGCAAGCAGCGCGAACGGGCGGAGCGCGAGCGCCTCATCGTGGCGACCGCCCGCGAACTGGCCGAGCAACAGGGCTGGGACGCGGTCACCACCCGCCGGCTCGCCGAGCGCATCGAATACAGCCAGCCCGTCCTCTACAGCCACTTCCGCGGCAAGCGCGAGATCATCGGCGCCGTCGCCCTCCAGGGAGCCACCGAGATGGCCGCGGCGGTGCGGGCCGCGACCGCCGCTGTGGACGGCCCGCGCGCCCGGGTGTACGCCCTCGCCCGCGCCTACCTTGACTTCGCCGCAGGCAACCCGGCTGTCTACGACGCCCTCTTCCAGCTCGACGGCGGTCTCGCGTACGCACAGGAGGACACCCCGGAACCTCTCAAGGACGCTTTCGCCGCGCTGCTGGAGTGCCTGGGCGAGGTCGCCGGGGACGGCGTCGAGGCGGGGCTGTTCACCGAGGTGTTCTGGGCGTCCCTGCACGGGGTGGCGACTCTGACCCGGTCGGGACGGCTGCCGCCGGAGTACACCGAGCAGAGGGTGGAGTTGCTGGTGGACCGCCTCGCCATCGTCTGACACACCATCCCGACAGGCGCGCAGCCGGGGCCCTGGGGCCCCGCAGGGGCCGTGCACGCACGAAACAGGCTCAGTCGTCTTCGGCCTCGGCCTTGGCTTCGACGTCCTCGATGCCGCTGGGGCGCCCGGCGCGGGTCCAGCGCAGGTGGAGGGCGGCCGCGATGGCGACGGTCGCGGCCATGGAGAGCACCGGCCAGCCCCTGGTGAGGTTGACGGCAAGGGTGAAGGCGACCGCGACGGCGGCCAGGGCATTGACCGTGGCCAGGAGCGGCTTGCGTTCGGTGCGGGCGAAGCGGGTCATGGCGATCAGGCCGACGAGAAAGCTGACGAAGACGGCGACGGCGTAGAACAGGACGAGTTCCTGTTCCTTTCCGGCGGCCGCGACGACGATCACTGCGGCGGCGGCCAGATATACCGCCACCGACCAGTACGGGGTGTGGTGCCGGTTCGTCCGTCCGAGTACGGCCGGAAGGACCCCCGGCCGGTCCTCGGTACCGGCCAGAGCCTTGAGCAGGCCGGGCCCGGCCTGGAAGGAGGAGCTGGCGGCGGCGAGCAGTAGCAGGGAACTGGTCAGCTGGAAGGCGGCGTAGAGCCAGCCGGGGCCGGCGGCGGCATGGGCGATGTCGGCGATCTGGGTGGAGTCGTGGCCGGGCAGCCCGATGTGCAGCCGGCCGGCGAGGACGGTCAGCGCCAGGGTGAGGCCACCGACGATGACCACCAGCAAGGCGAGCGTTCCGCGGCCGAACCGACGGCGTGCGGTGTCGTCGAGCTGGCCGAGCTGGGCGATGGCTGTGGACGGTGCTTCCACGCCAGTGGCCAGGGCCATCGCGACCGGGAACGCCAGCACGACGGCCAGCACGGCGGAGTGGGCGGCGGGGTGTGGCGTGGCCGGGGCCGAACCCAGCGAGCGCGGTGCTACGAAGCCCAGAACGACGACCGTCACGCCGA
The DNA here is from genome assembly GCF_040652715.1 of Streptomyces sp. NPDC048196. NCBI lineage: Bacteria > Bacillati > Actinomycetota > Actinomycetes > Kitasatosporales > Streptomycetaceae > Streptomyces > Streptomyces sp. NPDC048196. Next base: position 8,300 of record NZ_JBEZMM010000088.1, on the reverse strand, counting down.
CCGCGACGAACAGGGCGGTCATCACCGCGAACAGCAGCCGCCCGCCGTGTCCGAACCATGTCAAACCCGCCACGACCACCAGCAGGACGAGAGCGAAGACGATCCGCAGCGACGCCAGGGCCGGGGCCAGGGCGATGACCGCGCTGGCTGCGGCCGAGATGGAGATGCCGATCGTCAGCACGAAGTCGACGACCAGAGCGCCGATGGGCAGGAAGGTCCAGGACGGCCCGAAGGCGCGCCCCGCGGCGGCGGCCGCACCGCCACCCTTGGGGAAACGGCGAACCAGCTGCCAGTAGTTGGCGGTCACCACCACGACGAGGCCGACGACCAGCGACATGGTGGGCACCAGCCGCGACAGGTCGCCTCGGAGGGCGTGGAGTGCGGCCTCGATCGCGTAAGCGACGGAGGACACCGGGTCCGCGATCACCGCGAACGCGAAGGCGAAGAACAGCACCGCCCGGTGCGGGCCTCGCCGGCCGGAAACGGCCTGGGAGGATGCAGCGGGGACGAGCGGCTCGGGAGTGCTCATGCCGGGACCTTTCACGACAAACGCTGTCTGAACACTTCGCCGACCAGACTTCCCGGCACACCGAGCGGCAACGATACGTCAGAGGACCGCTAGTGAGACGTCAAGAAGTCGTCAAACTCGATCGGTGCGGCGATCGGCCCGATGGTTGTCATCCAGTCTTCAGGGACGGTGGGCTCGACGTACCGGACCTCTACGCCAATGGGGACGACGTGGCCCACGGCATCGTCGCCCCTCTCCGCGCCGCGACCGTGGTACATCGCTACGCTCGGGGCTCCGCGACCTGGTCGCCGAACTCGGCGTCCGCAGTACCGAGTTCGCCACCTGCGGCAACGCTACGACGTCGGCTCCCGCACCAACGGACACAAGGCGTACCGCCATCCGGTCGCAGGGTCGATGACGCTCACCTCCGAAGCCTTTGACGTGGCCGCAGCGACGGGCAGGGACTGGTCGTCCACCAGGCACCGCCGGGGACATCTGATCGTGCGGCGCTGTTGGGGTCGTCGTCCTGGCCCGCCACGAGCGGGAGCGGTGGATCAGAACGTGACCTGCGCACCGGGCAGGGCGCCCCCGAAGGACCCGTGGGGGCCGCGCACGGTGAGGCCGGTGTCCTTGCCGCAGATGTCGATTGATCCATGGGTGCTGGGCCCCGTGGTGGTGCCTCGGGCGATCCACACGCACCCGTCGGAGTTCTCGCCGGGAGTGCCGACGACTACGTCTGCCTTGCCGTCCTTGTTGAGGTCAGCTAGGTGGGCCGCGGCACCGAACCCGTCGTCGGTCTCCGCGTTGCCCGGCACGCCGGGGGAGTTCTGGGAATAGGCGGTGGCCTTGCTCGTGGTCAGACCCGCTGCGGAGCCGTACAGGACGACGGTGCCGCCGGCGTAGGCGCGGGCGCCGATCGCTTCGCCGGGCACGCCGACCAGGACGTCCTGGTATCCGTCGGCGTTGATGTCACCGGTGCTCAGCGACTGCCCGAAGCGGTCTTCGTGCTCCGCGGCGCCAGGGATGCCTGCGGTGTCCTGGTGGAAGACCCGAGGCCGCTGATCGGCGGTGATGCCGTGGGCACTGCCGTACAGCACCTGGATCTCGCCTCCGGTGTGCGCGCCCTGCTCGCCGTCGACGGTGTAGTCGTCGCCGATGCCGGTGATCAAGTCGCCGTAGCCATCGCCGTTGACATCCGCGATCCGGCCGGTGTGACCGTCCGCGTACGGCAGCTTGAGCGGCGCATTCTTGGTGGGGTCGGCTTCGTCCACCGGTCCGCGATCGAGCAGGACCGGACCGCGCAGGTCGCCGTCGGTCGATCCGGGCAGCCAGAACCGCTCCGCCCGGCCGTCGCCGTTGACATCACCCATGACCACACCCCGCGTGTCACCGAGGCGCCACTCGCGGTACTGCGCGGCTGCCTGGCCACCCCGGGTGAACGGACCGGTGTAGGAGACACCTTCGCAGCGCGATGCCACGGACACCTCTGGTGCCCCGTCACCGTTCATGTCTCCGGTGGCCAGGCCGCCTCCGAAACCGCAGTAGATCCTGCCGTGGCCGTACCGGGCGACGGGATCGACCGTCGTTCCGCCCTTCAGGCCGGACGGCCCACCCCACAGCACGGTCACCGAACCGCGGGTGGAGGTGCCGTTGACGTCCTCGTGTGGCGCGCCGACCAGCAGGTCCGCATAGCCGTCCCGGTCGAGGTCCGCACTCGCGACCGCCGCGCCGAACTGGTCAAAGGCTTCCGGCTCGCCCGGTACCGCCGGCGACGCCTGGGTGATCACGGTGCGGCGGGTGGCGCTCACCGAGGAGGCCGAGCCGTACAGCACGACCACCGCACCGGCTTCTTCCACTGTGCCGTTGGCGGCGCCGGGCGCTCCCACGACCAGATCACGGTAGCCGTCGCCGTTGAAGTCGTCCCGCACGGCCGACGTGTTCGCGCCCTTGTGGGGCGCAACGGCCGAGGCAGGACCGGGGACCAGGGCGAGGGCGGCGACCGCGATGAGCACGGCAGGGACCGCAACGGCTCTGTGCAACGAAACTCCTTGCGCCGAAGATGAGTTGGGCTTGTGCCGTTGAGCTGCTCGTCGCACGGCGCGACGGCCGGCGTCGATGCCGCCAGCACCCGCCCCTTACGACACACTTACTGAGCCGATGGTTGTAGCGGCTTTTCCTCTCATGTCACGGGCCGTTGGGAGGTTGCGAAGCTCAGACGCAACCCTTGTCGGCACATCGCGGAGACCGCGTGCGCCCGTCGATCACGTCAAGACGCAAGCACCAGTGACAGAGGAACCATGCTTCCTCGTGGGGCTCCGCGACTCGATCGGCAGCGCGGCTGCGGTCAGCTGCCCCGCCACCTCCCATCGATCGGCGGCCTCGGCCCGCCATGGTCTCCGCCACCTCGTGCTCGCTCAGCTCACAGCGTGTCGCTTCGGCGACGCCGACACCAACCGGTGACTGCTGGATGGCCGAACCAGACAGTGCGGACTTCTCCAAGGGAGCCGCCTGGGCGGGTCGTGGGATCAGCCCCCGACGGGAAGGCGGTCAGATGCCCAGCCTCGTCGGAATCCCTGAGTCGTCATCAGAGGAAACCCGTAAGGGAAGGCCGGCTCCGTAATCATCTTTCTTCGTGATCACGGTCAGGGGCAGGGCTCCATACGCTGAGGGCACCAGAGCACCGCGAAAGGAATTTGGCCATGCGTCGTCGAACGGCCCCCGCTTCCGCGCTGCTTGCCGTGACCGCCCTCGTTCCGGCAGCCGTTCCAGCTGCTGCCGTGCCCGCCGGTGGGCACGCGATGAACGCGGCGGCCGCGCGCGGGTCCGGCAGGGGCCGCCGGGAGCGTGACCAAGACCTTCGTCGCCACCGTCGCGCTGCAACTGGTCGACGAGGGGCGGATCGGCATGGACGACCCCATCGGCCGCTACTTGCCCGGCCTGATCCCCGGCGGGGACGACGGCATGCCCGTAACCGTACGTCAGCTGCTCCACCACACCAGCGGGATCCCCCACTACACCGATGTGCTTCGGCGCGGCGATGACCCGATACGCAGGCTCAGCATTCGCACTACACGGCCCGCCAGCTGGTCGGGATCGCACTGAAGGAGCCCCGCCCGTTCAACCCCGGTCAGCCCGGGAAGTGGGCGTACTCCAACACCAACTACATGCTCCTGGCCATACTGATTGAGAAGGTCACCGGTCGTACGTTGGACCACGAGATCGACCGTCGCATCGTGCGCCCGCTCAACCTTACGGGGACCAGCGTCCCCATCACCCCGCACCTGCCCGGCCACCACCTGCATGGTTACGAGAAGCTTCCCGGGGAGAACGCGCCGGCCGACTTCACGGACTTCAGCCCCACGGCGTTCTGGTGTCCCGGCAACATCGTCTCCACCACCGCCGACCTGAACCGTTTCTACCGCGCCCTTCCAGGCGGCAAGCTGCTACCGCCCTATCTGTGGGAGGAGATGCGGACGTTCCGGGACACGGATCGCGGACCGGACCGGAAGTACGGGCTGGGTCTGGAGAGCAGGACCGCGTACTGCCCGGGAGGGAAGCCCGTATGGGGCCATACCGGCAGCGTCCCTGGGTACCGCACGTTCAGCTTCACATCGGCCGACGGTCGGCGGCAGATCACCCCCGTCGTCAACACCAGCCTCACCATGCCGGAGAAGGCCAATGACGCAGCGCTGAAGGTGTTCGGCGCGGCCCTGTGCGCGAAGTAGCCGGTTCGAGCGAGGCTTTCAGAGGACGTTAAGTCCGTTTGCTGTAGAGGCCTTTCGGGCTGGGTGAGGATGCCTTGGCTGCCGAGTCAGCCGAGTGTCGGCGGCGGCTGAACTCGGCCGTCGTCGAGACCGAGTCGGGAGCGGGTGACGTTCACCGTGGAATCAGCTTCATGGCCAGGGCCGAGTCGCTTACGCTGCACCCTGCCTTTCCTGCGGCCCCGAGGGATCGACAGCTGTGAACGTGCAGAAACGGCAAGTCAAAGGACTGCTCAGCTACCCAAAGCTTGCCACTCCGGCGCCAGCACCGACCAGACCTCGGCGTCGTGGCGGACGTCGCGGTAAAGGTAGGTTTCGCGCAGGACGCCCTCACGGGTCATGCCGAGTCGCTTGGCCACGTTGATGCTGGGCGTGTTGTTCGGCGACACCAGCCACTGCACGCGGTGGATGCCGCGTTCGTTGAATGCCCAGTCGATGATTAGCCGTGCGGCACGTCCGACCAGGCCCCGGCCTGTGGCGGCAGGCTCCAGCCAACAGCCTGCCTCGCAGGTGCCGGCGGCGGCGTCGAATTTCGGGAAGGAGACGCCACCCACGAGGGTGCCGTCGAGCCAGATACCGTACAGTCGGCCGGTGTCGGAGGCTGCCTTGTCGGCGTAAAGCTGGAGATAGCTGCGGGCGGAGTCCAGGTCTGCGGCGAGGTCGGGCAGTTCCATGTGCGCACCGATGAAGTCACGGCCCCGCTCCATGTGTGCGAGGAACTCCTCGGCCCGCCACGGCTCCAAAGGCCGCAGCTCGGCCCCGTCCCCCAGGGAAATCGCGAACATAGCCATCCTTCAAGGTGCGCTTATCCGGCCGTTGGATCTTCGCACGCCCACCCGCTACGGACGGCGGCGGGGGCTTGCTGCGTTATAGGGGGTGTTGCGTCCGTTTCTGGTAGCGGCCTCGTCCGGGTTGGGTGAGGAAGCCTTGTCGGACGAGGCGTCCGAGGCGGCTGCGGGTGACGTTGACGGTCGCCTCTTCGGTGGGCATGCCGAGGAGTTCGTGCAGCTCGCGGGCTCGGAATGCCCGGCCGGGGTGCTGCTTGAGGGCGTTCATGATGGCCTGGTAGGCGGTGTTCGTCTCGGGCGGATCGGGCTCGGTCCCGGGCGGGATGCGTTCGGCGATGATCTTCCGGCTGGTGGCCAGATCTGCGAGTCGTGCTTCGGTCTCGGCCAGGGCGGCAGCCAAGTGGCCGATCTGGTCGCGTAGTTCACCGGCCCGGGCCGTGGTTTCGTCGTGCTGGTCCTGGAGATCTGCCAGGAGCTCGCTGATGTTCAGGCGGCCAGCCCGAGGGCGTCGCGCCAGGTGGGGGCGGGTGTGGTGAGGCGGCGGGTCATGTTCGCGATGGAAGCCCAGTAGACGCGCGAGGCGGAGGTGCCGGGGCGGTGGTCGTACTCGCGGGCGAGGCGGCGGTGCAGCATCAACGTGCCGTTGACCTGCTCCACGATCCACCGCTTCGGTTGCGGGACGAAGCCTTTGCCCTGGTCTGCGGGGTTACGGCGGACGACCTCGACGTCGATGTCCAGCAGGGCGCCGTGGATGAGAACCTCGTCCTTGAAGCCCTGGTCCACCAGGGCCTTCTCCAGACGCATCCCGCACCGCTCGGCCGCCTGGTCGAGCAGGGCGGTGCCGGCGGCGTTGTCATGGGCGGAGGCGGCCAGCACCACGACGCCGATAATCAGTCCCAGAACGTCGACGACCAGTCCCCGCTTGCGCCCCGACACCTTCTTGTTGGCGTCCAGTCCCGTCGTGGTCTTCGGGACACCCACGGCCGCGCGGACAGAGTGGGTGTCGATGATCACCAGGGACGGGTCCTCTAATCGCCGGGCTCTCTCCCGTACCTGGCAGCGCAGGAGTTCCTGGATCCGCTGGTCGAGCCCGTCCTCGCGCCACAGGCCGAAGTAGTAGAACACTGCCGACCAGGCCGGAAAGTCATGGGGCAGATAGCGCCACTGGCAGCCCGTCCGGTTCTGATAGAAGATCGCGTTCACTACCTCCCGCAGATCGCAGGACCCGGGATCTCCGGTCGCTGACCGCGCCACCCTCTCCTGATTCCAGGCCGTGATCATCGGCTCGATCAATGCCCATTGCTCGTCCGCTAAGTCGCTCGGGTACGGCTCTCGCTTCATGCCCTGCATCTCAACATGGACATGGCTGGCAGGCGCCCCGTGTGGCGATCAGTACTACGATCGAGCGATCACGAACCGAGGAAGATCGGACTTAACATCCACTCAGTTGCTGAGGGCGGCTTGGTTTTAACGCCATGGAAGGTGATTGATTGGCTCCGTGTGAAGGCGCGCCGGAGGAGGATGACAGCATCGGGTTGCACCTCGGGGACGACCCGATCGATGCCCTGCTGCCGATGTGGAGGTGCGAGTTGGACCGGCGCCGCTTCCGCGTGCTCGGTGGCCGCCGCCGCCCTGTCACTGGCCTACGTCCAGGAGATCGCCGACCGCACCGCCGCTGCCCGCAGCGGCCCAGTCGCTGGCACGGCCGAGGTCGCTGCGGTGCGGGACATGGTGGGTGTCTTCTCCGAGATGGACGAGCGCCACGGCGGTCAACACGTCGCAGTGCGCTCGTGCAGTACCTGCGCGACGACGTCGCCCCCTGTGCCGGGAGCGCTTCCGCACCGAGCAAATGCGCCGGCAGATCCTCTCCGCTGCCTCCCGCGGGTGCACCTACTCGGCTGAAGCTCTACGACGCCGGCCTGGATGGCCTCGCACAGGGCTACTACCTGCAGTTCTAGCGGGTGCGGGGGCCTATTAAGAGCTTCACCATTGCAGCCTGCAATGGTAACCTGGAATTGAGGTCTTTGAGATCAGATAGAGGGAAGCGATAGCAATGTCGGACCTCTCCCATTCCACTCCGGATATCACCCGCCATCCTGACGTGGTGGCGATGCAGGAGCGCTACGCGCAACTGACCAGAGGACGCCAGGCTGTCGCCCTCGACGGTCTGGTTCTGCTCACCGGAACATACGCGACGATCTCACCGTGGGTAGTGCACTTCCGCCTCACGAATCCGTCGCTGGCGGTGAACAACCTCATCCTCGGCATCACGCTGTCCGTGATCGGCTTGGGTCTGGCGCTCGCGGCGGAGCGGTTGTACCGCCTGAGCTGGACCTGCGCAGTGATCGGTGTCTGGCTGATCATCTCGCCCTGGGTCGTGACCGCCGGTCACAGCCCGACTGCTGGGATCATCTGGAACAACGTGTGGATCGGAGCCGTCGCCTGCGTCCTTGGGCTCGTGGCCACCGGAATGACGGTGCGGACGGAGCGCCGGCCACTGACCGGTCGGTAGCCAATCTGATGCCTGGGCTCTGACGGTATCGGTGCGCACCACAGCAACAGGCGAAAGGAGGCGTCCATGACCCTTCCCATGCACGACCGGCGGGTCCTCGCCGACATCGAACGGCGCTTCATGCAGGACGACCCCGATCTCGCACTTCTGCTGGCGACCTTCGGCGCCTCTCACCCAACGCACCACCGGCTCGCCGCCGCGCTGCGCCGCCATGTCGGCGCCGTCATGGCCTCCGTGGCGTTGACGGCGACCCTGGCGTTGCTGGTGGCGGCGTCAGCGGCCGGGAGCACGGCGGTGCTGCTGGCGGCCGGGGGCATGGCGCTGGTAGCTGGCATGCCGAAGCTGGCCACGCGCCTCGGTGCTGGGACGCGCCGCCGACGGGCTCGGCTGGCTCGTTGGACCCGTGACCACAATGATCCCGGCTGAGGACATCCATCTCACCTGCGCGGTACGGCAGTGATCTCGATGTCCTCAAAGGGGAGGAGGAGCGATCCGAGAAGTGCTACGACTGCGCGGCGTCGGACGAGGTCGTGGACGCTGTCGCCATCTGCCACCACTGCGGTGTCGGGGTTTGTCTCCGCCACTGCCATGTCGCCAGGGAGCCCGGGCACCGGTTGGCCGGCGTTGGCCAGTCCACGCTAGGGGGTGTCTTCAAATGATCTCGGGTGGTGGACCATGGTCGGGTGATACGTCGCCATGAACTATCCGATGCTGAGTGGGAGTTCGTCCGA
>NZ_JBEZMM010000087.1:0-23633 GCF_040652715.1 Streptomyces sp. NPDC048196 | reverse complement strand
CTCCCCCTCTCCCCCTTCGGGGGGGGGGGCGGGGGGTGGGTTCGGGGGTGGGGGGGAGCGGACGGCCGCTCGCGGCGCCACAACAGAGGGGCGGGCGCGGCGGCAGCGGGCTGGGCGCGGCGGCAGCGGCCGGGCGGTGGAGGCAGTGCGGCGGCCCACGCGGCGGTGGGCCACGCGCCCCGGCAGTGGGCCGGGCACCGCGGCCCCGGAGGTGGCAGCAGCCACGAGCAGCCGACTGCCGGACCCAAAGGCGGATCGCCGCGGACGGGGCCTGGGCCCCGAGGTCGTAGCCCCTCAGGCACGCGGCGCGTAGGGGCCGTAGCTCTTCGGGCAGACGGCGCATAGGGGCCTGGCTGCGGAGCCAGCGCGTCGTGCACGCCTCCCGGTGGGGCAGATGGCGCGCTCCGGTGGGCGGCTCACCCGTACGTACCGTCGACCCGCGCGGGCGGATTGTCATCCGTGTGGGTGATCTCAAGCGCGCTGGGGTGAGACTTCCCACCGGAACGGCGGGCGGACGATGCCGAATTGACGCCGCCGGACTGGCATCCTGGGCCCGGTGCGCGGTTCCGGGTGCGCTCGCTGCGTCCTGCCGTCTTCCGGTGGGCCGGCCCGCCCGGTGGCGCGCCGCGCAGCGTCCGCACCCAGCGGACCGACCTACCGGTACGGCCCGTTCCGCCTCGACCCAGGAGTCCCGCACACGTGAGTACCCCGACCTCGACGCACGGGCTGTCACCGCTGCGCACGGTCCAGGTGCTGGGATACGGCGGCGCCGGCAGCGCGGCCCATGTCCGCTCGCTGGCCGAGGGGCTGGTGGCGCGCGGCGTCCGGGTCACCGTCTGCGCCACACCGGAATCCGAGGAGGCGTACGACTTCACCGGCGCCGGTGCAAGGTTCGTCCACGTTCCTCCGCGGATGGACCCGGTGAGCGTGGCGACACTGCGCAGCGCCTGCTGGGACGCCGATCTGGTCCATGCGCACGGCCTGCGGGCCGGGCTGCGCGCCTCGATGGCGCTGCGCGGACTGCGCGGCCCCAGGGGAGGACGGCGGGTCCCGCTGGTCATCACCTGGCACACGAGTCCGCACACCGAGGGCCCGCGGGCCGGCGTGGTGCACCTGATGGAGCGTCGGGTGGCCCGGGCCGCCGCCGTGGTCCTGGGCGCCTGCTCCGACCTCGTGGACCGGGCACGCGAGCGGGGTGCGCGCGATGCCCGGCTCGCCCCGGTCGCCATTCCGCGGCCCCGCTCCGGCGGGGCACCGGCCGAGCCCGAGGAACGCGACCGGATGCGCCACAAGGAGCGGGCCGAACTGGGTGCGACCGGCCGCCCGTTGCTGCTCGCGGTCGGCCGTCTCGACCCCGGCCAGGGCCACGACCTGCTGCTGGACGCCGCACACGCCTGGTGTGCGCTCGACCCCCAGCCGCTGCTCCTCATCGCGGGGGAGGGCGACCAACGGGCCGCGCTGCAGCGCCGGATCGACCAGGAGGAGCTGCCCGTCCAGCTGCTCGGCCGGCGCGACGACGTACCCGAACTCCTCGCCGCCGCCGACCTCGTCGTACTCCCCAGCAGGTGGGAGGCGCGCTCGCTGATCGCGCAGGAGGCGCTGCGCGCCGGGGTGCCGCTGGTCGCCACCGACACCGGCGGCACCCGCGAACTCGTCGGCCCCGCCGCGGAACTGGTCCCTTACGGGGACGCCGCCGCCCTGGCCCGCAGCGTGCTCGCCCTGCTCGCGGACCCCGCGCGCCGCGACACGCTCGCCGAGGCCGGCCGCGCCCAAGCGGCAGGCTGGCCGACCGAAAACGACACCGTGACTCAAATCCTCAGCGTCTACGACGAGTTGACGCAGACCTTGCCGTCCCCGTACTAGCCGGGTGACGGGCACGTGCTGGTGCGACGGGCACGGGCTGTGCGGACACGGGCTGCGCGAGCACGGGCTGTGTGACGGGCACCGGCGGCCGCTGCAAGTCCCCGGGCCGAGGAGACGCACGCGAGGAGACGCACGCGACGACACACACGCGACGACACACACGCGACGACACACACGCGAGGAGACGCACGCGAGGAGACCTACGCGACGAGACGTACGACGGAACGCCGGTCTCACCGGGAAGGCCGGACTCCCCCTGGGTGGGCTACGGCCGGTCGGTGTGGCGTCTGGCGCGCAGGGCCAGGCGCAGGCCCAGTACGGTCTGCGGATCGTCCAGGTCGGTGCCGAGCAGCTGGGCGATGCGGGCCAGCCGGTCGTAGAGGGTCTGGCGGTTGACGTTCAGATCGCGGGCCGTCTCGGCCTTGCGTCCCGCGCTGGCCAGATAGGCCTCCAGGGTGGGCAGCAACGGCTGCCGGGCGCCCCGGTCGTGGGCGAGCAGCGGGCCGATGGCACGTTCCACGAAATCGCTGAGCACACCCTGTTCGCCCTGTTCGCGCATCCGCCACAGCAGCAGCTCGATGTCCAGCCGGCGCGCGTCGTACCAGGGCTGTTCCGGCAGGCCCTGGGCGGCCGCCGCGGCCTCCGCGGCGTGGCGCAGGCCGGGGCCGGCCGCCGCCCAGTCGCCCGCGGCCCCGACGACGACCACCGGGCGGTGCGTCGTCGGACGGTCCAGCCCCGCGCGGACCACCCCGGCGCGCAGCGCCTCGGCGACGCGGTCGGCGAGCGCCTCGCGCGGCTGGCCGGCGCGCAGCGCCACGAGCATCGGCACCCGGCCCTCCACCGGGCGAACGCCGAGGAGCACCGGCGCCCCGAGGGCGGCGAGTTCCTCGCGCAGGGTCTGGGCCAGCAGTGCCCAGCTGTTGGGGGTGGGGAGGCCGGCCGGTAGCCGCATGACCACCGGAAGGACCGGTTCCGGGCCGGGGCGGAAGCCGAGCAGCCGGGCCTGTGCGGGCGCCTCGACAGCGGAGATCCGGCCCTCCGCCAGATCGGCGAGGAAGTCGCCGCGGCCGCGGGCGGCCAGCACTTCCTCCTGGCGGGACTGGAGCATGACGACGGCGAGCAGATCGGCGGCGCGTTCCGCGGCGATCCGGTGCACCGGGGCCACGGGGGCGTTGACGGGCAGCAGCACCAGGCGGGCGCGGACCGCGTCGGGACCGTGCCCGCCACCGGGAACGTCGATCCGGACGCCCGAATCGCGCAGGCCCTCCCAGGCCAGCAGCGGATCGGCGTCGGCGGACCCGTCCTCGTCGCCGCCGTCCGGGCCCGCGGCGTACAGCGGGCTGCCGTCGGGGGCCTCCAGGCAGAGCGGGTTGCCGGTGAAGACGGCCAGCAGCCGCAGCACCTCGGGCGCACCCCCGCCGCGCAGGAGGACGTCGGTACACCGGCGCAGGATCTGGTCGGCGCGGCGCAGCAGCGCGTAGTGGCTGTTGATGATCTCCGTATGGATGGCCTCGGTGACCGTGACGTACGGGACCTCGCGGTGCAGCTGGATCAACGGCAGACCGCAGTCCCGTGCGGCGTCCACCAGCGCCGGGGGCAGCGATTCGAAACGAGAGCCCAGCTCTACGACGAGAGCAGCGATCTCGCGGTCCGCGAGCTTACGGATGAACGCCCGCTGCTCGGACGGCCGGGTGCCCAGCCCGAGACCGGTGGTCAGCAGCAGCTCGCCGCCCTTGAGCAGCGAGGCGATGTGCGGCACCTCGCCCGCGTGCACCCAGCGCACCGCGCGGTCCAGCCGGTCCCCGCCGGCCAGCACCTCCGGCAGCCCGCGCCGCAGCGCGGGCAGCTCCAGCGCCCTGCGTACCGTGATCTCGGCTTCGATTTTTGCTTCCGGCCCCATGCCGACGAACGGTACCCGCAGTCCGCTATCCGGAGCCTCCCCGTCCGGGCGCCGGTGGCGGGCCTGGGCGCGTGGGCGGGACGCGGGCCGAGGGCGTGGGCGGGGCCGCGGGTCGGGCCCGCGCCTCGCACCGGGACGGCTCCCTCACGTCGGCGCACGTCGGCCTACGTCGACTTCATCAGCTCACGTCGACTCACGCACCACCAACCGCGCCTCCGTGATCACCGGCGCCAGCCCCGGCGCAGCCGCCACGCCACCCGTCCCGGACCCGAGATCCGCCTCGCCCCCACGATCCGTTCCACCACCGAGACCCGCACCGCTCCCACGATCCGCACCACCCCCCACGGCCGTACCGGACCCACGGTCCACACCGCCCCCTACATTCGCACCGCCCCCACTACCCCCAACGTCCGCGCCGCCCCCACCGTCCGCACTACCCCCAACATCCGCACCGCCCCCAAGCTCAGCCCCGGCACCCCCGGCACCCCCGGCACCCCCGGCACCCCCGGCGCCCCCGGCCCCCGACCCCCGCGCGCCCCCCGCCCGCCGCGTGTCCAGCAGCCGCAGCAGCAGCCGGGCCATCAGGCGGCCCATCTCCTCCACGTCCTGCCGCACCGTGGTCAGCGGTGGGTCCGCCCAGGCCGCCGGTTCCAGGTCGTCGTAGCCGACCACCGCCACATCGTCCGGGACCCGCCGCCCCCGCGCCCGTAGCGTCCGCAGGGCGCCGTTCGCCATCAGGTCGGAGCACGCCAAGACGGCGTCCAGGTCCGGCGCGGCGTCCAGGAGCGTGGCCATGGCGCGCTCGCCGCCCTCCGCCGTGAAGCCGCCGTCCGCGATCAACCGCGGATCGGGCTCGCTCATGCCCAGCACCTCCAGATAGCCGTCGAGCCGGTCCAGCGCCGACGTCTGGTCGAGCGGACCGGTGATCACCGCGATCCGCCGGCGGCCGCGGTCGAGGAGATGACGTACGGCCTGACGGGCGCCGTCGCGGTTGTCCGTGTCGACGTACAGCGGCCGCGGCGCGCGGTCGGCGCCCGCCCAGCCGGGCCGGCCGCCGTACACCGTGGGCAGCCCGGCGCGCTCGGCCATGGCGGGCAGCGGGTCGTCGCGGTGCAGCGAGAACATCAGCGCGCCGTCGACATGGCCCCCCGCCAGATAGCGGCCGATGCGGTCGTAGTCGGCGCGGTGCTCGACGAACATCAGCAGGAGCTGGGTGTCGGCGGCGGCCAGTTCCCGGCTGATGCCCCGTAGTTGACGGCCGAAGAAGGGGTCGGTGAAGACCCGGGCCTCCGGTTCCGCGATGACCACGGCGACCGCTCCGGTGCGGCGGGTGACCAGGGTGCGGGCCGCGCTGTTCGGTACGTAACCCAGCTCGTGCACCGCCCGGCGGACGCGTTCCTGGACCGCTTCCCGTACGCCCGCACCGCCGTTGACCACGCGCGACACCGTGGCGCGGGAGACGCCGGCATGCGCCGCGACCGCCTCCAGCGTGGGCCGCCCACCGTTCGGCTCAGGCACGTTCCAACTCCTTTTTCGACGAGGTGACTTGACGGTGTGCCGTCGAGTCGGCAGGGTGCACTGAGGACGTCATGAGAGCGCTCTCAAGCGCGATGCCCTCACGGATACCCCCCAGAACTCCTCACTACCCCCCACCATTTCCGAGGAGAGAATGTCATGAGCATGAGGAAAAGAGCGGTGCTCTTCACCATGAGCACCGCGCTCGTCAGCACCTGCTCCCTCGCCCTCGCCCTCCCCAGCGCCTCTGCCGGGGAAGCGGCCCCCAAGGCCGGCACCGCGCACCCGCCGAGCGCCGCCCGTACCGCGAACACCGCGACCGCCTTCCAGGAAGTGTGGCGTACGGACTTCAACGGCGCTGCCGGATCACGCCCGAGCGGCGACGACTGGATCATCGACACCGGTACCGGCTACCCCGGCGGCCCCGGCAACTGGGGTACCGGCGAACGCGAGACGTACACGGACAAACCCGAAAACCTCCAGCTCGACGGCGCCGGCCACCTCAAAATCACCGCACTCAAGGACGGCGCCACCTGGACCTCGGCCCGCATCGAGACCCGGCGCACCGACTTCGCCGCACCGGCCGGCGGCAAGCTCCGCATCGAGGCGAGCATCCGGATGCCCGACGTCACCGGTGACGCCGCGCTCGGCTACTGGCCCGCCTTCTGGACGCTGGGCGCCGACTACCGCGGCAACTACCAGAATTGGCCCGGCATCGGCGAGTTCGACCTCATGGAGAACGTCAACGGCATCAACAAGGTCTGGGGCACGCTGCACTGCGGCGTCAATCCCGGCGGGCCGTGCAACGAGACGCAGGGCAAGGGGAGTTCCCGGGAGTGCCCCGGCAGCGCCTGCCAGGCCGGCTTCCACACGTACGCACTGGAGTTGGACCGCACCAACGCCGCCGCGGAGTCGCTGAACTGGTATGTCGACGGGCAGAAGTTCCACACCGTGACGTCGGCCGAGATGGACGCCGACACCTGGGCGAAGGCCACCCACCACGGCCATTTCCTGTTGCTGAACCTCGCGATGGGCGGGGCGTTCCCGGACGGCGTCGCGGGCCGGGCGACCCCCACCGACGCCACCCGCCCCGGCGGCTCACTCCTCGTGGACCACATCGCGGTCTCCGTCCAGCAGTCCGCAACAGCCTCCACCCGTACGGCCCGCGAGCCCGCCCCGTCCGCTGCCACCCACCGGCACCCCGCCGCTGCCACCGACCGGCACCCCGCCGCCCCACAAGGAGCCTCCCCACAAGGAGCCTCCCCACAAGGAGCCACCCCGCAAGGAGCCACCCCGTGATCACTCGACGTACCCTGCTCGGCGGCCTCGCCGCCGGCGCCGCCACCGCCTCCGGCCTCACCCTGGCCGGCCGCGCCCTCGGGTCCCCTCTGGAGGCTCGTACGACCGCGGGGCAAAAACGGGCGGCGGGGGCGGTCCCCCTGCGTATCCTCAACAACTCCGGGGCGTACCGGAATTCCTCGGTGTGGGTGTACATCGTCGGGAATGACGGGGCGCAGCAGGTGTGGGCCGGGCCGGACGGGGCGCTCAAGCCCGTGGCGCTCGGGGACAACGGGCCGGACGGGTACACCGATTACGCCATTCCGCTCGCCGTGAGCGGGACCACGACCGTCCAACTGCCCCAGATGTCCGGCCGGATCTACGTCGCGCTGGGCAGCAAGCTCAAGTTCAAGGCCGTCAAGGACGGCAACGGCAAACCCGCGCTCGCCTACCCGGCGGGCTGGGTCTCCGGTGACCCCAACCACGACGTCCTCCACGACTGCGCCGAGTTCACCCACAACTCCGGCGGGCTGTACTGCAACACCACCATGGTCGACATGTTCAGCGTGCCGCTCGCCATCAAGCTCTCCGGCGCCAAGGAGCAGACCACCGGCACGCTCAAGGACGGCGCCCGCGACCGGATCTTCGCCGACGTCAAGGCCGCCGAGGGATTCGACCGGCTCGTCATCGGCGACAAGCGGGTGATCGCGCCCGGGCACGGCCTCGACAGTGGACTGTTCGCCAAGGACTACCTCGCCCCCGCCATCGACGAGGCCTGGTCCGCCTACGCGAGCAAGGACCTGACCGTCACCACCAACGCCGGCAGCTTCACCGGCCGGGTCAGCGGAGGCAAGCTCGTCTTCCAGGGGCCGGGCACGGTCTCCTTCGACAAGCCGTCCACCCGTGACGTCCTCTTCTGCGACGGCACCCTCGCCGCCCCCAACGACGGCACCCTCGGCCCGGTGGCCGCCGTCCTGGGCGCGGCCCTCAACCGCTCCACCCTGGGCTCGCAGGCGCACCAGCCCACCACCGACCCCGCCGCCTTCTACCGGCAGCGGCTGACCAACCACTACGCCAAGGCCATGCACGCCGCCACCCAGGACGGCCGGGCCTACGGCTTCGCCTTCGACGACGTCGCCGGCTTCGCCTCGTACATCGAGGACAGCGCCCCGAAGGAGATCACCCTCACCCTGACCCCCTTCTGACGCACCGGACCGTCCGGTCCTGCGCCCCACACGACCCGCACGACTCACACGCCGCGGCCGCCCCCGGAACACTCCCGGGGGCGGCCGCGGCGTACACCAGCGGCGGGCTCAGCCGCCGTACGCCCCGCTCGCCGTCAGGCGCAGGGCGGTGTCGATCAGCGGAACGTGGCTGAACGCCTGCGGGAAGTTGCCCACCTGCCGTTTGCCCTTGGGGTCCCACTCCTCCGCGAGCAGCCCGAGGTCGTTGCGGAGGGAGAGCAGCTTCTCGAAGAGCTGGCGGGCCTCGTCGACCCGGCCGATCATCGCCAGGTCGTCCGCGAGCCAGAACGAGCAGGCCAGGAAGGCGCCCTCCTCGCCCTCCAGACCGTCCACGCCCAGCTCGCCCTGGCCGGCCGTCGGGTAGCGCAGCACGAAGCCGTCCTCGGTGGTCAGCTCCCGCTGGATCGCCTCGATCGTGCCGATGACGCGCTTGTCGTCCGGCGGCAGGAACCCGACCTGCGGGATCAGCAGCAGCGAGGCGTCCAGCTCCTGCGAACCGTAGGACTGGGTGAAGGTGTTGCGCTCCTTGTCGTAACCCTTCTCGCAGACGTCCCGGTGGATGGTCTCCCGCAGGTCCTTCCAGCGCTCCAGCGGGCCGTCGACGTCCCCGGACTCGATCAGCTTGACCGTGCGGTCCACCGCGACCCAGGTCATCACCTTGGAGTGGACGAAGTGCCGGCGCGGCCCGCGGACCTCCCAGATGCCCTCGTCCGGCTCGTCCCAGTGCTTCTCCACCCACTGGATCAGCTTGATCTGCAGCAGCGAGGCGTAGTCGTTGCGGGCCAGACCGGTCATGTGCGCCAGGTGCAGCGCCTCGGTGACCTCGCCGTAGACGTCGAGCTGGAGCTGGCCGGCGGCGCCGTTGCCGACCCGCACCGGACGGGAATTCTCGTACCCGGGAAGCCAGTTGAGCTCGTTCTCGCCGAGCTCGCGCTCACCGGCGATGCCGTACATGATCTGCAGGTTGTCCGGGTCGCCGGCCACCGCCCGCAGCAGCCACTCCCGCCAGGCCCGGGCCTCTTCGCGGTAGCCGGTGCGCAGCAGCGAGGACAGGGTGATCGCGGCGTCCCTCAGCCAGGTGAAGCGGTAGTCCCAGTTGCGGACGCCGCCGATGCACTCGGGCAGGGAGGTGGTCGGCGCGGCGACGATCCCGCCGGTCGGCGCGTACGTCAGCGCCTTCAGCGTGATCAGCGAGCGGACCACGGCGTCGCGGTAGGGGCCGTGGTACGTGCAGTGCTCGACCCACTCGCGCCAGAACTCCTCGGTGGCCTCCAGCGACCCCTCCGGGTCCGCCACGGCCGGCGGCTGGTGGTGCGAGGGCTGCCAGCTGATCGTGAAGGCGATCCGCTCGCCCGGCGAGACGGTGAAGTCGGAGAAGGTCGTCAGGTCCTTCCCGTACGTCTCGACCTCGGTGTCCAGCCATACGGAGTCCGGGCCGGCGACCGCGACGGTCCGCTCGTCGATCTTGTGCACCCACGGCACGACCCAGCCGTACGCGAACCGCATCCGCAGCTCCGAACGCATCGGGACGCGGCCGCTGACGCCCTCCACGATGCGGATCACCTGCGGCGCGCCGTCCCGCGGCGGCATGAAGTCGATCACCCGGACGGTACCGCGCGGGGTGTCCCACTCGGATTCCAGCACGAGTGAATCGCCCCGGTAGCGGCGGCGGTCGGCGGGCTGCGGCCCGTCCTCGGAACCGTTCACCGGTCCCATCCGCCAGTAGCCGTTCTCCTCTGTGCCCAGCAGCCCTGCGAAGACCGCCGGCGAGTCGAAGCGGGGCAGGCACAGCCAGTCGACCGTGCCGTCCCTGCACACTAGAGCGGCGGTCTGCATATCGCCGATAAGTGCGTAGTCCTCGATGCGCCCGGCCACGTGCATCTCCCGTCGAACTGGAGTCACGCCCCCCATGGGACGTTGTGATCTGTCCGTCCTGCCCATGAAACGTCGCCGAGCAGCTGGACCGGAAATCGGGCTGGGGGTCCTACCCAGCGGTAGCTGGGGGAGGGTGTGCCTTCCCGGACGGCTCGTTGCGAGTGTCCGAGCAGGATACGACGCAGGCGGGTGATCCGCGCGACGCTCGCGACGAGTGAAGTGCTCCGAACGGGTGGCCTCCGTCACGTGACAGCGTCAACCCTTCCTCGTCACGCATCGTGACGGGGAGGGGTCGCACGAGGTTCCGGTGCGTGGCCGGGCGCGACCATGCCCGGGCGCTGATAGCCTGGTACCCCGTGGACCGGTGGGCCCCGGCAACATGTCACGGCACCCCGACCGCAGCGACGGCACCCCTCACAGACGCGGGACGGCGCCGCTTCGCACCTCTCCACCTCGCGACCACGGGAGCTCCCTCTTGGCCATGCCAGCCAAATCCACGACGACCAAGCACCTCTTCGTCACCGGGGGCGTCGCCTCCTCGCTCGGCAAGGGGCTCACCGCCTCCAGCCTGGGTGCTCTCCTCAAGGCGCGCGGTCTGCGGGTCACGATGCAGAAGCTCGACCCGTACCTGAACGTCGACCCCGGAACGATGAACCCGTTCCAGCACGGCGAGGTCTTCGTCACCAACGACGGCGCCGAGACCGACCTGGACATCGGCCACTACGAGCGGTTCCTCGACGTCGACCTCGACGGCTCGGCGAACGTGACCACCGGCCAGGTCTACAACACCGTGATCGCCAAGGAGCGCCGCGGCGAGTACCTCGGCGACACCGTGCAGGTCATCCCGCACATCACCAACGAGATCAAGCACCGCATCCGGCGGATGGCGACCGAGGACGTCGACGTCGTGATCACCGAGGTCGGCGGCACCGTCGGTGACATCGAGTCGCTGCCGTTCCTGGAGACCGTCCGCCAGGTCCGCCACGAGGTCGGCCGGGACAACGTCTTCGTCGTGCACATCTCGCTGCTGCCGTACATCGGCCCGTCCGGTGAGCTCAAGACCAAGCCGACCCAGCACTCGGTCGCGGCGCTGCGCAACATCGGTATCCAGCCCGACGCGATCGTGCTGCGCGCCGACCGCGAGGTGCCCACCGCCATCAAGCGCAAGATCTCGCTGATGTGCGACGTCGACGAGGCCGCGGTGGTCGCCGCGATCGACGCCCCGTCGATCTACGACATCCCCAAGGTGCTGCACGCCGAGGGCCTGGACGCCTACGTCGTGCGCAAGCTCGACCTGCCGTTCCGCGACGTGGACTGGACCCAGTGGGCCGATCTGCTGGAGCGCGTCCACAACCCCGACCACGAGGTCAAGGTCGCGCTGGTCGGCAAGTACATCGACCTGCCGGACGCCTACCTCTCGGTCACCGAGGCGCTGCGGGCCGGCGGTTTCGCCAACAAGGCCCGGGTCAAGATCAAGTGGGTCACCTCGGACGACTGCAGGACCCCGGCCGGTGCCGCGGCGCAGCTCTCCGACTGCGACGCGATCTGCATCCCCGGCGGCTTCGGCGACCGCGGTGTGGACGGCAAGGTCGGCGCGATCACCTACGCCCGCGAGAACAAGCTGCCGCTGCTCGGTCTGTGCCTGGGCCTGCAGTGCGTGGTCATCGAGGCGGCCCGCAACCTCGCCGGCATCGAGGGCGCCAACTCCACCGAGTTCGACCCGGCGACCGCCCACCCGGTCATCTCCACCATGGCCGAGCAGCTGGACATCGTCGCAGGTGAGGGCGACATGGGCGGCACGATGCGGCTGGGCATGTACCCGGCCAAGCTCGCCGAGGGCTCCATCGTCCGCGAGGTCTACGGCGACCAGGGATACGTCGAGGAGCGCCACCGCCACCGCTACGAGGTCAACAACGCCTACCGCGGTGAGCTGGAGAAGAAGGCCGGGCTGCAGTTCTCCGGCACCTCCCCGGACAACAAGCTCGTCGAGTACGTCGAGTACCCGCGCGAGACCCACCCCTACCTCGTCGCCACCCAGGCGCACCCGGAGCTCCGCTCCCGCCCGACCCGCCCGCACCCGCTCTTCGCCGGGCTGGTGAAGGCCGCGGTCGCGCGCAAGACGGGCGCCGCGAAGTAGCACCCACCGGGCCGGTTACGGTTGCCGGGGTACGGCCTCTTCGGCGAGGTCGTGCCCCGGTTCCGCGTTGTTAGAGGCCCACACAGGAGGACGCGCCATGGCGATCAAGGACACCCCGGAGGAATGGACGGTCACCGCCTCCACCACGCCGTTCACCGGGAACAAGACCAGCGTCCGCACCGACGAGGTCGTGATGCCGGACGGCGCCAAGGTCACCCGTGACTACCAGGTCCACCCCGGCTCGGTGGCCGTCCTCGCCCTCGACGACGAGGGCCGGGTGCTGGTGCTGAAGCAGTACCGCCACCCCGTGCGCATGAAGCTGTGGGAGATCCCCGCCGGGCTGCTCGACGTCCCCGGGGAGAACCCGCTGCGCGCCGCCCAGCGCGAGCTGTACGAGGAGGCGCACGTCAAGGCCGAGGACTGGCGGGTGCTGACCGACGTCTACACCACGCCCGGCGGCTGCGACGAGGCCGTGCGGATCTTCCTCGCCCGGGACCTGTCCGAGGCCGAGGGGGAGCGCTTCGAGGTCGCCGAGGAGGAGGCCGACATGGAGCTGGCGCGGGTACCGCAGGAGGAGCTGGTGCGCGGGGCGCTCGCCGGTGAGCTGCACAACAACTGCCTGGTCGTGGGCGTGCTGGCACTCACCGCGGCGCAGCGCGGCACGGGCCTGGACGCGCTGCGGCCGGCCGATGCGCCCTGGCCGGCCCGCCCGTTCGAGGCCTGACCGCACCCCCTGCCGCGGTCCGCGGGCGGACGGCCCCGATCCGGTCGGGTGACCCAACCGCCCTGCTCCGCACGGCACGTGACGCCCCGTGAACTACGCTCGTAAGGGTTCCCGCCCGCGCCTGCGGCGGGTTCGTACGCGCAGGTGGACGGGAGCGTGACGGGTGACGGACCAGGCGGTGGGCACGGGGCGGCTCGCGCCTCAGACGGCGACGGCCCCCGCCGCCGCGGGCCGCACCCCCGCGGCCGGCTTCGCCGGGCGCCGCCGCGAGCTCAAGGCGCTGCACGCCGACATCGCCCGGGCCGGCCTGGACACCCTCTCGGGGCGCAAGGGCGCCCGCAGCCGGGTGCTGCTGATCGCCGGCCGCCCCGGCTCGGGACGTACCGCACTCGCCGAGCAGCTGCTCGGCGAGCTGGCCGGCGATCACCCCGACGGGGTGCTGCGCGCCGCGCTGACCGGACCGGGCGGGGAGGTCGCCGATACCGGAAGCACCGCACGTGAGCTGCTGACCGCCCTCGGTGCGGACGCCCCGCCGGGCGCCGACGGGGACGAACTGGCCGAGCGGCTGCGCGGGGCGCTCGCCGGCCGCCGCGCGCTGCTCTTCCTCGACGACGCCCCGGGCGCCGACGCCGTCGAACCGCTGCTCCCGGACGCCCCGGACTGCCTGGTCGTGGTCGTCTCCCAGGGGCCGCTGACCGGCATCCCGGACGTCCGCCCGTGCACCGTGGGCGGGCTGGACGGCGCGGCGTGCGTGGACATCCTGGAGCGGTACGCCGGACCGACCCGGATCACCGTCGACCCGCGGACCGCCGACAGTGTCGCCGAGGAGTGCGGCGGCCAGCCCGCCGCCCTGGTCCTGGCCGGCGCCTGGCTCGCCGGCCGCCCCACATCGTCGGTGGCCGATCTCCACCAGGCACTGCGGGCGGTCCCGGTGCCGCCGGACCTGCCCAGTGGCGCCCGCCCCCTCTTCCGGGCCTTCCGGCTCTCCTACGAGGCGCTGCCGGCGACCGCCGCCCGGATACTGCGGCTGCTCACCCTCGCCCCGGCCGGCCTCGTGGACGCGCACACCGCCTCCGCGCTGGCCGGCTGCTCGATGCCGACGGCCGCCGCCGCACTCGCCGACTTCGCCGTGCTCGGCCTGCTGCGGCCGGTCGCGGCGGACCCCGACGCCCCGCCCGCCGGCACCGGCACCGCGGACGCCGCACGGCACCCGCAGTACCGCGTCCCCGGCTGCCTCGACCCGCTGCTGCGCGAGCAGCTGGAGGAACACGAGCGGCCGGCCGAGCTCCAGCTGGCCCGCGCCCGGGTGCTGGAGCGGACCGTACGGCTGCTGCAGTCGTGCCGGGCGATGACCGAGCCGGCCGGATCCACCGCCCGGCAGAAGGCCGCCGGACTGCCCCGGTCGCTGCGCTTCAGCTCCCGGGACACCGCGGCGCACTGGCTGCGCAGCCGCCGCCCGGCGCTGCTCGCCGCCGCCCGCGCGGCCGCCGCGGACGGCCAACTCGACACCCTGGACCGGCGGTTGATGGCCGCGCTGACCCGAACCCTGCTCGCGCACCAGGGCGCCGAGGCGGCCGCGCCGGACCTCTATACGGTGCACGGCCTCGTGCTGCGGGCCGCCGAGCGGCGCGGGCTGGCGCGCGAGCGGGCCGCCGCGCTGTTGAACCTCGCGGACCTCGACAGCGGTGCGGGGCGGACGGCCCAGGCGCTCGGCCGTTACCGGGGTGCCCTGGAGGCGGCACGGTCGGTGGCGGACCCGGTGGCCACCGTCCGGGCCATGGAGTCACTGGGCGGCACGTACGCCGAGCTGGGAGACGGGGTGCGGGCCGCCGACTGGTACGGGCGGGCGCTGGAGCTGCGGCTGGCGCGCGGCGAGGCGGCGGACGCGGCGCGGGTGCACGGGCGGATCGGCGGGGCGCTGATGGCGTCCGGGCGGTGGGGGGAGGCGCTCAAGCAGTGGCGGGCGGCCGCCCGGACGTACCGCAGGCTGGGCGATCTCGCCGGCCAGGCGCGGGCGACCGGGGAGGCGGCGCGGGTCCAGGAGTACGCCGGACGCCCCGAGGAGGCGCTGCGGACCTGTCTGGAGGCCCTGGATCTGGTCCGCAAAACGGACGACGGACGGCTCCAGGCGGCCCTCCAGCTGCGGATCGCGGACACCCTCGAACGGCTCGGGGACCCAAGCGCGGCGGGGCTCCACCGCGCCGCGGGGGAACGACTCCTGGAAGATCACCCGGAGTGACCTACGAAATCGGTGGTACCTCTCTCAAGATTTAATGCTTTGCAAGGCTAGACAACAGGAGCTCCTTCAATAGACTGGCTGAGCCGCGTACGGCGCGGTCAGTTCCGTCATGCATCGCATGAGGGGATAATTCCTCCTGCACCCTCTCTTTCAAGGACCGTGATCGACGTGAAGGTCGGCATCCCCCGCGAGGTCAAGAACAACGAGTTCCGCGTGGCCATCACGCCCGCCGGAGTCAACGAACTCGTCCGCCACGGCCACCAGGTCTTCATCGAGAAGGACGCCGGCCTCGGCTCCTCCATCACCAATGAGGAGTACGTCTCCGCCGGTGCCACCATCCTGGACACCGCTGACGAGGTCTGGGGCACCGCTGACCTGCTGCTGAAGGTCAAGGAGCCGATCGCGGAGGAGTACCACCGCCTCCGTAAGGACCAGACCCTCTTCACTTACCTGCACCTGGCCGCCTCCCGTGAGTGCACGGACGCCCTCCTGGAGTCCGGCACCACCGCGATCGCCTACGAGACCG
This sequence comes from Streptomyces sp. NPDC048196, assembly GCF_040652715.1. NCBI lineage: Bacteria > Bacillati > Actinomycetota > Actinomycetes > Kitasatosporales > Streptomycetaceae > Streptomyces > Streptomyces sp. NPDC048196. The sequence continues at coordinate 8,332 of NZ_JBEZMM010000087.1, read as the reverse complement.
TCGAGACGGCCGGCCGCCAGCTGCCGCTGCTCGCCCCGATGTCCGAGGTCGCGGGCCGGATCGCCCCGCAGGTCGGCGCCTACCACCTGATGCGCCAGGCCGGCGGCCGCGGTGTGCTGCCCGGCGGTGTCCCCGGTGTCGCCGCGGGCAAGGCCGTCGTCATCGGCGGTGGCGTCTCCGGCTGGAACGCGGTGCAGATCGCTGTGGGCCTCGGCTTCCACGTCACCCTGCTCGACAAGGACATCAACAAGCTCCGCGAGGCCGACAAGATCTTCGGCACCAAGGTGCAGACGATCGTCTCCAACGCCTACGAGCTGGAGAAGGCCGTCGTCGAGGCCGACCTCGTCGTCGGTGCGGTCCTGATCCCGGGCGCCAAGGCCCCCAAGCTCGTCACCAACGAGCTCGTCGCCAAGATGAAGCCGGGCAGTGTCCTTGTCGACATCGCGATCGACCAGGGCGGCTGCTTCGAGGACTCCCGTCCCACCACGCACGCCGAGCCGACCTTCGAGGTGCACAACTCGGTCTTCTACTGCGTCGCCAACATGCCGGGCGCGGTGCCGAACACCTCCACCTACGCGCTCACCAACGCCACGCTGCCCTACATCGTGGAGCTGGCGAACCGCGGCTGGGTCGAGGCGCTGCGCCGTGACCCGGCGCTGGCCAAGGGCCTGAACACCCACGACGGCAAGGTCGTTTACGGCCCGGTCGCCGAGGCCCACGGTCTCGAGTGCACCGAACTCCGCACCCTCCTGGGCTGAGACGTCAACGAAGCGCGTCAACGCTGAGCATCCGGCCGGGCCTTGTCGACAGGGCCCGGCCGGTGGCGTGTGTGACGCTGGGTGCACGCCGTTCCGGAACGTCGTCTCTCAACTCGCCGTGAACGTAACCCTTTAACCGATTCGCACACCCCCGAAACATCGGTCCGATCCCGCTTGCGCCCTTGACATCGGGGGGTCCGGTTACCGACACATCGTGCCGGGTCCGGTGGATTGTGTTGCTGCGGACGCCCGACACGCCATAGAGTCGCCAACCGTCGGCATGGTGCCACGCTGACCTATCGATAAAGTTTCCTGGTCACGTCCAAGGAGGTAAGACGACTTGTGAATGAGTCGACATTTACTCCCGGGGGTGGTCAACCAGGAGCGGTTGCACGGGGCCAGGGTCCCTCGGGGTTCGAGGCTGTCGGCTCCGTCGCGATCCACACCTTCGCGGCCCATCAGAGCATTTCCACGACAGCCCACCAGAGCATGGACGGCCATCACGTGAACGCCATGGCCGGCGACCGGGGCAGTGGAGAACCCGCCCGTTTCGCCGACTACGACGACCTGCCCGAGGGGCACTTCTACGATCCGGACGCGGAGTACGAGCCGGACCCCGAATACGCCGCGACGCTCGCGCCGGACGCCGCGCGCCAGCGCCGCGAACGCGTCGGCCCGACCGGACGCCCGCTCCCTTACTTCCCCATCCCGGGACCGCTGTCGGACCACGGCCCGGCCAAGATCATCGCGATGTGCAACCAGAAGGGCGGGGTCGGCAAGACCACCTCGACCATCAACCTGGGCGCCGCACTCGCCGAATACGGACGACGGGTGCTGCTCGTCGACTTCGACCCGCAGGGCGCCCTGTCGGTCGGCCTCGGCGTCAACCCGATGGAACTCGACCTGACGGTCTACAACCTGCTCATGGAGCGGGGCATGTCGGCCGACGAGGTCCTGCTGAAGACCGCGGTCCCCAACATGGACCTGCTGCCCAGCAATATCGATTTGTCAGCGGCAGAGGTGCAGTTGGTCAGCGAGGTCGCCCGCGAGTCGACCCTGCAGCGCGCCCTGAAACCGCTGCTGGCCGACTACGACTACATCGTCATCGACTGCCAGCCCTCGCTCGGCCTGCTCACCGTCAACGCCCTGACGGCGGCTCACAAGGTCATCGTGCCGCTGGAGTGCGAGTTCTTCGCGCTGCGCGGTGTCGCGCTGCTCACCGAGACCATCGAGAAGGTCCAGGAGCGGCTCAACCCGGAGCTGGAGCTCGACGGCATCCTCGCGACGATGTACGACTCCCGCACCGTGCACAGCCGCGAGGTCCTCGCGCGCGTCGTCGAGGCCTTCGACGACCACGTCTACCACACCGTCATCGGCCGTACGGTCCGCTTCCCCGAGACCACCGTCGCGGGCGAGCCGATCACCACGTACGCCTCCAACTCCGTCGGTGCCGCCGCCTATCGCCAGCTCGCCAGGGAGGTGCTCGCCCGGTGTCACGCCGAGTGAGTCTGCCGGGAGCCGACGAACTGTTCCGCACCACCGGGGGAGTGGCGCTGCAGCCCTCCACCCCCCGCCGTACGCCGGGGGGTTCGGCGGCCGCGGCCAACGGCGAGGCACCCCGGGTGCCCGCGCCGGCCGGCGAGCCCGACCCGGCCGCGGAGGGGCCGGAGGCGGCCCCCGCACGCCGGCGACGCACGGAGAACGACGGTACGGACGCACCGGCCACGGCCGGTGACGGCGGACCGGCCACCCCGCCCCCGGTGCCCCCGGTCGCCCCCGCGGCCGAGCACAGCGGGCGCGAGGCGGACGGCGCCGGCGGCGCGTCCCACCGCACCCGCGCCTCCCGGCAGGGCGCTCCCGAGGCCGGCGCGGCCGCCACCGCACCGGCCGCCGGCCGCCGCCGCGGCACCCGGGGCGCCAACCGCCGCCCCAGCGGCCGGGAACGGCACGACGAGAAGATCACCGTCTATGTCTCCGCCGAGGAGCTCATGGACCTCGAACACGCGCGGCTGGTGCTGCGCGGCGAGCACGGCCTCGCCGTCGACCGCGGCCGGATCGTCCGCGAGGCGGTCGCCGTGGTCCTCGCCGACCTGGAGTCGCGCGGCGACGCCAGCATCCTGGTGCGGCGGCTGCGCGGCCGCTGAGGACCACCGGCCCCGCCGCGCGGCGCGTCCGCCGCGGTGCTGAAACGTCACATCGCGCGGCGCGGGATAGCCTGCCACCGCGATGCCGAACCATGACGAAACCCCTGCCCCCCGCGCCCGCCGACGACTCGGGCGCGGGCCGGGCGGGGAGCATGAGGCGCCCGCGGAGCAGGGGTCGGCGGTGCAGGGGCCCGCGATGCAGGTGCCCGCGGGGCCGGGGGAGTCTCCGGTGGGGTCTCCGGTGGGATCTGAGCAGCTTGTTGCCGACGACCATGCTGTGGCCGACGGCCGCGCGCACGGGGGGCCCGAGGCGGCCGACCGGGCCGGACTTTCCTACGGGACTGGTGACGGGGCTGCTGACGCGGCCGCTGACGGGGCTCCCGTTGAGGCGGCCGAGGAGACTTCCGAGGGCCGGACGTTCGTAGAGGCCGGGGCTCGGGTTGGGGCTGGGTCTGGGGCCGGAGTCGGGGCCTGGGGCCAGGCCGATGCCGACACCGGTGGTGAGGCCGATGCCGGGACCGGTGGTGAGGCCGATGCCGGGCCCGGCAGTGAGACCGGCAGTGAGGCCAGTGGCGAGTCCGGCGGTGAGTCCGGCGGTGAGTCCGGCGGTGAGACCGGCAGTGACGGGAAGTTCACGCTCCGGCTCGACAACTTCGAGGGGCCCTTCGATCTCCTGCTCCAGCTGATCTCCAAGCACAAGCTGGACGTCACCGAGGTCGCGCTGTCCAAGGTGACCGATGAATTCATGGCGCACATCCGGGCCATGGGTCCGGACTGGGACCTCGACCAGACCACCGAATTCCTGGTCGTCGCCGCGACCCTGCTCGACCTGAAGGCGGCCCGGCTGCTGCCCGCCGCGGAGGTGGAGGACGAGGCGGACCTCGCGCTCCTGGAGGCCCGCGACCTGCTCTTCGCCCGGCTGCTCCAGTACCGCGCGTACAAACGGATCGCCGACATCTTCAGCGACCGGCTGGCCGTCGAGGCGCGGCGCTACCCGCGCACCGTCGGGCTGGAACCGCAGCACGCGGAACTGCTCCCCGAGGTCGTGATCAGCATCGGCGCCGAGGGCTTCGCCAAGCTCGCGGTGAAGGCGATGCAGCCCAAGGCCAAGCCACAGGTCTACGTCGACCACATCCACGCGCCCCTGGTGAGCGTGCGGGAGCAGGCCGAGGTGCTGCTGGCGCGGCTGCGGGAGGCCGGCGGGGCCAGCTTCCAGCAGCTGGTCGCGGACGCCCCCGACACCCTCACGGTCGTCGCGCGTTTCCTGGCCCTTCTGGAGCTCTACCGCGAGCGGGTGGTGGCATTGGACCAGGAGGAGGCGCTCGGGGCGCTCACGGTGCGCTGGACGGGCGCGGAGGGGGCCGTACCGGTCGTCACCGACGAGTTCGACCAGGAACCGGGCCAGCACGAACCGGGCCAGCAGGAACCAAGCCGATAGGAACCGGGTCGAAAGGAACCAGGTCGGTACGAACCAGGCAGGCAGGAACGGCAACCGGAGCGGCAACAGGTACCGGGGCGGGCCGGGCGAGCGGAAGAGGAGCAGACATGAGCGGCGTGGCCGAGGGTGACGCGTACGACATCGACGCGTCCCACATCGACGCGTCCCACATCGACGCGTCCGACGTCGACGCGTACGAGGTCACGGAGGCCGGGGCGGGCGGCGGGGGGCCGGCGGAGCGCCTGGGGCCGCCGGCCGGGGCGCTGGGCGTCGCCGAGCTGGAGCTCAAGCCGGCGCTGGAGGCGGTCCTCATGGTCGTCGACGAGCCGGCGACCGAGGAGCACCTGGCCAGGGTCCTGCAGCGGCCCCGCCGCGCGGTCGCGCTGGCGCTGCGCGAGCTGTCCGACGACTACGCCCGCGAGGGCCGCGGATTCGATCTCCGGCTGGTCGCCGGCGGCTGGCGGTTCTACTCCCGGGCCGAGTACGCGGACGCCGTGGAGAGCTTCGTCCTGGACGGCCAGCAGGCCCGGCTCACCCAGGCCGCCTTGGAGACACTGGCCGTGGTCGCGTACCGTCAGCCGGTCAGCCGTTCCCGCGTCTCGGCCGTTCGCGGTGTGAACTGTGACGGCGTGATGCGCACGCTCCTCCAGCGCGGCCTGGTGGAGGAGGCGGGGACGGAACCTGAAACAGGTGCGATCCTGTACAGGACGACGAACTACTTTTTGGAGCGGATGGGCCTGCGCGGCCTGGACGAGCTCCCTGAGCTCGCACCGTTCCTCCCGGAGGCGGACGCGGTCGAGGGCGACTCCCCGGAAGGTATCCCGTCGTTCGACGTAGACGACAGCGGCGACTCTCAGACGGATCATTGATGCGAAGCAGCGGCAGGAACAGCAGGGACAGCGGACGCGGCAACTACCGCGGCGCGGGTGGGGGCAGCTCCCAGCCGAAGGCTGGGGGAAAGAAGGACGAGAAGCAGCAGCGCGCCGGCCGCCCCCGTCCCGAGGAGCGCCGCTACGACGTGGGCGGATCCGGGAGCGCGGGCGGCGCCAAGGACGAGCGCCGGGGCGGCGGCCCCAAGGCGGGCGGCAGCCGGGGTGCGGCGGCCCGGGGCGGCGCCAAGGGCGGCCCGCGGACCGGCGCGGCCCCCAAGGCGGGACGTCCCGGTGGCAAGGGCGGCCCCCAGCGCGGCCGCGGTCAGGCGCCCGCCCGGCCGCGGGAGTACGACGCCCAGGTCGAGGAGCGCAACCGCGCCCGGCACGACAAGCCGCAGATCAAGACCCCCAAGACGTTCGGGGAGCAGGAGGGCGAGCGGCTCCAGAAGGTGCTGGCCCGGGCCGGCATGGGCTCGCGGCGGGCCTGCGAGGAGCTGATCGACCAGGCGCGGGTCGAGGTCAACGGCAAGATCGTCACGGAGCAGGGCGTCCGGGTCGACCCGGAGAAGGACGAGATCAAGGTCGACGGCCTGACGGTCGCCACCCAGTCCTACCTGTTCTTCGCGCTCAACAAGCCGGCCGGGGTCGTCTCCACGATGGAGGACCCCGACGGCCGCCAGTGCCTCGGTGACTACGTCACCAACCGCGAGACCCGGCTCTTCCACGTCGGCCGCCTCGACACCGAGACCGAGGGCATCATCCTGCTCACCAACCACGGCGAGTTGGCCCACCGCCTGACCCACCCGCGCTACGGCGTCAAGAAGACCTACCTGGCGGCCATCCAGGGCCCCCTCCCGCGCGACCTGGGCAAGCAGCTCAAGGACGGCATCCAGCTGGAGGACGGCTACGCCCGCGCCGACCACTTCCGGGTCGTCCAGCAGACCGGCAAGAACTACCTCGTCGAGGTGAGCCTCCACGAGGGCCGCAAGCACATCGTGCGCCGCATGCTGGCCGAGGCCGGCTTCCCGGTCGACAAGCTGGTACGCACGGCCTTCGGCCCGATCTCCCTGGGCGACCAGAAGTCCGGCTGGCTGCGCCGCATGACCAACACAGAGGTCGGCATGCTGATGCGCGAGGTCGAGCTCTAACCCGCCCACGGCCCACCGGGCCCGCCTGCCCTTCGGGGCGGGCGGGCCCGTTCCTGGTTTTGGGGGCGGGGTGGGGCGTCGGGGGCCGTGCTTGGTTTCAGGGCGGGCGTCGGTGTCCGCGCCTGGGTTCGGGGTGAGGCGTCGGGGCCTGCACCTCCGGGGCTGGAACCGTTGCGCGCGCCGAACCTCATCAGCTCACCCGCCCACCCCCCCGAAGGGGGGTGGGCGGCGGGGAAAAGGAGGTACGCAGAGGGGGCGGCGGGGAAAGAGGCGGCGAGCACGGAAGCGGCTCCAACGGGTGCGGTGTGAGCAGGCGGCTTCACCGGGCGGGCTGGAGGTTACGCGGCTCCAGCGGGCGGGACGCTGGTACGCGGCTCCAGTGGGCGGACCGGATGCGCGCGGCTGGGCCGGGGTGCGCCGGATGCACTCGACTACAGCGGGCGGGGCAGATGCACATGGCTCCGCCGTGGAGGCGCCGAAAAAGGCCGATCCACCGGACCGCGCAGCCACGTCGCTCCACGGGACGCGCAGGGCATACCGCTGCACCACGCCGACGAAGGAACGCCACTCACGAGGGGCGCCGAGCGCGTCAACTGGCTTGCGATGTCGGCCCGTCACCCCTTAACGTCATCATGACGATTAAGGGGTGGTTTTTTCATGGGGAACGCGAGCTTCACAGGCTCGGCATCCGGCACGGGTACGGGTGCAGGTACAGGTACAGGTACGGGCACGAGCGCGGCCATTGGCGCGCTGGTCGGGCTGGCGCTCGGTGATGCGCTGGGCTTCCCGACCGAGTTCAACGACGTACCGGCGATCGAGGCCAAATGCGGCCCCTGGCGGCAGATGGCACTGCCCGACCCCGCCTTCGTCACCGACGACACCCAGATGACGCTGGCACTGGGTCGCGGCCTACGGGCGGCCATGGCAGCCGGTGAGCTGACGCCGGCGCGGCTCGTCGGCCCGGTGCGTACCGAGTACGTCGCCTGGTGGCGCTCGCCCGACAACAACCGTGCACCCGGCGGCACCTGCCTGCGCGCCTGCCAGCTGCTCAGCGACGAGGACCGCCATTGGGCCGAGGCGAGCCAGATCGGCTCCAAGGGGTGCGGCGCCAACATGCGGGTCGCGCCCCTCGGGCTCGCCCGGGGGCTGAGCCCGCACCAGCGTTCCGGCGCCGCTCAGCTCCAGTCCGCGCTGACCCACGGCCACCCGACCGCTCTCGCCGCGAGCGACCTCACCGCGTACGCCGTGCGCGCCCTCGCCGACGGCGCGACCCCCGCGGAGCTGCCCGCCCTGCTCCGTACGTACGCGCACGGTCAGCGGACCGTCTACCGGGAGGACTGGCTCGGGGACCTGTGGCAGCGCGCCCAGGACGCCTCCGCGGCCGCGTTCATCGCCCGCGGCTGGGACGACTGCCTCGGCGTCCTGGACCGGCTGGACGCGGCGCTCGCCGCCCCGGACCGGGAGGCCGACCCCTGCCTGGCCACCGGCGCCGGTTGGATCGCCGAGGAGGCGCTGGCCACCGGCCTGCTCTGCTTCCTGCTCTTCCCCACCGAACCGCTCACCGCCCTGCGCCGGGCCGCCTGCACGTCGGGCGACTCAGACTCGATCGCCTGCCTCACCGGTGCGTTCGCCGGCGCCCATCTGGGCGCCGGCGCATGGCCCGCGGAGTGGGCCGCCCGCATCGAGTACCGCAGCGAACTCCTTTCCCTGGCGGAGGGGTTCTGACCCCACGTACCTGGCCGTCCCGCCGCGGGGCTTGCTGTTGTGCGCTTTGCGGCGCCGCGTACGTGGCTATCTGCGGCGCCGCGGGGCTTGCTCGCCGTTGCGCGCTTTGCGGCGCCCCCGCACGTACCCGTCTTTCCCGCCGCGGGGCTTGGTCGCCGTTGCGCCTGCGGCGGGCTGGGTGGTGTCGGGTGCGGTGACGGACCTCCGGGGCCGGTTGTGTGGACTGCTGACGCTTTACGTCCACACA
>NZ_JBEZMM010000086.1:0-23926 GCF_040652715.1 Streptomyces sp. NPDC048196 | reverse complement strand
AGCGTTAGGGAAACGCCCGGTTACATTCCGAACCCGGAAGCTAAGCCTTTCAGCGCCGATGGTACTGCAGGGGGGACCCTGTGGGAGAGTAGGACGCCGCCGAACAATCTTTCAAGGACCCTTGGTCCCAGCGACATGCTGGGACCAAGGGTCCTTTTGTTTTTCCGAAGCGCGCCGAAGTGGTCGGTGCGTGAGAATGAATGCAGTACCGAAGACAGGAGTCACGTCGATGTCCACCAACTCTTCCGACGATCGTTCGGAGCGCCGGCCGCAGCGGCGCGACGACGGTGACCGCGGTGGTTTCCGGCGTGACGACCGGGGGCCGCGGCGCGACAGCCGCGACGCCCGCGACAGCCGGGACGGCCGTGGTGGTGACCGCGGCGAGCGCGGTGGGTTCCGGCGGGACGACCGCGGGCCGCGGCGGGACGACCGTGGCGGGTTCCGGCGCGATGACCGTCCGTCCGGTGGCGATCGTGGTGGGTTCCGCCGGGACGACCGTCCGTCCGGTGGCGATCGTGGTGGGTTCCGCCGGGACGACCGCCCGTCCGGTGGCGACCGGGGTGGCTTCCGCCGGGACGACCGCCCGTCCGGTGGCGACCGGGGTGGCTTCCGTGGGGGCGACCGCCGGGACGAGCGGCCGCGTGGGCCGCGTCGCGACGATGAGCGCGGGGGCGGCTTCCGTCGGGACGAGCGTGGGCACGGTGGCGACCGTGACCGTGGCGGGTTCCGGCGCGATGAGCGGTCGGGCGGTGGCGACCGCGGTGGGTTCCGCCGCGACGAGCGTCCGTCCGGTGGTGACCGCGGTGGCTTCCGCCGGGACGACCGTCCGTCCGGTGGCGATCGCGGGGGCTTCCGGCGGGACGAGCGTCCGTCCGGTGGCGACCGTGGTGGGTTCCGGCGGGACGAGCGGCGCGACGACCGGCGGGACGACCGGTTCTCGCGGGACCGCGACGAGCGGTTCTCCCGGGGTGACCGGGGTGGCGACCGTGACCGTGGTGGCTTCCGGCGGGACGACCGGCCGGGTGGTGGCGAGCGTGGCGGGTTCCGGCGCGATGAGCGGTCGGGCGGTGGCGACCGCGGTGGGTTCCGGCGCGATGAGCGTCGGGACGACCGTCGCGACGACCGGCGGGACGACCGTGGTGGGTTCCGGCGGGACGAGCGTGGGCACGGTGGGGACCGTGACCGTGGCGGGTTCCGGCGCGATGACGAGCGTGGCGGACGCGGTGGGTTCCGGCGGGACGAGCGGGGGCCGCGGCGGGACGACCGTGGCGGGTTCCGGCGGGACGACGAGCGCGGCGGGCGCCGGCCGTACGGTGGCGGGCGCGGCCGGGACGACCGGCGGGACGACCGGCGGGACCGGGACCGGGAGCCGATCAAGCGGCTGCCGATTCCGGACGACGTCACCGGTGAGGAGATCGACAAGGACGTCCGGCAGGAGCTGATGAGCCTGCCGAAGACGCTGGCCGGGGACGTCGCCAGGAACCTGGTGATGGTCGCGCGGCTGCTGGACGAGGACCCGGAGAAGGCGTACGGGTACTCGCGGGTGGCGCTGCGGCTGGCGTCGCGGGTCGCGGCGGTGCGGGAGGCCGCGGGCTTCGCGGCGTACGCGGTCGGCAAGTACAGCGAGGCGCTGGCGGAGTTCCGGGCGGCGCGGCGGATGACCGGCAGCGTGGAGCTGTGGCCGGTGATGGCGGACTGCGAGCGTGGGCTGGGCCGGCCGGAGAAGGCGCTGGCGATGGCTGGCGAGCCCGAGGTGCAGAAGCTGGACCGGGCCGGGCAGGTCGAGATGCGGCTGGTCGCGGCGGGTGCCCGTCGGGACATGGGGCAGGCGGACGCGGCGGTGGTGACGCTGCAGAGTCCGGAGCTGGCCTCGACGGCCGTGCACCCGTGGACGGCGCGGCTGCGGTACGCGTACGCCGATGCGCTGCTGGAGGTCGGGCGTGAGGGCGAGGCCCGTGACTGGTTCGCCAAGGCGCTGGAGGCCGACCAGGGCGGTACCACGGACGCCTCGGACCGGCTGGCGGAGCTGGACGGTGTGGAGTTCACCGACGTGCTGGAGGAGTCCGGCGAGTCGGAGGAGAACGGCGACGCGGACGGTGACACGGACGGCGGTGAGCGGCCCGAGAAGGGCTGACGGTCGGGGGATGAGGTGACGGCGAAGGGCGGGACCCGGTGGGGTCCCGCCCTTCGGCGTTGTGGGGGGTGTCCGGCTCAGCGGGCCGGTGCGTGGGGGGCGATCGGGTTGCGGAGGGTGCCGATGAGCTGGAGGGCGCCGGCCGGGTCCTGGAGGTCGACCATCTGCTGGTTGTTGCGCAGCTGGAGGCGGTTCAGGCAGGAGAGCGCGAACTCGTCGGCGAACATGTCGTACTGCGCGAATTTGTCGGCCAGGTGGGGGTGGGCCGCCTGGTAGTCGGTGACGCATTCGGCGACCGTGCGCCAGAAGGTGTCCTCGTCGAGGATGCCGCGGTCGTCGAGGGTGGCGGCGAGGAAGCGGAAGAAGCAGTCGAAGACGTCGGTGAAGACGGAGAGGAGCTTCTTGTCCTCGGGGACGTCGGCGCGGATGCGTTCGACGGCGGGCGGCAGGACCGCCTCGGGGGCCATGACGGCGATCTCCTCCGCGATGTCCTTGAAGATCACGCGGGCCACGGCGCCGTCCTCGACGACCAGGATGGCGTTCTCGCCGTGCGGCATGAAGACCAGGTCGTAGGCGTAGAAGGCGTGCAGGACCGGGACCAGGTAGCCGTCGAGGTAGCGGCGGAGCCAGACGGCCGGTTCCAGGCCGGACTCCTCGATGAGGGCGCCGGCCAGGGAGCCGCCGTCGCGGTCGGTGTGCAGGAGGGAGGCCATGGTGGCCAGGCGCTGGCCCGGTTCCAGGGTGGGGACCGGGCTCTCCCGCCAGAGGGCGGCCAGCATCTTCAGGTACGGGGAGCCCTTCTCGGTGGCGGCCTCGTACTGGCGGTGGTGGTAGCCGATGGCGGCGCGCTCGCGGATGATCGAGAAGCGGGCGGCGCGGAAGGTGTCGTCGGCGTCGACGAGCCGGGCCAGCCAGTCGTTGATGGCCGGGGTGGCCGCCATGTACGAGGCGGACAGGCCGCGCATGAAGCCCATGTTGAGGACCGAGAGGGCCGTTTTGACGTAGTGCTTGGCCGGGTCGGTGGTGTTGAAGAAGGTGCGGATGGACTGCTGGGCGAGGTACTCGTCGTCGCCGGGGCCCAGGCAGACCAGGTGCTGCCGGGCGACCTCGGCGGCGAAGGTGACCGACAGCTTGTTCCACCACTGCCAGGGGTGGGTGGGGAAGAAGTAGTAGTCGTCGGGGTCGAGGCCGAGGCCGGTGAGGGTGGTGGTGAAGCGGGTGCGGGTCTCTGCGGGGAGTTCGGCGCGGATCAGGGCGTCGTAGTCGAGGCCGGCGCCGGCGGTGAAGGTGGCGTGGTCGCGGCGGGCGGCGAGCCAGATGAGCGTCAGCGGGTTGGCGGCCTCGGGGGCGTAGGCGTGGTACTCGTGGATGCCGAAGCCGAGGCGGCCGTTGTTGGCGACGAAGCAGGGGTGGCCCTCGGTCATGCCGGTCTCGATGGCCTGGAATCCGGACTTGGCGAGTTCGGCGGCGGAGGGCTGGTCGAGGCCGAGTTTGTAGGCGGTGCCGGAGAGAGTGGAGCTGATCTCCTCCAGGTAGACCGGCAGGATCTCCTGGCCGAGGCCCAGGGCCGTGCGGAGTTCGAGAAAGAACTCCAGGGCGTCCAGGGGGAGTTCGTCCGGGCCGCGGTGGCGGGTGATGCTGTCGGCGTCGACCTGCCAGTGGTCGAGGGCGGTTCTGCGGGCGGCGAAGCGGTATTCGGTGTCGCCGTCGTCGCTGCGTACGACGTAGTGGCCGTCCTGCGGCAGGCGCTGGGGGGTGAGCAGCCGCTCGTGGGCGAATTCGGCCAGGCCCTTGCGGATCAGCAGGCGGTTGGCGCGGGCCCACAGGGCGGGGGTGAGGTGGGCGACGGCGTCCTGGGCGGTGGGCATCAGTGGTCTCCTCGGGCGGCCAGGAACTGGTCGCGGGTGCAGGTGCTCAGGTAGGCGTCCTTGGAGGGCAGCGAGACGGTGCGCCGGATCTCGAAGCCGACGGCCTTGTTGAGGGCGTGCACGGCGGTGTTGCGGGTGTCGGGTTCGACGACGACTCGGTGGGTGGCCGGGTCGGCGAAGAGCATTTCCATGACGGTGGTGATCACCGCGTGGGTGAAGCCGTGGAGGGGGGTGGCGGTGGGCGCGGTGAGGAAGTGCATGCCGATGTCGCCCGGTTCGGCGACGTGGATGCCGACCAGTTCGCGGTGGGCGGGGTCGTAGCGTTCCATCAGGAAGGCCGGGGTGCCGTTGTGCAGGCCGAGGAAGGCGTCGTGGTGGGGGTCGGCGGCGATCCGCGCGAACTCCTTCTCGACGGCGGGGAGGTCGCACTCCTGCATCAGCCAGAAGACGGCCTTGGGGTGGGTGACCCAGGAGTGCAGGACGGCGGCGTCGGCGGCGGGGTCGACGGGCCGCAGGGAGAATTCCCCCAGAGCGGGATCGGTGCGGGTGAAGACGGGGCTGCTCATGCCGACGCCTCGCTTCGCTCGGCCTCGCACCCGCTGGGCGCGCACCTTTCGATGATTCTCTCGCTTCGCTCGTTCATGCGGGTATCTCCATGGGGTGGTGCGGGCCGGCCGGGGCGGCGAACTCCTGGAAGGCGATGGCCTTTTCGACCGGGTAGTACTCGCGGCCGAGCAGCTCGCGGACGATGCACGAGTTGCGGTAGGCGGCCATGCCGAGGTCGGGGGTGACGAAGCCGTGGGTGTGCAGCTCGGCGTTCTGCACGAAGATGCCCTGGCCGGTGGTGTCGATGCTGTAGTTGCGGGCGACGGCGTAGCGGCCGGCGTCGTCCCAGGCGATCCGGTCGCGGACCGGTTCGAGGAAGTCCGGTACGCGGTAGCGATATCCGGTGGCCAGGACCAGGCCCTGGGTGTCGAGGGTGAAGTCGGTGCCCTGTTCCTCCTGGCGCAGGCCGAGGGTGTAGGTGCCGGAGGCGTCGTCGTAGGAGGCCGTCCGGAGGGCGGTGTTGGTGAGCAGGCGGGTGCGGACCGGGCCGGCCAGGCTCTTCTGGTAGAGCAGGTCGAAGATCTCGTTGATGAGCTCGGAGTCGATGCCCTTGTAGAGGTGCTTCTGGGTGGCGTTGAGCCGGTCGCGGGTGGCCCCGGGGAGGGCGTGGAAGTAGTCCACGTACTCCGGGGAGGTCATCTCCAGCGTGAGCTTGGTGTATTCGAGGGGGAAGAAGCGCGGCGAGCGGGTGGCCCAGGTCAGGTGGTAGTCGTGGGCGTCGATGTCCGTGAGGAGGTCGTAGTAGATCTCCGCGGCGCTCTGGCCGCTGCCGATCAGGGTGATCGAGTCCTTGGCCTGGAGGGCGGGCTTGGCGTCGAGGTAGCCGGCGTTGTGCAGCAGGTCGCCGCCCAGGCCCTGGCACGCCTCGGGGAGGTGCGGCGGGGTGCCGGTGCCGAGGACGAGCTTGCGGGCGCGGAAGGTGAGGCGTTCGCCGGTGGGGAGGTGCTCGGCGTGGACGGTGTACAGCTCCTCGCGGGCGTCGTACTCGACGGTGGTGACCCGGTGTCCGAAGCGGAGGGTGTCGAGTTTGCCGGCCGCCCAGCGGCAGTAGTCGTTGAACTCGGCGCGCAGCGGATAGAAGCTCTCGCGGATGTAGAACGGGTAGATCCGCCCGGATTCCTTGAGGTAGTTGAGGAAGGAGAACGGGGAGGTCGGATCGGCGAGGGTGACCAGGTCGGCCATGAACGGCACCTGGAGGTGGCTGCTCTCCAGCATCATGCCGGGGTGCCAGTCGAAGGACGGTTTGTCGTCCAGGAACAGGCCGTCGAGTCCGTCGATCGGCTCGGTCAGGCAGGCCAGGCCGAGGTTGAAGGGGCCCAGGCCGATGGCGAGGAAGTCGTAAGGGGCGGACACGGGGTCTCCGATGGGGGGTTCGGCTCGGGGAGGATCAGCGCGCGCTGAGCGCCGGCCGGGGCTGCTCGGTGAGGAAGGCGCCGGCGTGCTCGGCGATCAGGTCGAGGACGGTGGCGATGTCCTCCAGGGTGGTCTCCGGGTTGAGCAGGGTGAACTTGAGGTAGTGGCGGCCGTCGACCTTGGTGCCGGCGACGACCGCGTCGCCGGAGGCGAACAGTGCTTCGCGGGCGTGCAGGTTGACCCGGTCGGCGAGCTCGGGGTCCGGGTCGGCGCTGGGGACGTAGCGGAAGACCAGGGTGCTCAGCCGGGGCTCGGTGACCACCTCGAAGCGGGGGTCGTCGTGGAGGAGTTTCCAGGCGTCGGCGGTGCGGTCGACGACCTCGTCGAAGAGTTCGCCGACGGCGCCGGCGCCCATGATGCGCAGGGTGAGCCAGAGTTTGAGGGCGTCGAAGCGGCGGGTGGTCTGGATCGACTTGTCGACCTGGTTGGGGATCCTGGCCTCGGCCATCCGGCGCGGGTTGAGGTAGTCCGCGTGGTAGGTGACGTGCCGCAGGGTGGCCCGGTCGCGGACCAGGACGGCGCTCGAACTGACCGGCTGGAAGAAGGACTTGTGGTAGTCGACGGTGACGGAGTCGGCGCGCTCGATGCCGTCGAGCAGGTCGCGGCGGCGGGAGACCAGCAGTCCGCATCCGTAGGCGGCGTCGACGTGCATCCAGGCACCGTGGCGGGCGCACAGGTCGGCGGTCTCCGGGAGCGGGTCGATGGAGCCGAAGTCGGTGGTGCCGGCGGTGGCGACGACCGCCATGGGTATCAGGCCGTCGCGGTGGCAGCGGGCCAGTTCGTCGGCCAGCGCGTCGGTGCGCATCCGCTTCTCGGCGTCGACGGGTACGGCGATGACGGCCTCGGCGCCCATGCCGAGCAGGGTGGCGGACTTGCGGATGCTGAAGTGGCTGCAGGCGGAGGTCAGGATGCGCAGCCGGGGGAGGACGTCGGTGAGCCGGGCGTCCGGGGACGCGTCGGCCAGTGCGCGGCGGCAGGCCTCGTCGCGGGCGAGCAGCATGGCCTGGAGGTTGGACTGGCTGCCGCCGCTGGTGAAGATGCCGTCGGCGAGCTCGCCGAGGCCGATCCGGGCGGCCGTCCAGTCGATCAGCCGGCGTTCGATGAGCGTGCCGCCGGCGCTCTGGTCCCAGGTGTCCAGGGAGGAGTTGACGGCGGAGAGGACGGCCTCGCCGACGAGTGCGGGGATCACCACGGGGCAGTTGAGGTGCGCGAGGTAGCGCGGGTGGTGGAAGTAGACCGCGTCGCGGAGGTAGACCTCTTCGAGTTCGTCGAGCGCGGCGGCCGCGTCGTGCAGCGGCGCGTCGAGGTCGACGCCGGCGATCGCGGGGGCGAGGTCGTCGACGGAGATGCCGGTGAACGGGCGGGCGGTACCGGCGATTTTGGCGCTGATCCGGGTGACGCTCTCGGTGACCGCGCTGTGGTAGCGGTGGGCCGTACCGTTGTTGAGCAGATACGTCCGGCTGTCGGCCGGGTCCTCGGCGGAGTGCGCGAGGAGACTCATGAAGGTGTCCTCCCTGGTGCGGAGTTGACCACGTCCTGCGCAGGGTGGGGTGTGCGCAGGGGCAGGGAGGCCCGCCCGGCGACGTAGTGAGGTAAGCCTAACCTAACTACGTCCCAGGTGGGGAGACGGGGCCCGGACCGGGCCCCGTCCGCGGCTCAGTTGTCGTCCTCCAGCGTCCGGAGCACCAGGCCCGTGGCGGGCTTGGGCCCGAACGACGTGGACTTGCGGGGCATCGTCACACCGCACTCGGCGAGTTGACGGACGGTCTCCTCGGACGTGGCGCGCATCAGCACGGCCGATCCGCCGTGCCGGGCGGCGTGCGCGACGGCGGCCTCGGCGTGGTGCAGATAGCCGATGTCCGACGGGTGGTCAGGGATGTGCCAGACCTCGTCCAGCAGGACGGAGTGCAGCACGGTGGCGTCCAGCCGCCGCCACGCCTCGGGCCGGTCCCGGCGGATCGTACGGTCCAGCAGCCCGGGATCCGGGCGGTCCAGGAGGTGGAAGGCGTCCGGCCCGCCACTGAGGACGAAGGCGGTACCGGGCGTCTCCTCCAGGGCGCGCAGGGCGTCCGGCAGCCCGCCCGCGAGCGGACGGGTGCGGAAGGCACCGGCCAGCTCCGCCAGCGCCTTTGCGGGCGGCAGATGCGGCAGTACGCGGTGGATCGCCCGGACCTGGAGCGGATAGCGGGCGGTGTCGACGAGCAGGACCAGGCCGGACGCCCAGGGGGAGGCGGCGGTGGCACCCGGCTGCTGCTCGTACAGCCGCTGGTAGGTCGCCCAGCGGTGGTGGCCGTCGGCGATCAGCGCCTGCCGGCGGGCGAGGTCCGCGTCGATGGTGGCGAGGTCGGCAGGGGCGGTGACCGCCCACAGGCGGTGGGTGAAACCGTCCTCCGTGGTGGTGGACAGCAGCGGAGTGTCCTCCACCACGCGCTCGATCACCGCGGTGGCACCGTTCGCCGGGTTCCCGCCACGGTACGACAGCAGCAACGGCTCGAAATTGGCGGCCGCGGCGCGCATCAGCGCGGCCCGGTCCTCGACGACCTCGGGGATCACGTCCTCGTGCGGCAGCACCGGACCGTCCAGGCGCAGCGCGCCGATCAGCCCGCGCTGCAGCACCTCGCCGGAGCGCTGCTCGTACACGTACAGTGCGGGGTCGGGGTCCTGCGCCAGCACGCCCTCGGCGCGCCAGCGGTGCAGGGTGTCGGCGGCCTGGCGGTGCCGGGCGGCCGGGTCCGCGGCGTGCGGCAGGATCAGCCGGACGATGTTGTACGGATCGGCGGTCTCCAGATGGCGCACCCCCTCCGGCCGGACCACCACGTCGTACGGCGGCGAGGTCACGGCGGTGAGGCTGCTGATCCGGTCCGGGGCGTAGCGCAGTCCGCGGAACGGGAGGAGGCGGAGGCCGTCGGTATCGGTCATTGAAGAATGCTATGCCGCGGGGGCGATGAGGGAAGATCGGGGGACAGTCCGGATGTGGCTGGAAATACCGGTAGGTGCGAGGAGCAGGACGGCATGAACGAGCAGGTTCGCAGGCAGCCCGACGGGAGCCGGCGCGCGCTGAGCGCGGCGTACGACACGGCGCTGCTGGATCTGGACGGGGTCGTCTACGCCGGTGGGCGGGCCATCGCGCACGCCGTTGCGTCGCTGACCACCGCCCGGGACGGCGGGATGCACCTGGCGTATGTGACCAACAACGCGGCCCGCACCCCGCAGGCCGTCGCCGACCAGCTGTCCGGATTCGGGCTGCCCACCGGCGCCGGGGACGTGATCACCTCGGCGCAGGCGGTGGCCCGGCTGATCGCCGAGCAGGTGCCGGCGGGGGCCCGGGTGCTGGCGATCGGCGGCGAGGGGCTGCTGGTGGCGCTGCGCGAGCGCGGTCTTGAGCCGGTGTTCTCCGCGGACGACGACCCGGCGGCCGTGGTGCAGGGCTACGACCCGGCCCTGGACTGGGAACGGCTGGCGGAGGCCGCGTACGCGGTGCAGCGCGGGGTGCCGTGGTTCGCGTCCAACACCGATCTGACGATCCCCAAGGAGCGCGGGATCGCCCCCGGCAACGGCGCGTTGGTGGAGGTCGTCCGGATCGCGGCGGGCGGCACGCCCCAGGTGGCGGGCAAGCCGCAGCCGCCGATGCACCGCGAGACGGTGCTGCGGACCGGCGCCCGGCGGCCGCTGGTGATCGGCGACCGGCTGGACACCGACATCGAGGGCGCCCACAACGGCGCGGTGGACTCCCTGCTGGTGCTCACCGGCGTGACCACCCCCGCCGAACTGCTGGCCGCCCCGCCGGAGCACCGTCCCTCCTACGTGGACGCGGACCTGCGCGGGCTGCTCGCACCGCAGCCGGAGGTGACCGCGGACGGCGGTGGTTTCCGGTGCGGCGGCTGGCGGGCCGAGGCCGCCGGCGAGGTGCTCGCCGTGGCGGGCGAGGGGGAGCCGCTGGACGGGCTGCGGGCGCTGTGCGCGGCGGCCTGGACGCAGGCGGGGAACGGCAGTTGCCGGGCCGACGCGGGGAAGGCGCTGGCCCGCATCGGGATGTGAGGACGGCGCCCGGGGGCCCGGCGTGCGGCGGGGCCCCGGCGCTCGGCGGCCGATGGCTCAGTCCTGCTCGGCCGCCGCGGCACCCGCCGTCAGCTCGGCGAGCAGGTCCTCCTCGGAGGCGCCGCGCCGCCAGTAGCCGGTGAACTTGACCGCCCGGCGGTCGAAGCCGCGCTCGCGGACCAGATGACGGCGCACCGCCTTGACGGTGCCGGACTCCCCGGCGACCCAGGCGTACGGCGTGCCGGCGGGCAGCGCGGCGGTGCGCAGCACGTCGAGCACCGGCTCGTGGTGCGCCGCGGCGGCCGGGTCCCGGACGAGCCAGGTGACCTCGGCGTCCGCGAAGGTCGGCAGCGGCTGCCGGTCGTCCTCGTGCCCGATCTCGATGAAGACCCTGGCCTGGGTGCCGGGGGAGAGCCAGGAGAGGATGCCGGCGATCGCGGGCAGCGCCGTCTCGTCGCCGGTGATCAGGATCCAGTCGGTGCCGGCCGGCGGGCGGAAGTCGACGCCGCCGTTGTCCTCCACGGCCGGTGCGAGGACGGTCAGCCGGTCGCCGGGCCGGGCGGCGGCGGCCCAGCGGGAGGCCGGCCCGCCCGCCGTGATGGGGGCACCTCCCTGCTCGAACGGAGTGGAGAGCTTGGGGGAGGCGCCCGGCTCCGCGCCGTGCAGCGCGAAGTCCACGTCGAACTCCCCGGAGTCCGGGCGCTGTTCGCGGATGGTGTACGAGCGCATCACCGCGCGCTCGGCCGGGTCCTGGGCCCGCCAGGCGGTGTACCAGCCCTCGCCCAGGTCGTCGAAGACCGGGCGGTCCTGGTGGGGTTGCGGGAGGAAGAGCTTGAAGCGCTGGTCACGGCCGCCGGAGGCCAGTTCGTCCAGCCGCTCGCCGCCGAAGGTGACCCGCAGCATGGCGGGGCCGAGCCGTCGGGAGCGGACGACATGCACGTCGAAGAAGCGGAACGGGGCGGTGGCGGGGGCGGCGGTCGTGGTCATGCGGGAACCTCCCGGACGGTGGTGGGGGTGGGGGCGGCCGCGGGGACGCGCGGGTGCGGGCGGGCGGTCCACCGCGGCCGGCGGACGTGCGGTGCGGACGGCCCGGGGGCCGGTCCGCGCGGCGCGTCAGCTGACCTTCTTGGCGCTCTCGACGGCCTTGGCCAGCGTCTCGATGAGCGGTGCGGAGCCCGCGTAGGAGAAGCGCGGCTCGCTCGACCACGGGGTGATCTGGCCGGCCTTGACGGCGGGCAGCTTCGCCCACGAGGGCTTCGCGGCCAGGTCCTTGGGCTGGAGGGTGGCGGTCCGGTTGTCCAGCAGGAGCACGTCCGCCTTGTACTTGTCGGCGTTCTCCCAGCTCAGGCTCTCGAAGTAGCCGCCCTTGTCCAGGTGGTCGGGGACGATCAGGTCGACGCCGAGGGACTTGTAGTACATCAGGTCGGCGTTGATGCCGGGGTTGGAGGCGTAGAAGAGGCCCGAGCTGCCGGAGCAGGCGAGCACCTTGACCGGGTTCGACCTGGCGGCCTTGCGCAGCTTCTCGGCGGCCTTCTCGAAGCGGGACTTGGCGTCGGTGACCTTCTTGGCCTTGAGGTCGGCGCCGAGCGATCCGGCCAGTTCGGCGTAGCGCTCGATGATTTTGACGAGCGGGACGCGGGAGGAGGTGAGGGCCACGGACTCGGCGAGCTTGGTGATCTTGTCCTTGCTGTCGTCCGGGACGAACCACAGCGCATCCGGCTCGTACATGTTGGTGACCAGCAGATCCGGCCGCAGCCCCGCGAACTTCTCTACGCTGAACTGGTTGTAGGCGTTGCCGAGGATGGTGACCTTGTCGACGTCGAGGTCGCCGGCCTGCGGGTCGGGCTTGCCGTTCTTGAGCTTGGTGGGGCCGAAGACGCCGACGATCTGGTCGTCGATCCCGAAGTCGTGCAGGGCGGCCGCGGTGCCGGTGAAGGCGACGATCCGCTGCGGGGTGCCCTTGAGCGAGACCTTGTGCTTGCGGTCGTCGGTGAAGCTCCACGGGCCGCCCTTGGCGCCGCCGTTGGCGTCCGCCGCCCCCTTGCCGCCGCCGCACGCGGCCAGCAGGGCGCCGATGCCGACGGCGCCGCCCGCGGCCAGGACGCCGCGGCGGGACAGGGATACGCTTCGGGAAGTGCTCATGGTGGCTGCGCTTCTCTCTGGGAGGGCCTGCACGTCAATGTGAGGGTAGGCTAACCTAACTACTGTGTTGGTCGACAGTCCCCCCGAAGCATCAACGGCCCCGGCCCCCACGGCACCCCGGAGGCGGCACGCCCTGCGCTCCGCGGGACTGCTCGGCTCCGTGGCCGTCCTCGCCGTCGTCGTCGTCCTCGGCATCGCCGTCGGCGCCAAACCGATCCCGCTCGACCAGGTGTGGCACGGGGTGTTCCACTACTCCGGCACCGACACCGACGTGGTCGTCCACGACGTGCGCATCCCCCGCACCCTGCTCGGCCTGATGGCCGGCGCCGCCCTCGGCCTGGCCGGCACCGTCATGCAGGCACTGACCCGAAACCCCCTGGCGGACCCCGGAGTTCTCGGTATCAACGCCGGCGCCTCGGCCGCCGTCGTCTCCGCCATCAGCTTCTTCGGCATCACCTCCCTCACCGGCTATGTGTGGTTCGCGTTCGCCGGCGCCGCGGTCGTCTCGGTCGCCGTCTACGTCCTCGGCGGCACCCGCAACGCCACCCCCGTACGGCTCGCGCTGGCCGGCACCGCACTGACCGCCGTCCTCGTCGGGTACATCAACGCGGTCAACCTCATGGACACCGCGGCGCTCGACAAAATGCGCTTCTGGACGGTGGGTTCACTGGCCGCCGCCGCCATGCCGACGGTCACCGATGTCGCCCCCTTCCTGGCCGTCGGCGGGGTCCTCGCGCTGCTGCTCGCCCGGCCGCTCAACGCCATCGCACTCGGCGACGACCAGGCGCGGGCACTGGGCACCCGGCTCACCCGCACCCGGGTCCTGGCCATGGTCGCGGTCACCCTGCTGTGCGGCGGCGCCACCGCCGCCTGCGGCCCGATCGTCTACGTCGGCCTGATGGTTCCGCACGTCGTACGGGCCATCACCGGCCCCGACCTGCGCTGGATCCTGCCGTACTCCGCGGTGCTCTCACCGGTCCTGCTGCTCGGCGCGGACGTCCTCGGCCGGGTGGCGGCCCGCCCCGGCGAACTCCAGGTCGGCATCGTCACCGCCGTCATCGGCGGACCGGTCTTCATCTATCTCGTACGACGGCGGAGGATGGCCCAGCTGTGAGCGTCGCACCCGCGGCCGCCGGGCCGCAGTCGAGTACGAAAGCCGCACCCCTGCGCCGCGGGGGCGGAGAAGCGAGCAAGGAGACGCTGTGAACCCCCAGGCTGTGAAGCCCGCGCAGGGCACGAAGCGCGCGGCGGCGCTGCGCATCAAAGGTGGGGCCAACGGCGGGCTCTCGCTGCGCCTGGACGTCCGGGCCGTGGTCCTCGGACTGGTGCTGCTGCTCCTCGCGCTGGCCGCCGGCATCGCGCTCATCGGCTCCGGCGACTACCCGCTGGCGCCGGGCGAGGTGATCGCCGCGCTGACCGGCGGCGGCGACCCCGGCGCCCGGTTCATCGTGCAGGACCTGCGGCTGCCCCGGGTGCTGGTGGGGCTGCTGGTCGGCGCCGCGTTCGGGATCGCCGGGGCGGTCTTCCAGACCGTCTCGCGCAATCCGCTCGGCAGCCCGGACGTCCTCGGCTTCGCCCAGGGCTCGTCGGTCGGCGCGCTGATCGCCATCGTCTACTTCCAGGCCGGGACCTTCGCGGTCGCCGCCGGAGCGGTCACCGGCGGCGTGGCCACCGGAGTCGCCATCTTCCTGCTCGCCTGGAAGCGCGGCATCCACGGCTACCGCTTCGTGCTCGTCGGCATCGGGGCCAGCGCCATGCTCTACGCGATGGTCCTCTACCTGATGACCAAGGCCAACATCGTCGAGGCGACCCGGGCCACCACCTGGATGACCGGTTCCCTCAACGGCCGCGACTGGGACCAGGTGGGGCCGCTCGCCGCCGTCTGCGCCGTCCTGATCCCGCTGGTCCTCCTCCACGGGCGGCCGCTGCGGATGCTGGAGATGGGCGACGACGCGGCGTACGCACTGGGCGTCCGCGTCGACCGGGTGCGCATCGTCGTGCTGCTGGCCGCGGTCGTGCTGGTCGCCGCGGCCACCGCGGCGGCCGGACCGATCTCCTTCGTGGCGCTCACCGCGCCCCAGCTGGCCCGGCGCCTCACCCTCCCCCGCTGCCTTAAGGGCGCGGGAGGTGCCCCCATGGCCGGCCCCAGGCTGCTGTTGTCGGCCCTCATGGGTGCCGTTCTGCTGGTCGCCGCCGACTGGGCCTCCCAGCGGCTCTTCGGCGCCGACCAACTGCCGGTGGGCGTGCTGACCGGTGTCCTCGGCGGCGGCTACCTGCTGTGGCTGCTGGCCGTCGAGCGGAAGGCCGGGCGGGTATGAGACCCGGACACCCCGCAGGCCCGGGCCACCCGGGCCTCAGCGACGACCGCAGCGCGACGACCACGTCCTCACCACCACCCCAGGAGTTTTTGAAGTGAGCCGTCTCACGGCCGAGAACGTCACCCTCGCCTACGACCGGCGGGTCATCGCCGAGAACCTCTCGGTCGGCATCCCCGACCGGTCCTTCACGGTCATCGTCGGCCCGAACGCCTGCGGCAAGTCCACGCTGCTGCGCGCCCTCTCCCGGATGCTCCGGCCGAGCGCCGGATCGGTGCTGCTGGACGGCACGGCGATCTCGTCCCTCCCGGCCAAGAAGGTCGCCAGGACGCTCGGTCTGCTGCCCCAGTCCTCGGTCGCCCCGGACGGCATCACCGTCGCGGACCTCGTGGCGCGCGGCCGCTACCCGCACCAGGGGCTGCTGCGGCAGTGGTCCGGCGAGGACGAGCGGATCGTGACCGAGTCCATGGCGGCCACCGGCGTCGACGGGCTGGCCGACCGCTACGTCGACGAACTGTCCGGCGGACAGCGCCAGCGCGTCTGGATCGCCATGGCGCTCGCCCAGCAGACCCCGCTCTTCCTCCTCGACGAGCCCACGACCTACCTGGACATCCAGCACCAGATCGAGGTCCTGGACCTGTGCGCCGAACTGCACGAGGAGCAGGGGCGGACGCTGGTCGCCGTGCTGCACGACCTCAACCACGCCGCCCGCTACGCGACCCATCTCATCGCCATGAAGGACGGCGAGATCGTCGCCCAGGGCCCGCCCGCCGACATCGTCACCGCGGACCTGGTCGCCCGGGTCTTCGGGATCAGCTGCCAGGTCATCGACGACCCGGAGACCGGCACACCGCTGGTCGTGCCCGCGGCGCGGCAGCCGCGCGGGGGCCGGGCGGCACGGCAGGCGGCCGGCGAGGCGGTGGGCACCGCTACAGCAGCGTCCTGAGGCGCAGCAGATCGCGCAGCCCGGCCTCCAGCTTGACCCGGCCGCTGCCCCAGGCCCGGGCGAAGTTCAGCTGCCCGTCCACCAGCGCGACCAGGTCGTCGCCCGTCATGGACAGCCGGATCTCGGCCTTGTCCGGGGGCGGGCCGGGCACGCAGGTCACGTCCTGGATGCTGCCCTGGGCCAGCCGGCCCAGGAACGTGACGTCCAGGTCGGTGATCCGGCAGCTGAGCGAACGGTCGAGCGCGGCGGCGCCACGGACCTTGCCGTCAGCCGAGGACAGGTTCTGGGCCAGCCGGTCGAGCGCGGCACGGCACTGGTCGAGGGTTGCCATCCCGATCGACGATACGCCAGGTCGCCGGACCGCCGGTCCGCCCCGGACACCCGCCCGCCGAGGTAGCGTCGGGGGCATGGAACAGTCCACGCCCGGCCCGGAGCCGGAGGCAGCCGGCGGCACGGAACAGGCCGGGCCCGCGCGGCCGGCCGGAAGCGCCGGGGAGGCGGCCACCGAGGAGGCGGCGGCCACCGAGGAGGCCGGGCCCGAGCCGCTCGGCGTCGCCGTCATCCCCACCGGCCAGGCCGCGGTCGACACCGGACTGCGGCGTCTCGCCGATGCCGACCACCTGCCGGTGGGCGGACACCTGAAGGTGTACGAGGATGTGCACCGCGGGCTCCGCGACGTACTGGCCGGTCTCGACCAGCACCCCGGGCCGCCCGCACCGTCCTCCCCGACGCACGACAACAGGAGCTGAACCACAGGTGGCAGGAGTGGCACGACGCCGACTCGACGCGGAGCTGGTGCGCCGCAAGCTGGCCCGCTCGCGCGAGCACGCCAGCCAGCTGATCGCCGCGGGCCGGGTGACCGTCGGCGGTACCACCGCGAGCAAACCGGCCACCCAGGTGGAGACCAGCGCGGCCGTGGTCGTCCGCGCCGACGACAGTGACCCGGACTACGTCTCGCGCGGCGGTCACAAGCTCGCCGGGGCGTTCGCCGCGTTCGTCCCGCACGGCCTGAAGATCGAGGGGCGCCGCGCGCTGGACGCCGGCGCCTCCACCGGCGGCTTCACCGACGTCCTGCTGCGGGCCGGCGCCGGTCATGTCGTCGCCGTCGACGTCGGATACGGCCAGCTCGCCTGGTCGCTGCAGAGCGACGAGCGGGTCACCGTGAAGGACCGCACCAATGTGCGCGAGTTGACGCTCGACCAGATCGACGGGCTGCCCGTCGACCTCGTCGTGGGCGACCTCTCCTTCATCCCGCTGGGCCTCGTACTGCCCGCGCTGGTCGGCTGCACGGCGCCGGACGCCGACCTGGTGCTGATGGTCAAGCCGCAGTTCGAGGTCGGCAAGGAGCGGCTGGGCAGCGGCGGGGTCGTGCGCAGCGCCGCGCTGCGGGCCGAGGCCGTCACGGCCGTCGCGACCCGGGCGGCGGAACTGGGACTTGGCGTACTTGGAGTAGTTGCGAGCCCGCTGCCTGGACCTTCCGGGAATGTCGAGTACTTTCTGTGGCTGCGCGCCGGGGCGCCTGCACTCGACCCGGCGGATGTCGACCGTGCAGTGGCGGAGGGGCCTCGTTGACCACAACCCAGGCAGTTGAAGGCAGCGCAGCACACGAGAACACCGGAGCCGGGCGGACGGTGTTCCTGCTCGCACACACCGGCCGTCCCGCGGCCGTGCGCAGCGCCGAACTCGTCGTCCAGGGGCTGCTGCGCAGCGGCATCGGGGTGCGGGTGCTGGCCGAGGAGGCCGCGGACCTGCCGCTGCCGCCCTCGGTCGAACGCGTCGAGCTGGAGCAGTGCGCGGCCGAGGGCTGCGAACTGATCGTGGTCCTGGGCGGGGACGGGACCCTGCTGCGCGGCGCGGACTTCGCCCGGACGTCCGGTGTCCCGATGCTCGGCGTCAACCTCGGCCGGGTCGGCTTCCTCGCCGAGGCCGAACGCGACGACCTCGACAAGGTCGTCGACCGGGTCGTCACCCGCGCCTACGAGGTCGAGGAGCGCATGACCCTCGACATCCTCGTCCGCAACAACGGCAACATCGTGCACACCGACTGGGCGCTCAACGAGGCGTCGGTGGAGAAGGCCGCCCGCGAGCGGATGCTGGAGGTCGTGACCGAGGTCGACGGCCGGCCGGTCTCCCGCTTTGGCGGCGACGGCGTGGTCTGCGCGACCCCCACCGGCTCGACCGCCTACGCCTTCTCGGCCGGCGGCCCGGTGGTCTGGCCCGAGGTCGAGGCGCTGCTGATGGTCCCCATCAGCGCCCACGCCCTCTTCGCCAAGCCGCTGGTCACCTCGCCGCACTCGGTCCTCGCCGTCGAGGTCCAGCCCAAGACGCCGCACGGCGTGCTGTGGTGCGACGGCCGCCGCACCGTCGAACTCCCCGCCGGCGCCCGCGTCGAGGTCCGCCGCGGTGCCGTGCCGGTCCGTCTGGCCCGGCTGCACCACGCCTCCTTCACCGACCGCCTGGTCGCCAAGTTCGCCCTCCCGGTGGCGGGCTGGCGGGGAGCGCCCCACTAGCCCGATGGGTCAGGCCGGAAAGGCCCTGGCGGCCGCTCACGACGCCCCCGCGAGGAGTGCCCTGGCACGGGCCAGGCCCGGGTCCCGGTGCGCGGCGAGGTCCTCGCCGGCGAAGACCGGGACCGGTACGGCCGGCGGGATGCCGGCGCCGTCGAAGGTCCGGCCGCCGGCGGTCAGGAACTCCTCGTTGGGCAGACCGAAGCGCCAGCCGTTCGCCAGGCCGCGGTCCAGCACGTCGGAGAAGACGCCCTGGGTGGGCTCGCCGATCCGGGTGGGGGCGGGGGAGCGGCCCATCAGGGACTGGGTGAAGGTCTCGCCCGCACTGATGGTCAGACGGCCGGTGAGCACCGCCATCGGGCCGGTGTAGACCGGCCCGTGGTACGGCCGGACCCGCACCGGCACCGGCGTGGTGAACCGCGCCGGATCCCGCGGGTCGTTGCGCGCCCGCTTGCGGTAGGCGAGATAGCCGCGGTCGGTGAGCCGGGAGGCGATGCGCAGGCCCAGCGGATCGGCGCCGCCGCCGTTCAGCCGGACGTCGACGATCAGGCCGCGCAGCGCCCCCGGCCCCCGGGTACGGCCCTTCGTGAACACCGCGTCCAGGGCCCGGTCGAGCTCGGCGACGTCCCCCGCGTAATCGCCCTTCTTCGTGTACCGGGCGAACTGGGTGACACGGAAGTACCCGATTCGGCCGGGCAGATCGGCATAGGACAGCCTGCCCTGCGCCCACTCGCGCCGGTGGACGCCGGGACCGAGGCCGGCCGCTGTCGCCGCCTCGACCCGGGCGGTGAAGGCCGGTGTGGGGAGGACCGTACCGGGACGTTTCCCCGCGAACCACCGGTCCGGGCCGGCCACGACCCGGGTGTGCGCGTCATGCAGCGGCTCGATCATCGCGCGCAGCACCGCGAAGAGTTCGGCATCCGTGGTCCGGGCCGTGATCCGGGGACGGTAGCGGTCGCGGACCGCCGCCCAGTTGACCTTCTTCGCCCGGAAGAACGGGTAGTTCTCGGCGTACGTCCGCCAGAACACGTCGAAGGCCGCCCGGGGATCGCGCGGCGGCCGCCCGGCGCACCGGACCGGCAGCGCGGCGATCCGGTGCAGGACCCGCCGCCCCGCGTTGTCCGCACTCGTCCACCGGGCGCGGCCGGCCCCCTCCGGGGTCAGCGTGAGCGGCGCCGAGTCCGGGACCGTGAACCGGCTCCCGCCCCGCCCGTCGGGCCCGCCCGCCCGGGTGCCCGTGACGGCCCCCGGCAGACAACTGATGGCGGTGGTCTCGTACGTCCGCAGGCTGCGGCCCTTGACGGTGACCAGGGTCCCGTAGCCGTCCATCCGCCAGACGCCCTCCAGGGACGCGCGGCCGGCGGACGCCGACCGGGAAGCGGCGGGGTCCGGTGCGGTGGCCGGGCCGCCGGCGCAGGCGGTGGTGGCGGTCAGCGCGGTCACGGCCGTCACGGCGGCGAACAGCGCGAGCGTGCCGCGGGGGCGGCGGGGGCGGCGGGAGCGGCCGGAGCCGCAGCGGTCGTTCATGGCGTACCTCGTGAGGATGGTCAGGCCGCGGCCAGGGTGTCCGTGGCACGGCGGCGCAGGGTCAGATGGACCGGCAGACCGGTCGCGAGCAGGGCGAGCAGCAGGGTGCCGCCGGCGATCGCGGCGGCCGTCGTCCAGGGCACGTACGGCAGCGCGGCACCGAACATCCGCCGGAGCACCGGGGCGAGCGTGAGCAGGGCGATGGCCGTGCCGAGCACCAGGGCGGTGCCCGCGACGACGGCCGCCTCCCAGGCCGCCATCGCCCGCACCTGGCGGCGGTACGAACCGATCAGCCGCAGCAGCGCCAGCTCGCGGCGGCGCTCGGCGGTGATCACGGCAAGGGTGTTGGCGGCGGCGATGGCGGCGAACCCCGCGTACAGCCCGGTACCGACCTGGTCCAGCCACACCTCGTCGGGCGGACCGGCGGAACCGGTCAGATGCTGCGCGGTGGTGTGCAGCGCGATCTTCGTGGTGCCGAACGCCACCACCAGGACCAGCGGGACCACCGCCGCGGAGAACCGGCGGGACTGCGCCGAGACGTTGCGCATCGCCAGCCCGGCCGCCCCGCCGAACCGGCCGACCAGCCGGGACACCAGCCACGCCGCCGGGCCCACCAGCCGCGGCCCCAGCAGCGCCACCCCGGCACAGAACAGCAGCAGCACGAGGAACGCACCCTGCCCGGCCTTCTCGGCGGGCTGGTCGGCCAGCAGCCGGGAGAGCAGCACCCCGCCCGCCGTCGCCAGCAGCCCCAGCGGCAGCCGCAGCGGCCCCAGCTTCCGGCGCCCGGCCGCCGCCTCCGCAAGCGCCCGCGCGGGCCGCAGCCCCGCGAACCGGGCGGCCGCCAGCAGTCCGGCCACCGCCGACGTCACCACTGCCACCGCCAGGCACACCGGCAGCGCCACCCAGCTGAACCGGAAGGCCACCCCGCCGGGAATCAGACCGCGGGCCACCATGCCGTCGAACCACCAGCGCGCCAGCACCGCGCCCAGCGCACATCCGGCGAGCGCCGCCGGCACGGCCGCCAGCACCGCCTGCACGGCGACCGCCCGCCGGATCTGCCACGGACGCGCACCCACCGCCCGCAGCATCGCGAACGCGCGGTGCTGCTGGGCGACGGCCGTACCCATCGTCGAGGCGATCACGAAGACCGACAGATAGACCGAGCCGAGGAGCAGGACCAGCGCCATCTCCCCGACGCCGTGGGCCGCCATCGTCCGCCGCGCGGCCACCGGAGCGCCGTCCGCACCGGCCACCGCGAGCATCGTCACCGACGCCCCGACGACCGCGGCGGCGAACAGCGCCGCCACCGCCGTCCCCGCGAACGCCGGCCGATGACCGCGCAACGCCGCGCGCGCCAATCCGCTGGGCATGAACGCACCTTTCGTTTCGCAACCGTGATCAGAGAGGTCGAGCCGGAACGTGACCGACCTGGCCGTCCCGGACGTGACCTGCGGGGTCGTCGGGGAAGCCCGCGGAGCCGACGTCCCGGAACCCTGATCAGGGTCGCGGCCCGGCGGCACCGGGCACCATGCGGAAACCCTCCGCTTTCGGGTGGGGTTTTCCGCAGTACCGGGCGGACGGGGGAGGGGAGGCCGTCGCGGGGCGCCCCCAGGACCTCGTAAGGTCGTATCCGTGTTGGAGGAGATGCGGATCCGGTCCCTGGGCGTCATTGACGACGCCGTAGTCGAGCTGTCCCCGGGCTTCACGGCGGTGACCGGCGAGACGGGCGCCGGCAAGACCATGGTCGTCACCAGCCTCGGCCTGCTGCTCGGCGGGCGCGCCGACCCCGCCCTGGTACGCCTCGGCGCCAAGTCGGCCGTCGTCGAGGGCAGGATCAGCGTCGGCCCCGAGACCCCGGCCGCGGTACGCGCCGAGGAGGCCGGCGCCGAGCTCGACGACGGCGCCCTGCTGATCAGCCGCACCCTCTCCGCCGAGGGCCGCTCCCGGGCCCACGTCGGCGGCCGCTCCGTACCCGTCGGCCTGCTGGGCGAGTTGGCCGACGACCTGGTCGCCGTGCACGGCCAGACCGACCAGCAGGGCCTGCTGCGCCCCGCCCGGCAGCGCCAGGCCCTGGACCGCTACGCCGGCGACGCGGTCGCCGTCCCGCTCGCCAAGTACACCGCCGCGCACCGCCGGCTGCGCGCCGTCACCACCGAACTGGACGAGCTGACCACCCGCGCCCGCGAACGCGCCCAGGAAGCCGACCTGCTGCGCTTCGGCCTCGACGAGATCGCCGCGGTCGAACCCCAGCCCGGCGAGGACACCGAACTCGCCGCCGAGGCCGAGCGGCTCGGCCACGCCGAGGCACTCGCCTCCGCCGCCACCGCCGCGCACGCCGCGCTGGCCGGCAACCCCGAGGACCCCGAAGGCGTCGAGGCGACCACGCTCGTCGCCGGCGCGCACCGCGCCCTCGAAGCCGTACGCAGCCACGACCCGGAGCTGGCCGGCCTCGCCGACCGCCTCGGGGAGCTCGGCATCCTGATGGCCGACGTGGCGGGCGAGCTCGCCGGCTACGCCGACAACCTCGACGCCGACCCGCTGCGGCTCGCCGCCGTCGAGGAGCGCCGCGCCGCCCTCACCCACCTGACCCGCAAATACGGCGAGGACATCGCTGCGGTGCTGACCTGGTCGGAGAAGAGCGCCGCCCGGCTCGCCGAACTCGACGGCGACGACGACCGGATCGGCGAACTCACCACCGAACGCGACGCACTCCGGGCCGAACTGGGCGAACTCGCCCAGACGTTGACCGATGCCCGCACCGCGTCCGCCGAGCGCTTCGCCGACGCCGTGACCGCCGAACTCGCCGAGCTGGCCATGCCGCACGCCCGGGTGACCGTCGAGATCCGGCAGACCGAGGTGCCCGAGGACGCCGACGGCATCGTGGTCGGCGGCCGCACCGTCGCCTACGGGCCGGCCGGCGCCGACGAGGTCGAACTCCTCCTCGCCCCGCACCCGGGCGCCCCGCCCCGGCCGATCGCCAAGGGGGCGTCCGGCGGTGAACTCTCCCGGGTGATGCTCGCCGTCGAGGTGGTCTTCGCCGGCTCCGACCCCGTACCGACCTACCTCTTCGACGAGGTCGACGCGGGCGTCGGCGGCAAGGCGGCCGTCGAGGTCGGCCGGCGGCTGGCCCGGCTCGCCAAATCGGCCCAGGTCGTGGTCGTCACCCACCTCCCGCAGGTCGCCGCCTTCGCCGACCGCCAGCTCCTGGTGGCGAAGACCAACGACGGCTCGGTCACCAGGAGCGGCGTCACCATCCTGGAGGGCGAGGAGCGGGTCCGCGAACTCTCCCGCATGCTCGCCGGCCAGGAAGACTCCGAAACGGCCCGCGCCCACGCCGAGGAACTCCTCGAAACCGCCCGCACCGGCCGCTAGGTGCGGCACCCCGCCCGGCGGTGATCCCCGAGGACGGCCGGTCCACGCCCGCCCCCTAGGGTGACCGGAGTTCGAGCCGGCAGGGTGCCGGCCGAGGGGAGTGACATGGTGGCGGCGGCAGGCGGCAAGGTGCTCACACGGATCTCGGCGCTGCTGGGGGCGGCCGGCGCGACCCGGGCCGCCTACGGGGCGCTCACGAGCCGGCCGCCGGGCGGCGCCGTCCTGTGGGAGCGCAAGAACCACGCCGGCCGCACCGTCCATCTGCACGCCGGGCTCGCCACGGCCACCGGCACCGCCCTCGCCGCGGCCACCGCACCGGGCCTCCCGGCCCGCACCCGTGCGGCATCCGCGCTGGCCGTACTGGCGGCCGGGGCCTGCGGGGCGTACGACGACGTCTTCGGCGCCAGTGACCCCCGCCGAGGCTTCCGGGCCCACCTCTCGGCGCTGCGGAACCGTGAGGTCACCAGTGGGGCGGTGAAGCTCTTCGGCATCGGCGCCGCCGGTCTCGCGGCGGGCGCCCTGCTGAAGGAACGCCCGGCCGACAAGCTCCTGGCGGGCGTGGTCATTGCGGGCTCGGCGCACCTGGTGAACCTCCTGGACGTCCGCCCCGGCCGCGCAGCCGGCGCCGTCCTGGCCCTCGGCGCGCCCGGCCTCCTCCGCCGCGGCCCGGCGGGACCGCTGTCCGCCGCACCCATGGGAGCCGTGGCCGCGATCGCCCGCGACGACCTGGCGGAACGCACCATGCTCGGCGACGCCGGCGCCCACGCCCTCGGCGCCGCCCTCGGCCTCGCCATCGCCACCGGCACCACCCGCCCCGGCCTGACCGCCCACGCCGCCGCCCTCGTCGCCGCAACGATCGCGGGGGACCGCGTGAGCCGGTGGGCGGGTGCGGGGGCTGCGTGAGCCGGTGGGCGGGTGCGGGGACTGCGTGAGCTGGGGGGCGGGTGCGGGGGCTGCGTGAGTCGGTGGGTGGGTGCCGGTGGTCGCGTGAGCCGGTGGGCGGGTGCGGGGGGCTGCGTGAGCCGGTGGGTGGGTGCCGGTGGTCGCGTGAGCCGGTG
>NZ_JBEZMM010000085.1:0-24020 GCF_040652715.1 Streptomyces sp. NPDC048196 | reverse complement strand
CCAGCTACGTGCGGGGCGCCGCAATGCGCGCAACGGAGAGAAGCCCCGCGGCGGGACGGCCAGCTACGTGCGGGGCGCCGCAATGCGCGCAACGGAGAGAAGCCCCGCGGCGGGACGGCCAGCTACGTGCGGGGCGCCGCAATGCGCGCAACGGTGAGAAGCCCCGCGGCGGATCAGACGGGTACGTGCGGGGCGCCGCAAAGCGCAACGGCGGGACGCCCCGCGGCGCCGCAGACAACTACGTGGGATGACCTGCAGTT
This sequence comes from Streptomyces sp. NPDC048196, assembly GCF_040652715.1. Classification (NCBI taxonomy): domain Bacteria; kingdom Bacillati; phylum Actinomycetota; class Actinomycetes; order Kitasatosporales; family Streptomycetaceae; genus Streptomyces; species Streptomyces sp. NPDC048196. The sequence goes on along the minus strand of NZ_JBEZMM010000085.1, from coordinate 23,760 downwards.
TTGCGCTTATTGCTCGGGTGTCAAGGTCTTGTTAACAAAAGTTTGCGGGTCCTAACGTTCCTGGACCGCCACCCCCGGCAGATGTTCAAGGGCGAACGTGAGGTACCCCAAATGCTGACGATCCTCGGATTCGTCATGATCGGCGTGTTCCTGGTGCTGATCATGATGAAGAAGATGTCACCGATGGCAGCGCTCGTGCTGATTCCCGCGCTGTTCTGCGTCCTGGTCGGACAGGGCGCGCACCTGGGCGATTACGTCCTCAAGGGCATCGGTGACCTGGCCCCCACGGCCGCGATGCTGATGTTCGCGATCATCTACTTCGGAGTGATGATCGACGTCGGGCTCTTCGACCCGGTCGTCCGCGGCATCCTCCGGTTCTGCAAGGCGGACCCGGTGCGGGTCGTGGTCGGTACCGCGCTGCTCGCCGCGATCGTCTCGCTGGACGGTGACGGCTCCACCACCTTCATGATCACCGTTTCGGCGCTCTACCCGCTCTACAAGCGGCTGAAGATGAGCCTGGTCGTCATGACCGGCGTCGCCGCCACCGCCAACGGCGTGATGAACACCCTCCCGTGGGGCGGTCCGACCGCCCGTGCCGCCACCGCGCTCAAGCTGGACGCCGGTGACATCTTCGTGCCGATGATCCCGGCCCTGGCCGTCGGGCTGGTCGCGGTCTTCGCCCTCGCGTACGTCCTCGGCCGGCGCGAGCGCAAGCGGCTCGGTGTGCTGACGCTCGGGGAGGCCCGGGTGGTCGACGAGACCGTCGAGGAGAAGGAGACCGAGCAGGTGCTGGTCGGAGCGGGCGCGGGCGCCGGCGGCAAGGGCGGGGCGGCGGACGCTGCGCGCGGGACCGGTGGCGGTTCCGGGGGCGCGGGCACCGACGCCGGAGCGGGCGCCGGGGACGGCGGTGGCGACGGCGGTGGCGACGGCGACGTCGACGAACTCCAGGTCCTGGACCCGCACCGGGCGACCCTGCGGCCCAAGCTCTACTGGTTCAACGCCGCGCTCACCGTCGCGCTGCTCACCCTGCTGATCCTGCAGACGCTGCCGATCCCGGTGCTCTTCCTGTTCGGTGCCGCGCTCGCGCTGACCGTCAACTTCCCGCACATGAAGGACCAGAAGGCCCGGGTCGCGGCGCACGCCGAGAATGTGCTCAACGTCGCGGGCATGGTCTTCGCCGCCGCCGTCTTCACCGGGGTGCTCACCGGCACCGGCATGGTCGAGCACATGGCCCGTTGGCTGGTCTCCGGCATCCCGGACGCGCTCGGCCCGCACATGGGCCTGGTCACCGGTGTCCTCAGCATCCCGCTGACGTACTTCATGTCCAACGACGGCTTCTACTTCGGCATCGTGCCGATCCTCGCCGAGGCCGGTGCCGCGCACGGTGTCGCGCCGGTGGAGATCGCCCGGGCCTCCCTCGTCGGGCAGGCGCTGCACATGTCCAGCCCGCTGGTCCCCGCCGTCTACGTCCTCGTCGGCATGGCGAAGGTCGAGTTCGGCGATCACACCAGGTTCACCGTCAAGTGGGCGGCCCTGACGTCCCTGGTCGTCCTGGGGGCCGGACTGCTCTTCGGCATCCTCTAGAGGGCCGCGCACGCACAGATGACGGCGAACGAACCCGCGAGGCCCGGCAGGAGCTGGCTGCTGCGACTGGTCATCACCTTCTCCTTCGCACAGGGAGCGGTGAGCATGGCCAGGCCGGCGGTCTCCTACCGGGCCCTCGCCCTGGGCGCGGACGAGAGTGCCGTCGGCGTGATCACCGGCGTCTACGCACTGTTGCCGCTGCTGGTCGCGGTGCCGCTCGGCCGCCGTACCGATCACGGCCGGTGCGCCCCGCTGCTGGTCGCCGGGGTGGCCCTGATCAGCGGCGGCTGTGCGCTGAGCGGCCTGGCCGGCAGTCTGCCCGCGATGGCCGCGTGGAGCGGGGTGATGGGGCTGGGCCACCTGTGCTTCGTCATCGGCGCCCAGTCGATCGTCGCCCGCCGCAGCGCCCCGGACGAACGGGACCGCAACTTCGGGCACTTCACCATCGGGGCCTCCCTCGGCCAGTTGATCGGCCCGGCGGCGGCCGGTGCGCTGATCTCGGAGCACGGCGGGCGGATGGCGTCGACGAGTGCCACCGCGCTGCTGGTGTCCGGGGCGGTCGCCGCGTTCTCCTACGCCTCCCTCTGGCGGCTCGAACAGCGCGGGCGGCCCGTGGCGGGCGGCGCCCGGGCGAGCGACACTGCCGGGCCGCCCGTTGCGGTGCGTGCCATCCTGCGTACCCGGGGCGTGCCGGCCGGGATCTTCATGAGCCTGGCCGTGCTGTCCGCGACCGACATCCTCACCGCGTACCTGCCGGTGATCGGTGAGGACCGCGGGATCGCGCCCGGCGTCATCGGCCTGCTGCTCAGCCTGCGGGCCGCGGCCACCGTGGCCTGCCGGCTGGTGATGACGCCGATGATCCGGTGGCTGGGGCGTACCGCGCTGATGGCCGGCAGTTGTGTGCTGGCCGGGGTGGTGTGCGGGGCGCTGGTGCTGCCGGTACCGGTCGGGGCGCTGGCCGGGATGCTGACCGGGCTCGGTTTCTGCCTGGGTGTCGGCCAGCCGCTGTCCATGACCACCGTCGTGCAGGCCGCGCCGGACCGGGCCCGCAGTACGGCGCTCGCGCTCCGGCTGACCGGCAACCGGCTCGGGCAGGTCGCCGCACCGGCCGGTGCCGGGCTGCTCGCCGGACTCGCCGGCACCGCCGCGCCGTTCGTCCTGCTCGGCGGACTGCTGCTGGTCTCCGGGGGACTGGCGGCGCGTACGGGGGAGGGGTGCAGCGTGCCGGTGGCGGGCGGCGGCCGCAAGGCCGCCCTGAGGGGACGTATGCAGCCCGAGAGGGACCGTAAGCGGCTCCCAAGGGACCGTAAGCAGACCGGAAGGGAACCGTAAGCGCAGGTCGGCAGGGTGGTGTGCAGCGCGGGACCGGCATCGGGCCGGACCCGCAGCCGCCTGCGAGGAGCAGCTGTGAACACCCCGAACGACATCACCGGCCACACCCCCCGGCACGCCCCGGACGACACCCTCGTCGACACCCCGGACGACTCCCGCACCCCCGTCACCGTGCTCGGCCTCGGGGCCATGGGCCGGGCGTTGGCCGGCGCCTTTCTGCGGGCCGGGCACCCCACGACCGTCTGGAACCGGACCCCGGGCCGGGCCGGCGAACTCGTCGCCCAGGGCGCGTCGTTGGCGGACAGCGCGGCCGAGGCGGTGGCGGCCGCCCCGCTGGTGATCGTCTGCGTGCTGGATGACGACGCGGCCCGGGCGGTCCTGGAGCCGATCGGTGCCCGGCTGGCCGGCCGGGTGCTGGTCAACCTCACCTCCGACACCCCCGAGCGGGCCCGGGCCATCGCCACCTGGGCCGCCGGGCACGGAATCGACTACCTCGACGGTTCGATCATGGTGCCGACCCCGGTGATCGGGAAGCCGGAGGCGACCGTCCTCTACAGCGGTGCCCGCGAAGCGTTCGAGACGTACGAGGCGACGCTCAAGGCGCTGGGCGGCCGGGCCCCGTTCCTCGGTGAGGACCACGGTGCGGCGGCGGTCTACGACCTCTCCCTGCTCGGCTTCTTCTACTCGGCGATGGCCGGGCTGGTGCACGGCTTCGCGCTGGCGGGCGCCGAGGGCGTGGCGGCGAAGGACTTCGCGCCGTTCACCGGGATCATCGCCACCATCTTGCCGCCGCTCGCCGCGGGGATGGCCGAGGACCTGGCGCGCGGGGCGTACTCCGGCGACCAGGACAACATCGTCATGGAGGCGACCGGCATCGCGCACGTCCTGGAGGCGGCCCGGCACCGCGGGCTCAACACCGAGGTGCTCGACGCGGTCAAGGGGCTCGCGGACCGCACCATCGCCGCCGGTCACGGCAATGCCGGATTCATCAGCGTCATCGAGGAGATGCGGAGGTCCGCGACCGGCGCGTGACCCGGGCCGGTCCCTCTGGGCGGGTGGCGAGTGGCGACCGTCACCGGGGAGGTGGCCCCGGCCTCCCTGGCGGCGGAAAACTACCGGCGCTAGTTTGGGCGGTGACCAGGAGCCGGCGCGGGAGGACCACGACGTGGAGCAGCACGACGCGATGTACATCGACGGAAGCTGGCGGCCCGCCGAGGGCCGCGGAACGATCGAGGTCGTCAACCCGGCCGACGGGCAGGTCATCGCGAACGTCCCGGCCGGGTCCGCCGAGGACGTGGACGCCGCGGTGCGCGCCGCCCGCGCCGCGCTCCCCGGCTGGGCCGCCACCCCGCCGCAGGAGCGCGCCGCCCGGCTGGCCGCGCTGCGCGACCAACTGGTGGCGCGCGCCGACGAGATCGCCGCCACCGTCACCGCCGAGCTCGGCGCCCCGCCCGCCTTCAGCAAGGCGGTGCACGCCGGGGCGCCGATCGCGGTCTGCGGCTCGTACGCCGAACTCGCCGCTGCGTACGCCTTCGAGGAGCAGATCGGCAACTCCACGGTGCTGCACGAACCGGTCGGCGTGGTCGGGGCGATCACGCCCTGGAACTACCCGCTGCACCAGGTCGTCGCCAAGGTGGCGCCGGCGCTCGCGGCGGGCTGCACGGTGGTGCTGAAGCCCGCCGAGGACACCCCGCTGGTGGCCCGGCTGTTCGCCGAGTGCGTGGACGCGGCCGGGATACCCGCCGGGGTGTTCAACCTCGTCACCGGCCTCGGCCCGGTCGCCGGCCAGGCGCTCGCCGCGCACGACGGGATCGACCTGGTCTCCTTCACCGGCTCCACGGCCGTCGGCCGGAAGATCGGCGCACTGGCCGGTGCCGCGGTCAAGCGGGTGGCGCTGGAGCTCGGCGGCAAGTCCGCCAACGTCATCCTCCCCAGCGCCGACCTCGCCAAGGCGGTCGCCGTCGGGGTCGCCAACGTCATGGCCAACTCGGGCCAGACCTGCAGCGCCTGGACCCGGATGCTGGTGCACCGGGACCGGTACGACGAGGCCGTCGAGCTGGCGGCCGCCGCGGCAGCCAAGTACGTCCCCGGCGAGAAGATCGGCCCGCTGGTCAACGCCGCCCAGCGGGACCAGGTGCGCGGCTACATCGAGCGGGGCGTCGCCGAGGGCGCACGGCTCGTCGCCGGCGGCCCCGAGGCGCCCCTGGAGGCGGGGTTCTACGTCCGCCCGACCGTCTTCGCGGACGTCACACCGGAGATGACCCTCGCCCAGGAGGAGATCTTCGGCCCGGTGCTGTCGATCCTCGCCTACGAGGACGAGGACGACGCCGCCCGGATCGCCAACGGCACCGTCTACGGGCTGGCCGGCGCGGTCTGGGCCGGCGACGAGGCCGAGGCGGTCGCCTTCGCCCGCCGGCTGGAGACCGGCCAGGTCGACATCAACGGCGGCCGCTTCAACCCGCTCGCCCCGTTCGGCGGCTACAAGCAGTCCGGCGTCGGACGGGAGCTGGGCCGGCACGGCCTGACCGAATACCTTCAGACCAAGTCCCTGCAGCTCTGAGAGCGCTGAGAGCTCGCACCGCCCCGGCAGCCCCGACCCGGCTGTCCCGCCCCGCCCCCGTCCTTGGCCCGAGGAGATCCCGTGGTCCGCGCCGCCGTCCTGCCCGCCGTCAACGCCCCGCTGACGATCACCGAGATCGACCTGCCCGAGCCCGGCCCCGGCCAGGTCCGCATCCGGCTCGCCGCGGCCGGGGTCTGCCACTCCGACCTCTCGCTGTCCAACGGCACCCTGCGCCAGCCCGTGCCGGCCGTCCTCGGGCACGAGGGCGCGGGCACGGTCACCGCGGTGGGCCCCGACGTGACCTCGGTGGCGGTGGGCGACCAGGTCGTCCTCAACTGGGCGCCGTCCTGCGGCGACTGCCACTTCTGCGGGCTCGCCGAGCCCTGGCTGTGCGTGAACGCCGGCCTCGCCGCGAACGCCCCGTACGCCACCACCGCCGACGGCACCGAGCTCTACCCGGGCCTCGGCACCGCCGCGTTCGCCGAGGAGACCGTGGTGCCCGCCCGGGCCGCGCTGCCGCTGCCGGACGGGGTGCCGCTCGCCGACGCCGCACTGCTCGGCTGCGCCGTACTGACCGGCTGGGGCGCCGTCCACCACAGCGCCCGGGTGCGCGCGGGGGAGTCGGTGGCGGTCTTCGGCGTGGGCGGGGTGGGGCTCGCCACGATCCAGGCGGCCCGGATCGCGGGTGCCGCGTCGATCGTCGCGGTCGATGTCTCCCCGGCGAAGGAGGAACTGGCCCGGGCCGCGGGCGCCACCGACTTCGTGATCGCCGGCGAGGACACCGCCCGGCGGATCCGCAAGCTCACCGGCGGGTTGGGCACCGATGCCGCGGTGGAGTGCGTGGGCCGCGCCGACACCATCCGCACGGCCTGGTCGGCCACCCGGCGCGGCGGCCGGACCACGGTGGTCGGCATCGGCGGCCAGGAGCAGCAGGTGACCTTCTCGGCGCTGGAGCTCTTCTACTTCGGCCGGACGCTGTCCGGCTGTGTCTACGGCAACAGCGACCCGGCCCGCGATCTGCCGGTCATCGCCGGGCACGTCCGTTCCGGCGCGCTGGACCTGTCGCAGCTGGTCACCGACCGCATCGGCCTCGACGGCATCCCGGCCGCGTTCGACGCGATGCTGGCGGGGAAGGGCGGCCGGTCCCTGGTGGTCTTCTGAGAGCCGGTGGCCCGCGTCAGGCCGGGACCCGGCGCAGCCGGGAGAACGCCGGTGCCGCCGCCAGGAAGACCAGCGTGACCAGCACGAACGGCCAGGTGAAGGTGTGGCCGCCGGACGGGGCGAGGAGGGCGGCCAGCGCCGGGGTGACGGCGGTGGCGGTGGCCGCACCGGCCACCGCGTACGCCAGGCTCCAGCCGTCCGCGGCCAGGAACCCGCCGCACAGCGCCATCGCGACCAGCACCGCGTTGTAGCCCATGGTCCCCTCGGCGACCTGCTCGGCCGGGGCGCCGAGGGCCCACGCGGTGCCGGTCCCGACCACGCTGCCGGCGCAGGCCAGCGCCCCGGCCCGGCGGGACGCGGCGAAGATGCCGGCGAGGAAGATCAGGCCGACGTGCCACTGCGGCATGAAGAAGATCTGCCCGACGTTGGCGAAGAACGCGTGCCAGAGGTCGGTGAGGGTGAGGGAGACCGGTCCGGCGGCCGGGCCGGGCAGCGCCGCCGGGCCCGCGTCCTGGTGCCACACGCGCCGGAAGCCGGGCGCGGCCAGCGTCAGCGCGCTCGCGGTCAGGCAGAACGGCAGGGTGAAGGCCGGCAGTTCCCACACCGCCAGGACCCGCCCGGCGGCACTCGTGAGGACGGTGACCAGCGCACTGCCGGCCAGGGCGAGCAGCGCGGTGGACAGGTGGGCGGGGCCGAGGAAGACCGCGCAGGCGACCGCCACCAGGCAGGCGTTGAAGCCCTCCAGCCCCGCGGTGATCCGGCTCCGGTCCACGCCGAGGCCGCGTGCGGTGGCGGTGCCGACCGCGGTGCCTATCAGCCCGTAGAGCCCGTACTCCCACCCCGCCGCGAACAGGGCGACCGTGAACACCACACCGGTCAGCGCGCTCGGCAGGAAATCGACCTGCGCCTGACCGCGCAGCACCTCGACGACGAACCGTCCGTAAGGGGCCCGGAAGGGGCCGCCGACGGCCGTGCCCGACTCGTGCACACCGCCTCCCGCGCAATGTCCCGGCTGCCCCTGCCCGTCAGCGGCGTGCGCACTTTACAGCCGTTGTCAGCTACCCGGCGGTACGCGTTCGGGGTGCTGCAGGGCCAGTCCGTCCACCAGCGCCCGCAGCCCGGTCTCGAAGGCGCCCTCGTCGACCTGGCGCTGGTGCTCCGCCAGGAGGTGCGCCTGGCCCAGGTGCGGATAGTCGGCCGGGTCGTAGGCGCTCGGGTCGTCGACGAAGCCGCGGGCGAACGAGCCCAGCGCGGAGCCCGCGACGAAGTAGCGGACCATCGCGCAGATCCGGGTGGCCTGTGCGGGCGGCCAGCCCGCCTCGACCATCCCGCCGAAGGCCGCGTCGGCCATCTTCAGCCCGGCCGGGCGGCGGCCGGGGCCCTGCGCGAGGAACGGCACGATCTGCGGATGGGCGGCGAGCGCGGCGCGGTAGGAACGCGCCCAGCCGAGCAGCCCGGTGCGCCAGTCGCCGCCCGCCGCCGTGAAGGCCGAGACGTCGACCTGGGCGATGACCGTGTCGGCGACCGCGTCGAGGATCTCGTCCTTGGTGGTGAAGTGGTTGTAGAGGGACGGGCCGCTGACCCCCAGCTCGGCGGCGAGACGCCGGGTCGAGAGCGCCGGCAGCCCCTCGGAGTCGATCAGCGCGAGCGCCGTGGAGACGATGCGCTCCCGGCTCAGCAGGGGCTTGCGGGGTCGGGCCATGGGCCACATAGTAGAGGCTGTCCCGAAAAAACTAGCAGTGCTAATTTAATGTCCTCCTCCTCGTCCACAAGGGGTCCGAGATGAATCTGGAGCTCAGCGCGGAGCAGACCGCGGTCCGGCGGCTCGCCCGGGACTTCGTCGACCGCGAGGTCGCACCGCACGCCGCCGCCTGGGACCGCGCCGAGCAGGTCGACCGCGGCATCGTGAAGACGCTCGGCGACCTCGGCTTCCTCGGCCTGACCGTCCCCGAGGAGTACGGCGGCTCCGGCGGCGACCACCTCTCCTACGTCCTGGTCACCGAGGAACTGGGCCGCGGCGACTCCTCCGTGCGCGGCATCGTCTCGGTCTCCCTCGGCCTGGTGGCCAAGACCCTCGCCGCCTGGGGTGACGCGGACCAGAAGCGCCGGTGGCTGCCCCGGCTCACCTCCGGCGAGGCGGTCGGCTGCTTCGGCCTCACCGAGCCCGGCACCGGCTCCGACGCCGCCCACCTCGCCACCCGCGCGGTCCGGGACGGCGACGCCTACGTCATCAACGGCGCCAAGACGTTCATCACCAACGGCACCTGGGCCGACGTGGTGCTGCTCTTCGCCCGCACCGGCGACGCCCCCGGACACCACGGCATCAGCGCCTTCCTGGTCCCCACCGACACCCCCGGTCTGGAACGCCGCGAGATCCACGGCAAGCTCGGACTGCGCGGCCAGGCCACCGCCGAACTGGTCCTGGACGGCGTCCGGGTGCCGGCCGGGGCGATGCTCGGCCCCGAAGGCAAGGGCTTCTCGGTCGCGATGTCCGCGCTGGCCAAGGGCCGGATGTCGGTCGCCGCGGGCTGCGTCGGCATCGCCCAGGCCGCCCTGGACGCAGCCCTGGGCTACGCCGGCCAACGCGAGCAGTTCGGCAAGCCGATCGCCGGGCACCAGCTGGTCCAGGAGCTGATCAGCGACATCGCGGTGGACGTCGAGGCCGCCCGCCTGCTGACCTGGCGGGTCGCCGATCTGATCGACCGCGGCGAGCCGTTCACCACCGCCGCCTCCCAGGCCAAACTGTTCGCCTCCGAGGCCGCGGTGCGCGCCGCCAACAACGCCCTGCAGGTCTTCGGCGGCTACGGCTACATCGACGAGTACCCCGTCGGCAAACTGCTCCGGGACGCCCGGGTGATGACGCTCTACGAAGGCACCAGCCAGATACAGAAGCTGGTCATCGGCCGCGCCCTGACCGGCGTCTCGGCCTTCTGAGCACCCGCCCGGTACGCCGCCGCACCCCGGGGCGGGGCCCCATACGCCCCTAAGCGCTTGCTCACCAGCCAGGTATGGTGTTCGATCCGTCAGAGGAAGGTCCCTGGCGGATCGAGGAGCGGGGTGCGCGATGGGTGCGGCGGCACAGCGGGCTGCTGAGGAGAGCGAGGAGTGGGCCGGGGTGACCCCGGACGCCGCGCGACGGCTGGTCAGCGCCGCCGTCGAGGCGTTCGCCGAGCGCGGATACCACGCCACCACCACCCGCGACATCGCCGGCCGGGCCGGGATGAGCCCGGCCGCCCTCTACATCCACTACAAGACCAAGGAAGAGCTGCTCTACCGCATCAGCGGCATCGGCCACGAGAAGGCGCTGCGCATCATCACCGCCGCCGCCGAGGCCGAGGCCGGCGCCACCGAACGGCTCCGCGACGCGGTGCGCACCTTCGCCCGCTGGCACGCCGAGCACCACACCACCGCCCGGGTCATCCAGTACGAGCTCCAGGCGCTGAGCCCCGAGCACTACACCGAGATCGCCGGGCTGCGCCGCCGCACCGACCGGCTGCTGCGGCAGATCATCCAGGACGGCGCGGACAGCGGGGAGTTCCGCGTCGACGACGTACCGGGCACCACCCTCGCGGTGCTGTCCCTCTGCGTCGACGTCGCCCGCTGGTTCTCCGTGGACGGCCCGCGCACCCCCGACGAGGTCGGCGCCCTCTACGCCGACCTCGTGCTGCGCATGGTGGGCGCCCAGTAACCCCCCCCGTAACCCCCGGGCAGCGAGAGCAGCGAGGAAGAGGAGAGCACCCCATGCGCATCGTGGTCAGCGAGTTCATGAGCCTGGACGGCGTCGTACAGGCGCCGGGCGGACCCGACGAGGACACCGACGGCGGCTTCGCGCACGGCGGCTGGTCGCACCCGTACTTCGACCCCGAGGTCATGGGCGGCGCCATCAGCGACGCGGTGGCCACGACGGAGGCGCTGCTGTTCGGCCGCCGCACCTGGCAGACCATGGCCGCGGCCTGGCCCGGGCGGGCCGGCGACCCGTTCGCGGACCACATGAACGCCGTCCGCAAGTACGTGGTGACCGGCACCCTCGACGACGCCGACCTGACCTGGAACAACACCACCCGGATCCCGGGTGACGAGGCCCTCGCCCGGATCCGCGACCTGCGCGACGCCGACGGCGGCGACCTCCACGTCATGGGCAGCCCGACGCTCGTCCGCACCCTGCTGACCGAGGGCCTGGTCGATGAACTCCGGCTCATGATCATGCCGGTGCTGCTCGGCGGCGGGAAGACGGTCTTCCCCGCGGACGGCGGGCGGCGCCCCCTCGAACTGGTCTCGACGGTCACCACCGGCACGGGCGTCCACGTGGCGACGTACCGGCCCGCCGAGAAGGGCTGAGGGGCGAGAAGGGCTGACGGGGCGGGGGCGGCCGACAGGGCGGGACCGGCCGACAGGGCGGAAAGGGCCGAGCGGAACGACGAAACGGGCGCCGGCGCGGGATTCCCGCCCGTACGCTGCGCCCATGTCATCCGTCATCGTGGACCCGGGCGTCGAGGTGCCGGTGCCCGCCCGGGGCGAGCTCTGGACGGTCGGCGCGGTCATCCTCAACCGGCGCGGCGAGGCCTTCGCGCAGAAGCGCAGCGCCGACCGCCGCCTCTTCCCCGGCGCCTGGGACATCGTGGGCGGCCACGTCGAGCCCGGCGAAACCCTTCTCCAGGCGCTGGCGCGCGAGGTGGCGGAGGAGACCGGCTGGCGCCTTCGCCGGGTGCGCACGCTGCTGGGCGTCACCGCCTGGACCGGGGACGACGGCGGCGGGCTCCGGCACGAGGCCGATTACCTCGTCGAGGTCGACGGGGATCTGGACCGGCCGGCCCTGGAGTGGTCCAAGCACTCCGCCTACGACTGGTTCGGCCCCGCCGACCTGCACCGCCTCACCGAAAACCGCGCGTCCGGCGAGCTCCTGATCCACGACCTGATCGCACGGGCTACAGGTAGAAGCGGCTGACCGACTCCGCGACGCAGACCGGCTTGTCGCCGCCCTCGCGTTCGATCGTCACGACCGTGGTGAGCTGGACGCCGCCGGTCACCTCGGTCACCTCCGCGAGCTTGGCGGTGGCGCGGAGCCGGGAGCCGACCGGGACGGTGGCGGGGAAGCGGACCTTGTTGGTGCCGTAGTTGATCCCCATCTTCACGTTGTCCACCCGCATCAGCTGCGGGACGAGGGCGGGCAGCAGCGACAGCGTCAGATAGCCGTGCGCGATGGTGGTGCCGAACGGGCCGGCCGCCGCCTTCTCCTGGTCGACGTGGATCCACTGGTGGTCCCCGGTGGCGTCCGCGAACAGATCGATCCGCTTCTGGTCGACCTCCAGCCAGTCACTGGGGCCGAGCTCCTCGCCCACCGCGGCCCGCAGTTCGTCGAGCGATCCAAACACTCGGGGCTCTGCCATCTCCGTCTGCCTCCTCGGGATCCGTTCGCCGCCGTCGTCACCGGCCGGCGCTTACTAAGCGCTTGCTCAGAATGCGGAGTGCGACCGCCGGCTGTCAACGCCCGGGCCGCGATCACCGGAATCCGGATCACCGGAATCCGGCTCACCGGAAGCCGGATCATCGGGAGCGGGATCATCACAGGCCGCGAGGAGACACCCCGTAGGCTGGAAAGGTGCCCCAGCTTCCGTACAAGGTTCACGAACTCACCGTCGGCCAGCTCTCCGCGCGCAGCGGTGCCGCGGTCTCCGCGCTGCACTTCTACGAGTCCAAGGGACTGATCAGCAGCACCCGGACGGCCGGCAACCAGCGGCGCTACACCCGTGACGCACTGCGCCGGGTCGCCTTCGTCCGGGCGGCGCAGCGGGTCGGGATCCCGCTCGCGGTGATCCGGGACGCGCTGGCGGAGCTGCCGGACGAGCGCACCCCCAACCGCGACGACTGGGCCAAGCTCTCCCAGGTCTGGCGCACCGAACTCGACGAGCGGATCAGCCAACTCGTCGAACTGCGCGACCGGTTGACCGACTGCATCGGCTGCGGCTGTCTGTCGCTGGAGCGGTGCAAGCTGTCCAACCCCTATGACAACCTGGGTGAACGGGGGCCGGGCGCACGCCGGTTGCGGGTCGACCGGACCACCAAGGACCCGCAGGACGGCCGGCCCCGCGCGGACGGGCGCCGGCCGCGCGAGGACGCCGGCCGGTCCCGCGCGCAGGGCGCCGGGCGCGGCACGGGTGACGAGCAGGAGTGCGTGCCCGACGACCAGCGGTGCTGAGCCGGCGTCCGAACAGCCCTCGCGACGTCGGTCCCGTGAGGAACTGCCTCAGCTCTCCAAAACCCCCTCCGCAGCCCCCGCCACAGCCCTCCCCAAAGCCCGTGCCGCGGCGATCAGTTGGGCGTTGTCGGCGGCCGGACGGCCGTCCGGCAGCAGCAGCGTGTCCTCGATGCCTATTCGTGTGTCCAGGCCCAGCTCGACGGCGAGCCGCAGCACCGGCCAGGCGCCGCCGTCCCAGCCGTGCAGCAGCACCGGGCGGCCGTGCGCTCCGCCGGTCACCTCGGCGAGCAGCGCGCGGGCGGTGCCCGGCGCCGACCCGGCATCGGTGTCGGTGACTTCGGCGAGCACCCGCAGGACCCGCGGCGCGAGCGGCGAGCGGAGGAACCGCCCCGGGCCCGGCGTGCCCGACCAGAGGCCGGCCTCCACACCGATGCCGCGCTCCAGCAGGGCGGCGGCCAGCGCCTCGGCGCCCTCCTCGTGCCAGTTCACCGAGGCGTGATCGGGCAGCACCGTCCACGACCGTATGCGCTCCACGCGGGGGTCGGGGGAGCTTCCGGGCCCGTCGGACGGGGCGGGCGGGTCCGGCTCGGTCCAGGCGCCGGTCGTCACGCCCACCGGGACGTCCACCGCCGCCTTGACGGCCTCCAGGGCGGGGCCCACCACGCGCGGCGAGAGCGAATCCCGGCCGCACGGGGTCTTGGGGTGGACATGGACATTCTCGGCGCCGGCCGCCACCGCCCGCCGCGCCGCCTCCGCGAGCGCGGCCGGCGACATCGGCACCGCTCCCGAATCGGCCGCGGTCCGGGGCCCGTTGAGACATACCTGCAGCATGTTTCCCAGCATGCCACCGGGGTCTGACAACGGCCCGACGTCAGGGTCTGACAGCGGGTTCCGGTGACGGGCTCCGGCAACGGGATCGGGTCACGGGGTCGGGCAACGGGCTCCGGTCGTACGCGACGCGGGCTCAGGCCGCCGCGAACGTCCCGGCGTGGTGCGTCCGGTGGGCGGCCCGCAGCGTTTCGGGGGCCAGTACGGACACCGGGGCCAGCACACCGCACTGGCGGCAGGCCGGGCCGGGCGCCGGGGCGTCCGCGGTCTCCGGGAGCCAGGCGAAGCGGGTGGAGCCGCAGACGGGGCAGTCGTGGCGCGGCCGGCCGGCCTCCATGGCCGCGATCATGCGGTGCAGCACCACCGCGAGCCGGACCGCCGGATGCCGGTGCGGTGACTCGCACGGCACGATGTCACAACCGCCCCAGGTGCGGCGGTGCCAGTCGTCGAGGGCGCCGACCTGCCGGATGCCGTCGTGCTTCTCCTTGCGGCGCCGGGCGGCGAACTCCTCCTCGTACGCGAGCCAGAGGCTTCGGGCCTCCTCCAGCTCGGTGAGCGCGGCGACCAGCCGCTCCGGGTCCGGATCGCGGTCCTGGGTCGCGATACCGGCCCGGGTGCACAGATGGTGCCAGGTGGCACGGTGCCCGTAAGGGGCGAACCGCTCAAGGCACTTGCGCAGGGCGGTGCGGCGCTGGGCCGCGACGAGTCGTGGATTGCGGACCTGTTCTGCGAGGGCTCTGAAACCGGCCATTTCATCCCACCTCCGGGGAGGACCCGACTGGACGGGGATGGGACGTAACCGATCACCAGCCGGATCCCTCGAATTTTTTTGCGGTTTCGCGAGCGATGTTCCGACGTGTCGGACAGTCAACGCCCGTGGTCTGTGGGGAAGAAGAAAAGATGACGGTTGTTCATCTTCCGGCCGGGGATAACCGCCGGTAACGTCCCGCCCACCCTCTCTCCCGCGCGCCCCTGAGGAGCAGCGGGAGACCCCCATCGAGGAGCAGGAATGCGACGACGTACCGGACGGCTCAGGACTGCCGCGGTGGCAGCCCTGTGCGCCTTGGGTGCCACGCTCGTGGCACCATCGCCCACCGCGGCCGCCACCGCGGCCGACGAGACCCACGACTACTGCCAGGGCCGGTGCGCCGACATCCTGCCGCCCGGCGCCACCGGCAACGCCACCCTGGTGGAGATCCTCGGCAACAAGCTGTTCGGCACCCACCCCGAGCACTCCACCGACCAGCTCGGCCCGTACGCCGCGCTGGCCGGCGGCTACCAGTCGCTCACCGACGACACCCTCACCAACTTCTTCAACGACGCGTCCTTCGGCGTCCCGGCGGACCAGGTGGGCAAGGTCACCGCGCCCCGCGACGACGTGACCATCACCCGCGACAAGAAGACCGGAGTGCCGCACATCAAGGGCACCACCCGCTACGGCACCGAATTCGGCGCCGGCTACGCGGCGGGTCAGGACCGGCTCTGGCTGATGGACCTCTTCCGCCACATCGGCCGCGGCGAGCTGACCTCCTTCGCCGGCGGCGCGCCCGCCAACCAGGGCCTGGAGCAGGAGTTCTGGCCGCAGGCGCCGTACACCGAGAAGGACCTCCAGGAGCAGGTCGACTACATCAGGGACCACAACGGGGAGCGCGGCAAGCAGGCCATGGCGGACGCCCAGGCGTACGTCGACGGCATCAACGCCTACCGCGAACAGTCCAAGAACGGCCGCTACTTCCCCGGCGAATACGTCCTCACCGGCCACATCGACGCGATCACCAACGCCGGGGAGATCCAGCCCTTCAAGCTCACCGACCTGATAGCCCTGGCCTCCGTCGTCGGCGGCCTCTTCGGCAACGGCGGGGGCGGCGAGGTCACCAACGCCCTGTCGCTGCTCGCCGCCCAGCAGAAGTACGGCATGAAGAAGGGCACCGAGGTCTGGGAGTCCTTCCGGGAGCGCAACGACCCCGAGGCCGCCACGACCCTGCACGACGGCCAGAGCTTCCCCTACGCCGTCAAACCGGACAAGGCCCAGGGAACGGCCCTGCCCGACCGCGGCTCGGTCACCCCCGAACCCCTGGTCTTCGACCGGACCGGCGCCGCCACGGCCAAGGGCGGCACCGCGCCCCAGGACCCGGTCAAGGCCCCGAAGAAGTACCGGAAGCTGGAGGGCCTCTTCAAGGACGGGGTGCTTCCCAAGGGGAGCTTCGACCCCACCCAGCACCGCGGGATGTCCAACGCCCTGCTGGTCTCCGGCAAGCACACCGAAAGCGGCCACCCGGTCGCCGTCTTCGGCCCGCAGACCGGGTACTTCGCGCCGCAGCTGCTGATGCTCCAGGAGATCCAGGGCCCCGGCATCAGCGCCCGCGGCGCCTCCTTCGCCGGCGTCGGGATGTACATCCAGCTCGGCCGCGGCCAGGACTACGCCTGGAGCGCCACCTCCGCCGGCCAGGACATCACCGACACCTACGCCGTCGACCTGTGCAACCAGGACGGCTCGCCGGCCACCAAGGACTCCACCTCCTACCGCTACCGCGGCTCTTGCGTCCCGATGGAGAAGCTGGAGCGCACCAACTCCTGGAAGCCCACCGTCGCCGACCCGACCGCGGCCGGCTCGTACCGGATGCAGGTCTTCCGCACCAAGTACGGCACGGTCACCCACCGCGCCACCATCGGCGGCAAGCCCGTCGCCTACACCGCGCAGCGCTCCACCTACCGCCACGAGGCCGACTCGATCATCGGCTTCCAGATGTTCAACGACCCCTCGGCCGTGCACGACGCGAGGTCCTTCCAGCAGGCCGCGGCGCACATCGGCTACGCCTTCAACTGGTTCTACGCCGACTCCCGCGACATCGCGTACTTCAACAGCGGCCTCAACCCCGTCCGCAACCCCGACGTCGACCCCTCCCTGCCGGTCAGGGCGGACGACGCCTACGAGTGGCGCGGCTACGACCCCACCACCAACACCAGCGACTACACCCCGCCCGCCCAGCACCCCCAGTCGGTCGGCCAGGACTACTACATCTCCTGGAACAACAAACAGGCCAAGGACTACGACTCGGCCGGCTTCGGCAACGGCCCGGTGCACCGCGCCAACCTGCTGGACGACCGGGTGCGCGCGCTGACCCAGGAGGGCGGGGTCACCCGGGCGTCCCTCACCCGCGCGATGTCCGAGGCCTCGGTCACCGACCTGCGCGGTGAGGACGTGCTGCCCGAACTCCTGCGGGTACTGGGCAGCAAGCCGGTCACCGACCCCGCGCTGAAGACCGCCGTCCAGCAACTGGCGGCCTGGCGCAAGGACGGCGCCCAACGCCGGGAGACCAGCCCCGGCTCGCACACCTACACCCACCCCGACGCGGTCCGTCTGATGGACGCCTGGTGGCCGCTGATGATCGAGGGCGTCTTCAAGCCCGGCCTCGGCGACGACCTGTACGGCGCCCTCACCTCCGACCTCGGCATCGACGAGTCACCGTCGGCGGGCCACGGCCCCACGGGGGCGCACGCCGGATCCGCGTTCCAGTACGGCTGGTGGAGTTACGCGGACAAGGACCTGCGCTCCGTACTGGGCGAGCAGGTCAAGGGCCCGCTGGCCCAGCGGTACTGCGGCGGCGGAGACCTGTCCGCCTGCCGCGACACCCTGCTGACCACCCTCCGGCAGGCCACCGCCAAGACGGCCGAGCAGGTCTACCCGGGCGACGCCACTTGCAAGGCCGGCGACCAGTGGTGCGCGGACGCCATCGTCCACCGCGCGGTCGGCGGGCTGACCCACGACACCATCAGCTGGCAGAACCGGCCGACCTACCAGCAGGTGGTGGAGTTCCCCGCCCACCGGTAGGAAGCAGACAGCCGGACCACGAAGGCCCCGGAGCCCGCTCGGCGGCGCACCGGGGCCTTGGTGCGTAACCACCCCTGCACCGGCGGTTATTGAGGGCTTGGCTATGCTGCACAGTCCTGAATTCCAGGCACGGGAAAGCGAGTACGAGTAGGGGCGCATGGCCTTGTCCGGACCGCAGCAGTACCCGACGGAGCTGCTTGACACCACGATGGACCAGCTGCGCACGCTGATCGTCGTCCACGAGGCGGGCACCGCGCTGGGCGCCGCCCGCCGGCTGGGCCGCGAACAGTCCAGCGTGCAGAAGCAGTTGGACACGATGAACCGCACCTTCGCCGCGCTGTGCGGCGAGGAGCTGGTGCGCAAACAAGGGCGCGGCCGGGACGCCCTGTTCACCGCGACCGGCGAGGCACTGGTCGGGCTGGCCCGCCGCACGCTGGGGGAGTGGGCCGAGGGCGTGCACGACGCCCGGCGCCGGCTCGGCCGGACCCTGTCGGTCGGCACCACCCGCTACACCCTCGGCTTCCTGCTCGACGCCGCGGAACGGATCGGCGAGGACTACGCGCGCGCGAACGTCGACCTCAAGGTCACCCACGTCCGCACCGGCGACCTCTTCACCAAGCTGCGCAGCACCGAACTCGACCTGGTCTGCGGCAGCGTGGTGGTCACCGAGGGCGAAGAAACGGAACTGCTGGCCCCCTACGAGGTCATGGAGTGGCGACGCAGCGGCCTCTCCCTGCTGACCAACCTGCCGCCGGACCGACTTCCCGGCGCCTCCCTCCCCGCCCACGAGCTGGACCGGCTGCCCCTGGTGATCTCCACGCGCGGCCTCATCGGCCGCTTCCTGACCGCCTGGTACGGCAGCGACTACCGCCAGAAGCTCTCCATAGCGGCCGAGATAGAGGCCGCCCACTACGGCTTCGAGCTGCTGCGTTCGGGCCTGGTGAGCGGCGCGATGCTGGTCACCCGGGGCATCGGCGAGGCCGCCGCGGACGGCCGGCTCCCGGAGGCCGGGGGCCTGCGCACCCTGGAGATCGTCGGGGACGTGGGCCCGCGGACCGAGGTCCTGGTCGGCGTCTTCACCCGGCGCGGGGAGCGGGCCTCGCACCCGCCCGGCCATCCGCTCAACCTCCTGTGGCAGGCGCTGTCGGCGGAGAACGAGCGCTGGTGGCTCCAGTCGTGACTGGCGTTGACCGGCAACTCCCCGTCGTTCGCCAGCAGTTCACCCGACCCTGGCCGGCCCTCCGCCGCGGCGCTCAGCCCAGGTCGCGTTCCCGGGTCTCCGGCAGCGCCAGCACGCACGCCAGCGAGACCACCGCCATGGCGCTGACGTACCAGCCCACCGAGGCGGAGCCGAACGAGGACTGGAGCCGGGTGGCGACCAGCGGGGCCACCGCGCCGCCCAGCACGCCGCCGAGGTTGTACGCGAGCGAGGCACCCGAGTAGCGCACCGTCGTGCCGAACAGCTCCGGCAGGAACGCGCCCATCGGGCCGTAGACCACGCCCATGCAGAACAGCGCCCCGCCGATGCCGAGCGCGACCAGCACCGGCTGCCGGGTGTCCAGCAGCGGGAAGAGCGCCAGGCCCCAGACGACCGCGCCCCCGCTGCCGAGCAGCACCAGCTTGCGGCGGCCGGCCCCGTCCGAGCGGGTGGCGGCGAGATAGGTGCCGGCCGCGAGGAACAGGCAGGCGACGAGGGACAGTCCCAGCATGGTGTTGCGGGAGATGCCCAGGGTGCCGGTGGCGTAGGAGAGGCAGTAGGTGGTCGCGGTGTAGAAGAGGCCGTACGCGATGATCATGCCGCCGGCGCCCAGCAGCAGTTCGCGCGGATGGCGGCGCAGTACGTCGGCCGCCGGGACCTTGCCGGCTTCCTGGGCGTCCAGCACCCGGGCGAACACCGGGGTCTCGCTGATCTTCAGCCGGACGAACAGCCCGACGCCGACCAGGAGGAAGGACAGCAGGAACGGCACTCGCCAGCCCCACGAGCGGAACGCCGCGTCGTCGAGCCCGGACGACAGCAGCCAGAAGACGCCGGTCGCCGCGAAGAAGCCGACCGAGGGGCCGAGTTGGGGGAAGGCCGCGTACAGGCCCCGGCGGCCGCGCGGGGCGTGCTCGACGGCCAGCAGCGCGGCGCCGCCCCACTCGCCGCCCAACCCGATGCCCTGCAGGAAGCGGAGGAGGATCAGCAGCAGCGGGGCCCAGACGCCCCAGGTGCCGTAGCCCGGCAGCAGCCCGACGAACGCGGTGGACAGCCCCATCAGCAGCAGCGAGGCGACCAGTACGGACTTGCGGCCCACCCGGTCGCCGAAGTGGCCGAATATCACCGACCCGAGGGGCCGGGCGGCGAACGCCACCGCGTAGGTGGAGAAGGACGCGAGGGTGGCGTTCACCGGGTCGAGGGTCGGGAAGAACGCCTGGTTGAGGACGAGCGCGGCGGCCGTCCCGTAGATGTAGAAGTCGTAGAACTCGATGGCCGTCCCGATGAACGAGGCCACGGCGACGCGCCGCAGGCTCTCCTTGCTCTCCGCGGGCGCTGCCGTGGCCAGGCCCGCCTGGTCCGCCTGGTCCGAAGTGGTTTCACTCTGCACCTGTCGCACTCTCACGTGGTCGGCCGAGCCAGTCAATACGTGGGATGCGTGATCTCGGTGCATGAGATGACGGTGGGGTGCGAGTGGTGTTCCGATGCGCTGCGGGAATGGCCATTTCTCGGCGCAACCGGATACCTCAGCCGGGAGTCCTTGGAAAGGGAATCGGGCGACGTTCGGCTCTCCGTGGGGCGACGAACGGCGGCCGGTGGCCGGAACAATGGGGGTGTGGGGTGCTGACCGGCACCGGGATTGAAGGATTCCGTTTGGCTTCCCGCGGCACGCGGATTCCGCCCCGGCAATCCGCTGTAGTGCAGCATAAGCAAGATATCCGCTTCAACTACTCGACCGTAGTTTACCTTTGGCTGGTTGCCGGGGGCGCGTGGCGTGAACTATGCTCCAAGTGGGGGTCATTCAAAGGTTTGGTGACACTTCGTTTGATGTCACAGAATCAAATGAAGGGGACATCACGCGGCCGGCCCGAGCCGACTTTTCACTCTTCACTCTGAGTGCGGTAAGGGCCAATCCTGCTGCGGGGGGAGCAGAGGCACATACTCTCGGCCTGATCCGCGCCGACTCTCCGTGCAACGGCACGGAGAGGTAATTCCATACGCGATCTTCTACAGGCCAGGTCCGGTGCCGCAACCGCCGACGGGGTGCCGTGACGAGGACTGAAGCATTGCTGTACGCCGGGGCCGACCGACCCCGGCGCGCAGGCGTGAACGTGGTTCACCAGTGGTTCTTCTGAACGGGGGAAAAGAAGTGACCCAAGTGGTCGGACTTCATCTGGGTACAAACGTCGACATTCCCGTATCGATAGCGTTCCTGCCGGGAGTCTCTGTCATCTCCTTGCTGGCCGATGTGCTCGGCGTCGCGCAGGGCGTACCGGTGAGCCGGCGCAGGCTGCTGCGGAGGGCCTGCCCGGAGTATCTGGCGGATGTGATGGGCCCGATCACCGCGGGCGGCTCCCTGCACATTCCCGAGTCCCTCCTGATGCGGGGCGAACTCAAGGAAAGCAGTATGCGCGAGGAGGTCCGGCGCATTGCCGAGATGCCGCCGGACGCACTCCTCACCGACCTGGCGCGCACATACGGTGGAGAAGTGCCGCCGGCCTGGCGCAAGGCCACGGACAATCCCGTCGACTTCCTGAATGCATATGCCGGGCTGGCGCGAAAGGTATGGGACGCGGTGGCCCCCGTATGGCAGCAGGGAAAGCCCTTACTGGAACGGGAAATCGAGCGCGCGGGAGTGGCCTCGGTGACCGGAACGATGAGCGCGTTCCTCGCGAATCTCAGCCCGCGCATCGCCTTCGTCGACGGAAACATTCTGCTGCCCGACCACGCACCGATCGAAAAGGGCGTCGCGGTACGAAAACTGACGCTCATGCCGCTGGTCTCCGGCACCCGCGCCTGCGCCTACCACGTCGACCGCCACGGCCACATGTACCTCGGCTATCCCATCGCCGGCCTCGCCCCGCTGCTGCAGGGCGAGGCCGCACGGGCGGAGACGGCCGCCGATGCGCTCGCCATGATGCTCGGCGAGCTGCGGGCCGACATCCTCCGGACCGGCAACCAGCCCGTCACCATGGGAAAGCTGGCCAACCTGCTGCACTGCACCGCCGGCACGGTGACGTACCACTGCCGGCAACTGGAGCAGGCCGGTCTCCTCTCCCGCGAACGGCGCGGCCGGGAGGTCCGGATACTGCGCACGCTGCGGGGCGACGCACTGGTGGACGCGCTGTCATGACGAAGGCGACCACGCACAAGACGCACACGACGCACCTGACCGGCGTGAGGAAAGTGGCGGAAGTGATCGAGCTACGGGCACCGCACCTCCGCCTCGTCGTCCTGGTCTCGGGCTCCGGCACGAACCTCCAGGCCCTCCTCGACGCGATCGCCGCCGATCCGGCGGGCTTCGGCGCGGAGATCGTCGCGGTCGGTGCCGACCGGCCGGACATCACCGGCCTGGAACGCGCGCAGCGCGCCGGACTGCCCACCTTCGTGTGCCGGGTGAAGGACCACGCCACCCGCGAGGAATGGGACGAGGCCCTGGCCGAGGCGACCGCGGCGTACCGACCGGACCTGGTGGTCTCGGCCGGCTTCATGAAGATCGTCGGCAAGGCGTTCCTCGCCCGGTTCGGCGGCCGCGTCATCAACACGCACCCCGCCCTGCTGCCCAGCTTCCCCGGCGCCCACGGCGTACGCGACGCACTCGCCCACGGCGTCCGGGTGACCGGCTGCACGGTGCACCTCGTCGACGACGGCGTGGACACCGGCCCGATCATCGCGCAGGGCGTGGTGCAGATACATGACGAGGACGACGAGGCCACGCTCCACGAGCGCATCAAGGAGGTCGAGCGCGCACTGCTGGTCGACGTCGTACGACGGATCGCCCGGCACGGGTACCGGGTGGTGGGACGAAGAGTCCTGATCCCCTGAGTGTGGTGGTGGCTGTGGCCTCGTTGCCGGTCCGGGCAACGGACCACAGCCACCGTCCTGTCATGTCAGGCGATCAGCCCCGGGATGGTGCCTTCGTGGGCGGTGCGCAGTTCGCTGAGCGGGATGCTGAACTCGCCCTGGAGGTCGATCTCTTCGCCGTCGACGACACCGATGCGGGTGGCCGGCAGGCCCCTGACGGTGCACATGTCGGTGAAGCGGACTTCCTCGCTGCGCGGCACAGCGACGACCGCACGGCCCGCCGACTCGGAGAACAGGAAGGTGAACGCATCCAGTGCGTCGGGCACGACGAGCCGGGCACCTGCCCCGCCACGCAGGCACGACTCGACCAGCGCCTGGATCAGTCCACCGTCGGACAGGTCGTGGGCGGCGTCGATCATGCCGTCGCGGGAGGCGGAGATCAGGATCTCGGCCAGCAGCCGCTCCCGCTCCAGATCCACCGCCGGCGGCAGACCACCCAGATGCTCGTGCACGACCTGCGACCAGGCCGAGCCACCGAACTCCTCCCGGGTCTCCCCGAGCAGGTAGATCAGCTGCCCTTCCTCGGCGAACCCGATCGGCGTGCGACGCGTGACGTCATCGATCACACCCAGCACGGCCACGACCGGCGTGGGGTGGATCGCCGTCTCGCCCGTCTGGTTGTAGAGGGAGACGTTGCCGCCGGTCACCGGGGTGCCCAGGATCTGACAGGCATCGGCCAGACCACGGGTGGCCTCGGCGAACTGCCACATCACCGCCGGGTCCTCGGGCGAACCGAAGTTCAGGCAGTCCGAGACCGCCAGCGGCTTGGCACCGGCAGCCGCCACATTGCGGTACGCCTCCGCCAACGCCAGCTGCGCACCCGCGTACGGGTCGAGCTTCGCGTAGCGGCCGTTGCCGTCCGTGGCCAGCGCCACACCCAGATTGGTGTCGGCATCGATGCGCACCATGCCCGCGTCCTCAGGCTGCGCGAGGACGGTGTTGCCCTGCACGAAACGGTCGTACTGGTCGGTGATCCACGCCTTGGACGCCTGGTTGGGGTGCCCCACCAGCTGCAGGACCTGACGCTTGAGCTCCTCGCCATCCGCCGGACGCGGCAGCTTGCCCGCGTCGTCGGCCTGCAGCGCGTCCTGCCAGTCGGGGCGGGCATAGGGGCGCTGGTAGACCGGGCCCTCGTGGGCGACGGTGCGCGGGGGGACGTCGACGATCTGCTCGCCGTGCCAGAAGATCTCCAGGCGTTCGCCGTCGGT
>NZ_JBEZMM010000084.1:0-25156 GCF_040652715.1 Streptomyces sp. NPDC048196 | reverse complement strand
GCTCCAGCAACGGAAGCTCGGTGAACAGGATCGACAGATTGACGTTGAAGCGCGTGTCCGTGAAACCCATGAGGGCCGGCGCTCCTTCCGGATAGTGGAACTGTTTTTCTGCGTACTGGAACATTGCCCGCCGTGCTCGGAGGCTGTCAAGGGGGCTCCCGAGCAATTTCTGGTGAGTCGGGCCCGCCGCGCGTAGGTTGAGCGACGTGCGATTGAGAGTTGAGTTCACGACGGAGCCGTTCGACCTGGACGAGGCGCCGGCGCATGCGGTGGTGGCCCGCGAGATCGTCACGGGCGCCGAGCTGGACGCCGTGGACGTCGGCCCGTTCGGCAACACGGCCGAGGGCGACGCGGATCAGGTGCTCGGCGCGGTGACCGCGCTGCTGCGGGAATCCCTGCGGGCCGGGGCCACCCGGGTCTCCCTGCAGGTCAATGTGATCGGGGATGCCCGGCACGACGAAGGGGGCGCGTCGTGACCGAGCCTGCCGACCACCCGTTCGTCCAGGCGGTCAAGCCGCTGGTGGACGCGATGGGTGGACAGATGGTCGCGCCGGACCAGGCCCGGGGCGACGATGTCGTGCTGGCCTGGGAGGGGGAGGACCGGGTGGCCGTCCGGCTCCCGCACCTGTCGGATTCGCTCGACCACATCCTCGCCGAACTCCAGCGCCGGCACGGCATGCCGCTGTCCGAGCTGGACCGCAAGACCAAGCAGTCGGTGGTCCGGATACTGGAAACCCGGGGCGCCTTCTCGGTCCGGCACGGTGTCGAGACCGTGGCGGGGGCCCTTGGCGTCAGCCGTTTCACCGTCTACAACTACTTGAACAGGGAGAACGCCGCGAAGGACGCCGACTGAGGCGAAGCGGGCATCCGCCCCGTCCAGACCGCCGAAGCCGCCGTCCCGCAACCCCGGACGGCGGCTTTTGTGTCGCCGAGTTTTCAACAAAGTGTTGACGTGATGTTGCCGGGGGTCTTAGCTGTTTCCAGCCAAGCAGAGCTGTCCAGCACCAGGCCACGGAGGCTTCCCGTGTCTTCGAGCACACTGCGTTCCACGGGGGATGCCCCCATGCCCCCGGCAGGGCTCGCCCGGTTCAACACCTCCGACGACGGTACGGCCCGCTCCGTACTGCACGAGGTGTGCGCCAGCCGGGCATGGGGGAGCAAGGTCCTCGCCCAGCGCCCCTACGCCACCACCGACGTCCTGTTCGCCGCCAGCGACGCCGCCATGGCGGAGCTGACGGCACAGGACCTGGCCGAGGCGATGGCCGGGCACCCGCCCATCGGCCGGCCGAAGCCGGGCGATGCGACCTCGAACCGCGAGCAGAGCGGGATGGCCGGCGCCTCCGACGAGCTCAAGGCGGAAATGCTCGAACTCAACCTGGCCTACCAGGAGAAGTTCGGGCACGTCTTCCTGATCTGCGCCTCCGGCCGTACCGGGGAGCAGATGCGCGACGCGCTCCGTAACCGGATCGACCACTCGCCGGAACAGGAACGGGAGATCGTTCGTGTGGAGCTCGGCAAGATCAACCGCATTCGCCTGACCCGTATCGCGGAAACCGCGGAAGGAGACGCAGCATGAGCAGCGAGACGGCTGCACAGACGTCGGTGTCCACGCACATCCTGGACACCAGCGTGGGCCGCCCCGCGGAGGGCGTCGCCCTCACGCTCTCGGTGCGCTCCGGCGGCGACGGTGCCTGGAGCGCCCACGGCGCGTCCAAGACCGACGCGGACGGGCGCTGCAAGGACCTGCCGGCACTGCCGGAAGGCACCACCCACGTACGCATCGAATTCGAGACCGAGGCGTACTTCGTTTCCCACCAGCAAGCCGAGGAACAGCAGGACGCCCCCCGCGTAAGGGACAGCGGAGCTTTCTTCCCGGAGGTGGCAATCACCTTTGCCGTCAAGCCGGGCGAGCACTACCACGTACCGCTGCTGCTCAACCCGTTCGGCTACTCCGTATACCGAGGGAGCTAGCACCGACATGCCCACGATTCTCGGCCAGAACCAGTACGGCAAGGCGGAAAACCGCGTCGTCAAGATCACCCGCGACGGCGACACGCACCACATCAAGGACCTGAACGTCTCCGTCGCGCTCTCCGGCGACCTGGAGGAGGTCCACCTCTCCGGTTCCAACGCCCACTGCCTGCCCACCGACACGACCAAGAACACCGTGTACGCCTTCGCCAAGGAGTACGGGATCGAGTCGGCCGAGCAGTTCGGCATCCACCTGGCCCGGCACTTCGTCACCAGCCAGGAGCCGATCCACCGGGCCCGGATCCGCATCGAGGAGTACGCCTGGGAGCGGATCGAGACCTCCGACGCCAACTCCAAGTTCATCGGCTCGGACGAGGTCAAGCACTCCTTCGTCCGCAAGGGCCAGGAGACCCGGGTCACCGAGATCACCTACGACGGCGAGCAGTGGCAGGTCATCTCGGGTCTGAAGGACCTCGTGGTGATGAACTCCACCAACTCGGAGTTCTGGGGCTACATCAAGGACAAGTACACGACGCTGAAGGAGGCCTACGACCGCATCCTCGCCACGCAGGTGTCCGGCCGCTGGCGGTTCAACTGGACCGACGACGAGCAGCGGATGCCCAACTGGGAGCGTTCGTACGAGCAGGTGAAGAAGCACATGCTGCACGCCTTCGCCGAGACCTACAGCCTCTCGCTCCAGCAGACCCTGTACCAAATGGGTTCGCGCATCATCAACAACCGCTCCGAGATCGACGAGGTGCGGTTCTCCCTCCCGAACAAGCACCACTTCCTGGTGGACCTGGAGCCGTTCGGGCTCAAGAACGACAACGAGGTCTACTACGCGGCGGACCGCCCGTACGGCCTGATCGAAGCCACTGTTCTGCGCGACGGTGTCGAAGCCAAGATCCCGGTGGATCTGACGAACCTCTGAGGGCTTCAGACGCAGCGCCGTGCCTCGCGTCCCCTCCTCGCACCGCAGCGGGGAGGGGCCGCGGAACCCGAGGGGAACGACCCATGGCACAGCAATCGCAAGTCCCGCACCACCCCTCGTCCCCGGTCCATCCGGTCGACGAGAAGCCGGCGGCCGGGCGGCTCGTCCCCGCCGCACTCCAGCACATCGCGGCCATGTACGCCGGCGTCGTCACCCCTCCGCTCATCATCGGCCAGGCCGTCGGCCTGGACACCGCGGGCCGGACCCGGCTGATCGCCGCCAGCCTGCTCATCGCCGGGCTCGCCACGCTCCTGCAGACGCTCGGCATCCGGAAGTTCGCCGGCAACCGGCTGCCGTTCGTCAACGCGGCCAGCTCCGCCGGCATCACCCCGATGCTCGCCATCGCCGAGACCACCGCCAAAGGTCACCAACTCCCCGCCATCTACGGCGCGGTGATGGTCGCCGGGGTGTTCTGCCTCGCCATCGGCCCGTTCTTCGGGAGGCTGTTGCGGTTCTTCCCGCCGCTGGTCACCGGCGTGGTGATCACCCTCATCGGGGTCACCCTGATGCCCGTACCGGTCGGCTGGGCCCAGGGCGGCGACAAGCACGCCGCCGACTTCGGCGACATGAAGAACCTGGCGCTGGCCGCCTTCACCCTCGTGGTGATCCTGCTGATCCAGCGCTTCACCCAGGGCTTCGTCAAGCAGATCGCGCTGCTGATCGGCCTGGTCGTCGGCACCCTCGCCGCGATCCCGTTCGGGATGGCGAGCTTCGAGGGACTGCGCTCCGCCCCGATCGCCGCACTGCCCACCCCGTTCTCCTTCGGCCCGCCCGAATTCCAGCCCGCCGCGGTCCTCTCGCTGTGCATCGTGATGCTGGTGCTGATGACGGAGTCCTCGGCCGGCATGCTGGCCCTCGGTGAGATCTGCGACCGGCCCACCACCGGCGCCACCATCACCCGCGGACTGCGCACCGACGGCA
Organism: Streptomyces sp. NPDC048196; assembly: GCF_040652715.1. NCBI lineage: Bacteria > Bacillati > Actinomycetota > Actinomycetes > Kitasatosporales > Streptomycetaceae > Streptomyces > Streptomyces sp. NPDC048196. The sequence goes on along the minus strand of NZ_JBEZMM010000084.1, from coordinate 21,273 downwards.
TCGCCACCCTCCTCGGACCGGTCTTCGGCGGCTTCCCGACCAGCGCCTTCGCGCAGAACGTCGGAGTGGTCTCGCTGACCCGGGTCCGCAGCCGGTACGTCGTCGCACTGGCCGGCGCCGTGCTCCTCGTCCTCGGCGCCTTCCCCGTCCTGGGCGCCGTGGTCTCGCTGGTGCCGATGCCGGTGCTGGGTGGTGCGGGTATCGTCCTGTTCGGATCGATCGCGGTCAGCGGTATCCGTACGCTCTCCGAGGCCGGTCTCGACGACAGCTCCAACATCATCCTGGTGGCCGTGTCGCTCGGCGCCGGCATCATCCCGCTCGCCGCGCCGACCTTCTACGCGGACTTCCCCGCCTGGGCACAGACCGTGCTCGGCTCCGGGATCAGCGCCGGAGCACTGGTCGCGGTCGCGCTCAACCTGTTCTTCCACCATCTCGGCACCCGGAGCACCCCACGGGCAGCGGTACTGTCAGCCGCCTCGCCCGGCTCCGGCACTCAAATCCCCTAGGGCCATGCCGTGCCCAACCGCCATCACCGAAAGTACGAGGACAGCACCATGGCTGCATCGGCATCCCCTGACAGCGCGGTGAAGCAGCGCATCGTCATCGAGAACTGCGCCATCGCCACCGTCGACGCCGACGACACGGAGTACGCCAGCGGCTACCTGGTCGTCGCCGACAACATCATCGAGTCGGTGGGCGCCGGCAAGGCCCCCGAGGGCCTGGAAAACGTCGTCCGCCGGATCGACGGCACCGGGCACCTGGTCACCCCCGGTCTGGTCAACACCCACCACCACTTCTACCAGTGGATCACCCGCGGCCTGGCCACCGACCACAACCTGTTCAACTGGCTGGTCGCGCTGTACCCGACCTGGGCCCGGATCGACGCGGAGATGCTGGCCGCGGCCACCCAGGGCTCGCTCGGCATGATGGTCAAGGGCGGCGTCACCACCGCCTCCGACCACCACTACGTCTTCCCGCACGGCTCCGGCGACCTGGTGAGCGCCGAGCTCGCCGCGGCCGCCGAGATCGGCGCCCGGATCACCCTGGCCCGCGGTTCCATGGACCGCAGCGAGAAGGACGGCGGCCTGCCCCCGGACTTCGCCGTCGAGACCACCGAAGGCGCCCTGCTGGGCACCGAGGAGGCCATCGACAAGCACCACGACGCCTCCTTCGGCTCGATGGTGCACATCGCCGCCGCACCCTGTTCGCCGTTCTCCATCTCCACCGAACTCCTGCGGGAGGGCGCCAAGCTGGCCCGCCGCAAGGGCGTACGCATGCACACCCACGGCTCGGAGACGGTGGAGGAGGAGAAGTTCTGCCACGAGCTGTTCGGCATGGGCCCGACCGACTACTTCGAGTCCACCGGCTGGCTCGGTGAGGACGTGTGGATGGCGCACTGCGTCCACATGACCGACTCGGACATCGCGGCCTTCGCCCGGACCAAGACCGGCGTCGCGCACTGCCCGTCCTCCAACGCCCGTCTGGCGGCCGGTATCGCCCGCGTCCCCGACATGCTCGCGGCCGGCGTCCCGGTCGGCCTCGGCGTCGACGGCACCGCCTCCAACGAGTCCGGCGAACTCCACACCGAGCTGCGCAACGCCCTGCTGATCAACCGCCTCGGCAGCCACCGCGAGGCCGCCCTCAACGCCCGCAAGTCCCTCCGCCTGGGCACCTACGGCGGTGCGCAGGTCCTCGGCCGGACCGCCGAGATCGGCTCGCTGGAGCCCGGCAAGCTCGCCGACCTGGTGCTCTGGAAGCTCGACGGACTCGGCCACTCCTCCATCGCCGATCCGGTCACCGCGCTGGTCTTCGGCGCCGCCGCACCGGTCACCCTCTCCCTCGTCAACGGCAAGCCGGTCGTCGAGGACAACCACCTCACCAACGTCGACGAGGACGCCATCGCCCGCACCGCGCGGGCCGAGGCGCAGCGTCTGGCCCGGATCGCCGCCGAGGGCTGACCCCCGGCGCGGCACCGCCGCCGACGAAACCCCCCAACTCGGCCGGGAGGGACGGCTCCCGGCTGAGCTTGTGGATCCGAGCGGGATCCGCAAGCGCCGGACCCCGGGGGTGCGGGACTTCTCGTACCCCCGGGCCGGTCGGTCCGGCTCGCCCGTTCCTGCGCGCCACAAGCGCGGCCCAGCACCCAACGCTCACCAGGCGACTTCTCCACCCCGCACCACATGGCAAGCCCTCCGTGACAGCCTCGCCTCGCCGGCCCCGGCGACGCAGAAATCGACAGGAGGCCCGCAGTGGCCGCAATTACCGGGCAGAAGTCGGAGGGGGACCGGAAGCATCCGGTCGACGAGACCCTCCCGCCCTTCAAGATGTTCACCAGCGGCCTGCAGCACGTGGCCGCCATGTACGCGGGTGTGGTGGCCCCACCGATGATCGTCGGGCCGGCCTGCGGGCTGAGCGCCACCGAGACCGCGTTCCTGATGGGCGCCAGCCTCTTCACCGCGGGCATCGCCACCCTCCTGCAGACCCTCGGTTTCTGGAAGGTCGGCGCCAAGCTCCCCTTCGTCAACGGCGTCTCGTTCGCCGGCGTCACGCCGATGGTCGCCATCGGCAAGGCCCAGAGCCCGCAGCACGCCCTGCCGATCATCTTCGGCGCGGTGATCGTCGCCGGAGTGCTCGGCTTCCTCCTCGCCCCCTACTTCTCCAAGCTGGTCCGGTTCTTCCCACCGGTCGTCACCGGCACCGTCATCACCCTGATCGGCGTCTCCCTGCTCCCGGTCGCCTTCCGGTGGTCCCAGGGCGGCAACGAGGCGGCGCCCGACTACGGTTCGCTGACGAACATCGGGATGGCCGCGCTGACCTTCCTGATCGTGCTGGTCCTGCGCCGGGTGCTGCGCGGCTTCCTCCAGCAGATCGCCATCCTGCTCGGCCTGATGGCCGGCACCCTGATCGCCATCCCCGTGGGCATCACCCACTTCTCCGCGATCACCAAGGCGAGCCTGATCGGCTTCCCGACGCCGTTCCACTTCGGCGCCCCGGAGTTCGACGTCGCCGCGATCGTCTCGATGTGCATCGTGATGCTGGTCTGCATGACCGAGTCGACGGCCGACATGCTCGCCCTCGGCCGGATCGTCGACCGCCCGGCGGACGAGCGCACCATCGAGGGCGGACTGCGTGCCGACACCCTCGGCACGGCGATCAGCCCGCTCTTCAACGGCTTCGCCAACAGCGCCTTCGCCCAGAACATCGGCCTGGTCGCGATGACCAAGGTGCGCAGCCGGTTCGTGGTGGCGACCAGCGGCCTGATCCTGATCGTGCTGGGGCTCTGCCCGATCGCCGCGTCCGTGATCTCGCTGGTGCCGCTGCCGGTCCTGGGCGGCGCCGGGATCGTGCTCTTCGGCTCGGTGGCCGCCAGCGGCATCCAGACGCTGGCCACCGCGGCGATGGAGAAGGGCGACAACGCGCTGATCGTCGCGGCCGCCGTCGGCATCGGCCTGATCCCGATCGCCGCGCCGGACTTCTACCACAACCTCCCCAAGGACCTGCTGGTCGTGCTGGACTCCGGCATCAGCACCGGCTGTCTGGTCGCCATCGTCCTCAACCTGGCCTTCAACCACTTCGGGAGGCGGGACACGGAGGCGGAGGCCGCGGAGGCCGCACCCGGCGATCCACAGATCCCGCACCAACCCGACCGCGGCGCGGTGGACGACAGCGGGGAGCCGGCGACCACCCCGGCCCACTGACGTTGGGCCCGGCGGCCTTACGGAACCCGCACGGCTACGGCCCGTAGGGAAGCGGCAACTGCCGTTCTCCTACGGGCCGTTCCGGTTCTCGTGGCTCAGCCGATGTGGTAGCTGTCCCCGTAGACCTTCCAGTCCAGCGGGGTGTGCAGATCGAGGTTGCCGTGCTTGAGGAACACCCGCTGCTCGGTGTCCACCCGGCTGGTGTCGCTGTGCGCCTCCTCCTGCTTCATCGCCCAGACCCGGGCGTCGAGGAAGGCGTTGAGGTACGTCTTCTCGTCGCCGCCCTGGGCCGGCGGCTTCGCCTTGGCCAGCGCCCGCTTGCGGATGCCGGAGAAGCTCGTCGGGTCGTCGCCGTCACCGTGCATCACCAGCGCGTCGTAGTACGCGAACTGGCCCAGGACGCCGATCCCGTCGGCCTTGCCCCGCTTGACCGCGGGGTTGAAGTAGACCCGGTCCCGCTCGTCGTTCTGGGCCTGCTGGAACGCCGGGTCCTGGGCGGCCTTCTTCCAGTCCTTGGTGTAGTTGGGGTCCAGGCCCTCGTGCGAGTCGCTGCCGTCCACCTCGCGCAGTGCGGGGAGGTACTTGGCGAGGACGTTGCCGGGCTCGCGCCGGGTGTAGAGCTCGACGAGTTCGAGCATGTCGTGCGTGCCGGAGGTGAAACCGATGATGCCGCCGGTGTAGCCGCGGCCGTCGCCGATGTCCTCGATGTACTTGTACTGGGCCTTCCAGTCCAGCGAGGAGTTCTCCGCGCTGGAGACCAGCTGCATGGCGATCTCCTTCTTCGCCGGGTCGTCCAGGCCGGTCGCGGCCCGGGCGGTCCGCGCGGCGTCGTGGGCGGCGGCCGGGCGGTGGTGGTCGGCGGGGATCGCCGTGGTGGCGACGGCGGTGGCCGGTACGGCGACGAGGGCGAGGCCCAGGGCGACCCGGACGCTGGTCCGGGAGAGCAGGGGGCGGGTCCTGCCGGCTGTCGATCGGGTGCGCATGGAGTTGGTCCTCCAGTCAGGCGAGCCGTGGGGGGTTCGGGATTCCCCAATCGTTAGGAAGCTTTCCTACCAGACTTGGGGAAGGTCGTACAGCCATCCGGGCGGACCCAACTCCCCTTCGCCGGCCCACCGTTGCCCTCTCCGGCGGCCCGTGCGGCGGCCCGTGCGGCGGCCAAGGGTGAACGGGCCGCGCCGGCCGCCGCCCCGCCTCCCGCCCCTCACCCCGCTATGGCCGATATGCTTCCTTCGCCCTGAAATGACGTCAGCACAGCAGGTGCGTGCACCGGTCCGGTGCCACGGAGAGGGGTTCCGCGGTGAATCAGGAAGCCAATGATCCACCCGCCCGGGGCTCCGGCGCCCCGGCCCTGGAGGACACCGTCGACGCCCTGATGGACGGGGTGTGTGCCGACCTCAAGCGGCTCGCCGCCATCCCCTCGATCGCCTTCCCCGGCTTCTCGCCCGAACCGGTCCTGCAGGCCCGCGACCTCGTCGTGGCCCTCCTCAGGGACGCCGGCGTGGCCGACATCGGCGAGCTCAACCTCCCGCACACCGCCCCCGTCATCACCGGCTCCGTCCCGCCGCCCACCCCCGACGCCCCCACCGTCCTGCTCTACGGCCACTACGACGTCCAGCCGCCCGGCGACGAACGGCTCTGGTCCTCACCGCCGTTCGAACCCACCGACATCGAGGGCGGCATCCGCGCCCGCGGCATCGCCGACGACAAGGCCAACCTCCTGGTCCACATCGGCGCGCTACGCGCCTACCGCGGCCGCCCGCCGGTCGGCATCCGGATCGTCTTCGAAGGCCAGGAGGAGTACGGCAGCGCCTTCGAGGACTACCCGCCCAGCGAGCCCGGCCTGTTCGCCTGCGACGCGATGATCATCGCCGACACCGGCAGCATCCGCCCCGGCACCCCCACCCTCACCACCGCCCTGCGCGGCTCGGTCGTCGTCCACGTCGAGGTCCGCACCCTCGACGCCGCCGTGCACAGCGGCGAATACGGCGGTGCCGCCCCCGACGCCCTGCTCGTCCTGCTCAAGGCCCTCGCCACCCTCCACGACGTGCACGGCGACGTCGCGGTCGAGGGCCTGCGCCGCGAACCGTGGCACGGCACCACCTTCACCGACGACGAGTTCCGCGAACTGGCCGGCGTCCCGCACGGCACCCCGCTCATCGGCTCCGGCGGCCTGGGCGAACGCCTCTGGAGCGGCCCCGCCCTCACCGTCACCGGCCTGGACGCCCCGTCCGTCGAGCGCGGCGCCTCGGCCGTCGTCCCGTACGCCCGCGCCAAGCTCAACCTCCGCATCCACCCCCGGCAGGACCCGCACCAGGCCCAGACCGCCCTCGTCCGCCACCTGACGCGCCTGCGCCCCTTCGGCATCCCGCTCACCGTCACGCCCACCGACGCCGGCCCCGGATACGAGGCGGCCACCGACGGTCCCGCCTACCGCGCCGCCCGCACCGCCCTGCGCCGCGCCTGGGGCGCCGAACCCGTCCACACCGCCACCGGCGGCTCCATCCCGCTCGTCAACGGCTTGGCCCGGGCCGTACCGGACGCCGAGATCCTGCTCTTCGGCGCCGAGGACAACCTCTGCAACCTGCACGCCCCCGACGAGCGCGTACTGCTCTCCGAACTCCGCGCCGCCCTGCTCGCCGAGGCGGCCTTCTTCGCCGAATACGCCGCCACCCACCGCGCCCGATCCGCCCCGTGACCTCCCCGGTGCCGCGCACCTGAGAACCGGCTCAGTCCTCGGCGTGGGACGTGCGCCGTCGGACGTCGGTCATCAGCTTCTCCAGCAGCGTGATGAGGGCGTCGCGTTCGTCCGCCGACAGATGGCTGACGAGGGTGGCCTCGCGGCCCAGGACGGCGTCGACGGAGCGCTCGATGAGGGCATGGCCGTCGGGCGTCAGCGACACCAGCACGGTGCGGCGGCCGGTGGTCCCCGGGCCCCGCCGGACCAGGCCGTCCCGCTCGGCCCGGGCCACGCGCTGCGAGACGGCCCCCGCGGTCACCAGCGTCAGTTCGGCGATCTCGCGGGTGCTGAGGGCGTACGGCGGTCCGGAACGCCGGATGACGGACAGCAGGTCGAGGGTGGCCGCATCGATCCCCGCCTCCCGCAGTACCCGGTTGCGGTCATTGGCGAACAGCTTCGCCAGCCACCACAGGGGCGTGACGATCTCGATCGACTCGGTGGGGGTCCCGGGGCGTTCCCGCCGCCAGGCCGCGGCGATCCGCGCGGCGGGATACGAGGGCACGAAGTCCCCTGATGCGGCGGTGGGTTCAGCCACGGTGCGCCCTCTTGATCCCTTGCGTGTACGGTTGTGTTTAGACCTAAACGTAGCACCGAGGGGAAGGGCCCCATGACCCGCACCGTGCTCATCACCGGAGGAACCAGCGGCATCGGCCGAGCGATCGCCGCGCGATTCGCCGCCGACCAGGCGGAGGTCCACATCACCGGGCGCCACGCCGACACCGTCGAACAGGCCGCCGCGGAACTGGGCGTACAGGGCGCGGTCTGCGACGCGACCGACCCCGGCCAGGTGACCGAACTCGCCGCACGCTTCAGCGAGTTGGACGTTCTCGTCAACGCGTCCGGCGGTCTGCCCCAGGGAACGCCGGGCGACGGACCGGCCCTGGAGGCGGTACTGGCCCAGTGGCAGGCCAACCTGGCGCAGAACCTGCTGGGCGCGGTCCTGACCACCACCTCGGTTCGGGACAAGCTCACCTCGGGCAGTTCCGTCCTCAGCATCGGCTCGATCGGGGCCGAGCGCGGAGGCGGCTCCTACGGCGCGGCCAAAGCCGCACTGGCCGCATGGAACGCCGCACTGTCGGCCGAGCTCGGCCCCCTCGGCATCACCAGCAACGTCATCTCGGCGGGCTATGTCGCCGGTACCAACTTCTTCCAGGGCCGGCTGACCGACGAGCGGCAGAGCGCGCTCGTCGCGGAGACGCACAACAAGCGGCCCGGCACGGCCCGGGACATCGCCCAGACGGCGTACTTCCTCGCCTCCCCGGGCGCCCGGCACATCACCGGCCAGACCCTCCACGTCAACGGCGGTGCCTTCACCACACGGTGAGGCCGAAGGTCGGGGACGGCGAGGCCGCGGGCCGGGGACGGTGAGGCCGGAGGGCGGGGACGGCGAGGCCGAAGGCCGGGGAACACTGCGGCCACCGCCGGGCACGGTGCCGGTGCCCCGCCGCCGGGGTCCGCGACCCGGCGGCGGGCCGGCCTCGCCCTCCTACGCTTCCTGAAGCGCCTTCACCAGTCCGGTGACGAGGCGTGCCCGTTCCGCCATGGTGTCGACGACCAGGTACTCGTGGTCGGCGTGGGCGCCGCCGCCGACCGCTCCGAGGCCGTCGAGCGTGGGCACCCCGAGTGCGGCCGTGAAGTTGCCGTCGCTTCCGCCGCCGACCGCCGTGGCCTCGATGCCGGGAAGCAGCCGCTGGGCCAGCGCGAAGAGCCCGGCCGACGCCGACTCGGGCATCGGCGGGCGGCCGATGCCTCCCGTCACCGTCACCTGCGCCTCGTCGAGATGCGGAGCCAGCGCCGCGAACGCCGATTCGATGCGTTCCTTCTCGTCGGCCGACTCGACCCGGACGTCGACGATCACGGTCGCCGCCGCGGGAACGACGTTGTCGAGGGTGCCTGCGGACGCGACGGTGGGGGTGACGGTCGTGCCGATCCCGGGTCGGGCGAGCGCCGCGATGTCCAGCACCTGGTGTGCCGCTTCGACCAGGGCGTTGACCCCGGCCGCGGGCTCCAGTCCGGCGTGCGACGCGCGGCCCTTGATGACGACCTGGAACGTGCCGCAGCCCTTACGCCCGGTCTTCAGTGCCCCGCCGTCCGCGGCGCCCTCGAAGACCAGCACGGCCCCGCACGCGAGGGCTCGTTCTTCGATCAGCGCACGGGAGGAGCGGGAGCCGACCTCCTCGTCGGCGGTCACCAGGATCTCGACGCCCGACCGGTCGTCGAGCGAGGCCAGGCCATGAACGGCCTGCACCAGACCGCCGAGCATGTCGAAGACCCCGGGCCCGGTGGCATGACCGTCCTCGACCCGGAACGGGCGGCGCTCCAGGGTGCCGAGCGGAAACACCGTGTCATGGTGCCCGAGGATCAGCACCTTCGGATCGCCGCCACCGGACCAGCGGACGTGCGGTCCGGCCTCGCTCTCCACCAGAACGGCCCGCCCGCCGAGCCGGTTCTCGATGACGCCGGCCACCGCTTCCGCCGAGGTCCGCAAGGCGTCGAGATCACGCGAAGGAGACTCGATTTCGACCAGTGTCCTGAGGTCCGCAAGCATCGCGTCGACACTCACATCGACCGCCTCGTACATCGTCACGGGGTCAGCGTACGTGGCTGGCTCACCACCCGGCCCTCCGTCACGCCGCCCGAAGCGGCGGGGGCGGCGTGCCGAAGGGCCGGTACGGCGGTTCGTACCGGCCCTTCGACGTTCTCGCGGGGTGCTCAGCCGAGCAGTTCGTAGGCCGGCAGCGTCAGGAAGTCCGCGTAGTCCGCGTCCAGGGCGACCTTGAGCAGGAGGTCGTGGGCCTGCTGCCACTTGCCGGAGGTGAAGGCGTCCTCGCCGATCTCGTCGCGGATGGCGGCGAGTTCCTCGTCGGCGATCTTGCGGACCAGGTCGGCGGTCACCCGCCGGCCGTCCGCGAAGGTCACCCCGGCGTCCACCCACTGCCAGATCTGCGAGCGCGAGATCTCGGCGGTGGCGGCGTCCTCCATGAGGCCGAAGATGGCGACGGCGCCCAGGCCGCGCAGCCATGCCTCGATGTAGCGGGTGCCGACCTGGACGGCGTCCACCAGGCCCTGGTAGGTGGGCTTGGCGTCCAGGGTGTCGATCGCGATGAGGTCGGCCGCCGCGACGGAGACGTCCTCGCGCAGCCGGTCCTTCTGGTTCGGCTTGTCGCCGAGGACCGCGTCGAAGGACGCGCGGGCGACCGGGACCAGGTCGGGGTGGGCGACCCAGGAGCCGTCGAAGCCGTCCCCGGCCTCGCGGTCCTTGTCGTTCTTGACCTTGGCCAGTGCCTTCTCGTTGGCCTCCGGGTCGCGGCGGTTGGGGATGAAGGCCGCCATGCCGCCGATCGCGTGCGCACCGCGCTTGTGGCAGGTGCGGACCAGCAGTTCGGTGTAGGCGCGCATGAACGGCGCGGTCATGGTCACCGCGTTGCGGTCCGGCAGGACGAACTTCTCGCCGCCGTCGCGGAAGTTCTTGACGATGGAGAAGAGGTAGTCCCAGCGGCCGGCGTTCAACCCGGAGGCGTGGTCGCGGAGTTCGTAGAGGATCTCCTCCATCTCGTACGCCGCGGTGATGGTCTCGATGAGGACCGTGGCGCGGACGGTGCCCTGGGGGATGCCGACGTAGTCCTGCGCGAAGACGAAGATGTCGTTCCAGAGGCGGGCCTCCAGGTGGGACTCGGTCTTCGGGAGGTAGAAGTACGGGCCCTTGCCCAGGTCCAGCAGCCGCTTGGCGTTGTGGAAGAAGTACAGGCCGAAGTCGACCAGGGCGCCGGGGACCGGGCGGCCCTCGAACTGGAGGTGCCGCTCCTCAAGGTGCCAGCCGCGCGGGCGCATCACGACGGTCGCGAGCTCCTCGGCGGGCTTGAGGGCGTACGACTTGCCGGAGTTCGGGTCGGTGAAGTCGATCCGGCGCTCGTAGGCGTCGATCAGGTTGATCTGCCCACCGACGACGTTCTCCCAGGTGGGAGCGGAGGCGTCCTCGAAGTCGGCGAGCCAGACCTTGGCGCCCGAGTTGAGCGCGTTGATGGTCATCTTCCGGTCGGTGGGGCCGGTGATCTCCACCCGCCGGTCGTTGAGCGCGGCGGGCGCCTCGGCGACCTTCCAGCTGTCGTCGGCGCGGATCTGCGCGGTCTCCGGGAGGAAGTCCAGCGCGCTGGTCCGGGCGATCTCCGCACGGCGCTCGGCGCGGCGGGCGAGCAGTTCGTCACGGCGCGGGGTGAACCGGCGGTGCAGCTCGGCGACGAAGGCGAGCGCGGCGTCGGTGAGGACCTCGCCCTGCCGTTCCGGGGTGTGGGCGGGGTCGACTTCGACGATGGCCAGCGGGGACGGCGCTGGTGCGGACATGAGCTGTCACTCCATTCAGCGGCGGTGCCTGGCGGCCGCCGGGACGCCGGGCGGCACGGGGTGCCGCGGGCTCCGGGATACGGTCGCGGGCGCCGTCTGGATTCAGGGCGCTTCTGACCAGTGGAGACTAGTTTCCTTATCGCGGAACTTCAATGGTTTGTTGATATCGAGATTCTCAGGGTCGACAGAAGTGGTGATCGAATGGCTCTCGGTGCCACACCGGTCACTCTCCATCACAGGCCCTCGGCGGGCGTGCAGCCCTGGTGAACCGCGGCGCCCGGGGGTCACTCCAGGCGGTACAGGTCCTCCGGGGTGTCGATGTCGTACGGCTCGGCGATGTCGCCGCACTCGACCAGCGTGAGCGCGTTCACATGCTGCTGGAGGTAGGCGCGGGCGCCGCGGTCACCCTCCGCAGTCGCGGCGATCCCGGCCCAGCGTCCGGCCCCGAAGAGGACGGGGTGGCCGCGCCGGCCGTCGTACGCGGCCGCCACCAGGTCCGCCCCCGCGGTGTACGCCTCGATCAGCCGGGCCACCGCCGCGGCGCCGATGCCCGGCTGGTCGACGAGCGACACCACCACGGCGTCCGCCCCCTCACCGGCCAGTGCGGCGAGCCCCACCCGGAGCGACGAGCCCATGCCCTGCGCCCAGTCGGGGTTGACCGAGACGCCGTATGCCGCGAGGTCGGCCCGGGCGCGTACGGAGTCGGCGGCCGCGCCGAGCACGATGTGCACCGGCCGGCAGCCGCCGTCCCGCAGGACCCCTGCCGCGTGCTCGACCAGCGGCCGTCCCCGGTGGTCGAGCAGCGCCTTCGGCCGTCCCCCCAGACGCCGGCCGCCGCCCGCGGCGAGCAGCAGACCGGCCACCCTCCCCTCGGGCCGGGACGTCGTGCTCCGCGCCTGTGGCGCTTCGGAGTTCTCGCTCGCTGTCGAGGTTTCGATCGCTTCGGAGGTTTCGTTCGGCGATGTCGGTGCCATGGGGACTGCTTACCTCATGGCACCGCGCCTCGTGGGCGGTTGGCCGTCGTCGCCCGTGAGGTCAGGCCGCGTCGTCGGCGGCGCGCTGGCGGGGGATGCTCGGCCGGAACCGGTCCCGCAGGTCGTGCGTGCGTTCCTCCGCGCGCCGCCGCTCGGCCACATAGCGGTGTATGTGTTCCAGGGTGATTTCCGACGCGTCGGAAAGGCCGAACGCGCGGCAGATGAGCTGGACGACGCTGACGTCGTGACGGTTCGGTCCGGTGCCGGGGCCGGGTTGGGGCTCCATGCCGTTCTCCGATCCAGTGATATGCCGGATATTTCCTCGGAGGGAAGAATGCTCCATCTTGCCCCTCTGTACGCATCGGTCCGGCCGCGCCCACGCCAACGGGTGGCAGGGGGAACGTATGTGCACGCCACCCATGACGCATGGTCAGTTCGATACGGGGAACGGGCGCGTGACGCGTGTGCCGGCGCTCCCTCGACCGCCGCCGCCGGGCCCGGCCGCAGCCGAAGTTGCCGCGAAAAGCGGTCGCGAAACCGGCTCTTCGGACAAGGCGCCCCCTGGTCGGCCGGCGATGTCACGGTGCCGCGTGCGGCCGGATAAGGTTCTGCCCCGTTGCGGGCAATCGTGGCCGTCCGCCGGTGGGGCGGGCCGGGCCATTTTCTGAAGTCGGGGGACGTTCGTGGTGAACAGTGTGGGATCGTCCGGGATCTTCCAGCCGCTGGAGGGCGACGACCCGCGGGCGATCGCGGGCTACCGCCTCACGGCCAAGCTCGGTGCCGGCGGCATGGGCAAGGTCTACCTCTCGTACACGCCGGGCGGCCGGCCGGTGGCCATCAAGGTGATCCGGCCCGAGTTCAGCGAGGACGCGGAGTTCCGCCGCCGCTTCAAGCAGGAGGTGCAGTCCGCGCAGCGGGTGCAGGGCCTGTTCACCGCGCCGGTCATCGACAGTGACGCGGACGGCACGAGCCCCTGGCTCGCCACCGCCTACGTCCCCGGCCCCTCGCTCTCCGCGGCGGTCGCCGAACACGGCCGGCTCCCGGTCCCCACGGTCCTGCTGCTGGTCGCCGGCATCGCCGAGGCGCTGCAGGTCATCCATGGTGCGGGCATCGTGCACCGCGACCTCAAGCCGTCCAACGTGCTGCTGGCCGCGGACGGCCCGCGGGTGATCGACTTCGGTATCGCCCGGGCCGCCGACGCGACCTCGCTCACCAGCAGTGGCGTCACGGTCGGCACGCCCACCTTCATGGCGCCCGAACAGGCCGCCGGCAGCACCATCAGCCCGGCCACCGACGTCTTCGCGCTGGGTCAGGTCGCGGCGTACGCGGCGATCGGCACCCCGGCGTTCGGCGAGGGCACCTCGCACGGCGTGCTCTACCGCATCGTCCACGAGGAGCCGGACCTGACCGGACTCCCCGAGGAACTGCGGGAGTTGGTCGGCCGGTGCCTGGCCAAGGACGCCGCGGACCGGCCGTCGGTGGCCGAGGTGATCGCGCTGTGCGGGGCGGCCTCCGGGCAGACGCAGCTGCGCCGTCCCGAGGACTGGCTGCCCAGCGCCGTCGCCGCCGACATCACCACGCGGACCGCGGCCCCGGCGCCCGTGCAGACCCCGCCGCCTCCGCTGGAGGCCCCGACCGCCGGCGCTCCGGCCAGGCCCGCGCAGCCGCCCGTGCCGCCCGCCCGGCCGCCGGTCCAGCCGGCGCCCACCGTCCCGCCGGTGCCGACCCAGTTGGACCACCCGCAGACCCCGCCGCCGGGCTTCGGCCCCGCGGCCTACGCGCCGACCGTCGCCGCCACCGCGCAGGGGACGCCGGCCGCCGCACCGGCCGCCACGGGCCCCACGCCCACCGCGTCCGCCCCGACCGTCGCCACCCCGGCCGGCCCGACGGCCACCGGACCGACCGCCGCCTACCCGGCCGCCGCCGCGCCGGCCCCGCAGCCGCCGAAGAAGAAGCGCAAGGGCCTGGTCACGGCGCTGGTGCTGGTCTGCCTGCTGGCCTTCGCCGGTGCCGGCGGCGGAGTCGTCTACGCCCTGATGAAGGACACCGGGCAGACGAAGAAGAACCAGGCCGACGGCAGCACCAAGGCCAAGAACAGCGGCGCCTCGGCGACACCGAGCACGGACCCGACCGCCACGCCGGGCGGGGACGGCACGAGCACGCCCGCCGCGCCCGTGCAGGACCCGACGCCGGTCGACTTCAAGGACATCAACCTGCCGGACGACTACCACCTGTCGATGGCCGACGAGTCGATGAAGCCGACGAACTCGGACAACGACACCGACGTCGACTTCTCCTACCAGGACAACAGCTACTCGGACGACCAGGTCGGCACCGAGAACGGCAAGCTGGTGCTGCTGAACCCGGGCGAGCAGGGCTCCCTCGACACCTGCCGCAACGAGACCCGGTTCACCGAGAGCATCCTGACCAAGCAGCTCACCAAGGGCGCGCAGATCTGCCTGACCACCGACTACGGCCATGTCGCGCTGATCACCTTCAAGGGCTTCGCACCCAAGTCCGACCCCAGCAGCTACATGACCGTCGACGTCCGCGTCTGGCGCAACGCGGTCCAGCCGAAGCAGGACTGACCCGCACCGCCTCACCCGCACCACCGCCCGCCGCCCGTCCCCGCAGGGGGTGGGCGGCGGAGACGTTCGACCCGGTGGTTTTTCGCGCTCCGTGTGGCGCGGGCGGCGCACGGTGGCGTTAACTGTCCCGCATTGTGGGACGGCAACGGCCTGGGAGGGCGCCGTCGTTGTGGAACAACCGCAGGGGGACGTACGGGTGACCGGGGCCGACGGGGACCCGCGGGTGGCGGAGCTGCGCGGGGCGGTGGCCCGGCTTCGGCGCCAACTGGCCACCCTGCCGGGGGAGTTGCCGGACCGGGCGGCCGCCGACGAGGAGCTGGCCGCGCTGGATGCGATGGTCAGTCACGGGCTGCCGGAGGTGCCCCGGTTGCGCCGCTCGTTACTGCTGATCGCCGGGGCGGTCGGTTCGGTGAGTGCGCTCTCGCCCGCACTGAGCGAGGTGCGCGCGGGCATCGACCGTTTCGGCCAGCTGCCGGGCGACCGGTGACCAGGGCGGCCGGTGGCCAGGACAGCCGGTGTCGGTAAGGCCGGTGATCCATGAGGCCAGTGATAAATGAGGCCGGCGACCGGGGCCGCCGATGGCCGGCGGCAGTCGGTGGCCGGGGCGGTCGTGCCGCCCCGGCCGGGGGTTCCGCGGGCGCTACGCCGGTGTCTGGTTGGCGAGGGCGACCGACAGCTGGGCCGCGACGTCCTGCAGCACCGGGACGATCTTGTCCGTCGCCGCCTCCGTCACCCGGCCGGTCGGACCGGAGATCGAAATGGCCGCGGAGGTGGGGGAGTTGGGTACCGGCACCGCGAGGCAGCGGACGCCGATCTCCTGCTCGTTGTCGTCCACCGCGTAGCCGAGCCGACGGACGTCGGCGAGCGCGTCCAGGAAGCGCTCCGGGTCGGTGATGGTCTTCTCGGTCGCGGCGGGCATGCCCGTACGGCCGAGCAGCGCGCGGACCTCCTCGGGCGGGTGGTTGGCCAGCAGGGCCTTGCCGACACCGGTGGAGTGCGGCAGGACGCGGCGGCCGACCTCGGTGAACATCCGGACCGCGTGCCGGGACGGGACCTGGGCGACGTAGACGATCTCGTCACCGTCGAGCAGCGCCATGTTGGCGGTCTCGCCGGTCTCCTCGACCAGGCGGGCCAGGAACGGCCGGGCCCAGGTGCCCAGCAGGCGGGAGGCGCTCTCGCCGAGCCGGATCAGCCGGGGGCCGAGCGCGTACCGGCGGTTGGGCTGCTGGCGGACGTACCCGCAGGCGACGAGCGTGCGCATCAGGCGGTGGATGGTGGGGAGCGGCAGTCCGCTGCTGCCGGAGAGCTCGCTCAGGCCGACCTCGCCACCGGCGTCGGCCATCCGCTCCAGCAGGTCGAAGGCGCGCTCGAGGGACTGGACGCCGCCGCTGGCGCCCGCGGGCTTGGCTTCGGCGGCGGAGGTGCTGGCGCTGGACGGCGGCACGGCGCGTTCCTTTCAGGGCGGGTCAGATCGGTCTCGGCTGGGACTTGCGGGCGCCGGGCCCGACCGCGCCAGCCTACCGGTCCCCCCACGTTGACACATCGTCCTTCGCACACTCGTTCTCGCCGGTCAGGCCCTCTTTGTCCCACCGTAGGGGGTGTCGGACAGGCGGGTAGCCGTGATCCCTTGACGGTGCCAGTGGCCGTAGCTACGTTCTGCTGCGCGAAACATACTGTCCATTCTGTGGAATCCTCCAAATCGTTGGAGCGTCATGCGCATACTCGTCATGAACCCGAACACCACGGCTTCCATGACCGCGTCGATCCGCGCCACCGCCACCGCGGCCGCCGCACCGGGCACCGAAATCGTCGCCACAGAACCCCTGTGGGGACCCGTGTCGATCGAGGGACATTTCGAGGGCTACCTCAGTGCCGCGGCCGTCCTCGACCGGCTCGCCACTCTCGATACGCCCTTCGACGCCCTGGTCATGGCCGGTTTCGGCGAGCCCGGCCGGGAGGGCGCCCAGGAACTGCTCGACGTCCCCGTACTGGACATCACCGAGAGCGCCGCCCAGATGGCGATGATGCTCGGCCACGCCTACGGCGTCGTCACCACCCTCGACCGCGCCGTACCGCAGATCCAGGACCGGCTGCTGACCGCCGGACTGCTCCAGCGCTGCGCCGGCGTCCGGGGCACCGGGCTCGGGGTGCTGGAGCTGGAGGAGGATCCGGAGCGCACGGTCGAGGTGATCATCGAGACCGCCCGGGCGGTCGTCCGGGCCGGCGCCGAGGTCATCTGCCTCGGGTGCGGCGGGATGGCCGGACTGGACGAGAAGGTCGCGGCGGAGCTCGGGGTGCCGGTCGTCGACGGGGTCGCGGCCGCGGTGAAGTTCGCCGAGGCGGTCGTCGGCCTCGGGCTGGCCACCAGCAGCAGCCGCAGTTTCGCCCCGCCCCGGCCCAAGGCCATCCGCTCCTGGCCGCTGAGCACCCACCTCGACCTGGGGCGGGCCCAGGGCTCTCCACGCCACACCGATTTTTCCGCCCAGACATCAGACATCTGACAACCACCGCAACCATCGCCCTAAGCTCCACCCAACCTGCCTGGGAGGACACGTGACGACATCCCCGCAGCATCCGCAGCACCCGCAGCCGGACCCGCGGCTCTTCAACGCCGACCTCGCGCCGGCTCCCCGGCGCACCTGGGGCACGTACAGCATCTTCGCGCTCTGGATGTCCGACACCCACGCGATCAGCAACTACGCCTTCGCCGCCAGCCTCTTCGTGCTGGGGCTGCCGGCCTGGGAGGTCTTCCTGTCCCTGCTGGTCGGCATCACGATCGTCCACCGGCTGATGAACCGCATGGGCCATGCCGGCCACCGGACCGGCGTGCCCTACCCCGTGCTCGCCCGCGCGAGCTGGGGCGTCTACGGCGCCAACATCCCCGCCCTCCTCCGGGCGGTCATGGCCGTGGCCTGGTACGGCATCCAGACCTGGCTCGCCTCGACCGCCGTGGTCCTGCTGACCCTGCAGATCGCACCCGGCCTGGACACCTACAACCACAACTCGGTGCTGGGCCTGTCCACCCTGGGCTGGACCGCGTTCATGGTGATGTGGGGGCTGCAGGCCGTACTGCTGACCCGGGGCATGGAATTCATCCGCAAGGTCCAGGACTTCGCGACCGGGCCGGTGGTCTGGCTCGTGGTGCTGGCGCTCGCCGTCTACCTGGTGGTCAAGGCGCACGGGGAGATCTCGCTGACCCGCAGCCTCACCGGGCTCAGCGGTTCCGCGCAGCTCCAGCAGAGCCTGATCGCGGTCAGCCTGACCGTCGCCACCTTCCTCACCCTGGTCCTCAACTACGCCGACTTCGCCCGCTTCACGCCCGACCACCGCTCCTACCGCCGCGGCAACCTGATCGGGCTGCCGGTGAACTTCACCGCCTTCGCGGTCGTCGCCGTACTGGTCACCGCGGGCACCATCGCGGTCTTCGGGGAGGCGATCTACGACCCGGTGAAGGTGATCCAGAAGATCGACGACCCGGTGGTCACCGTGATCGGCGCCCTGGCCTTCATCGTCGCCACCATCGGCATCAACGTCGTCGCCAATTTCGTCTCGCCCGCCTACGACTTCGCCAACCTCGCGCCGAAGTACCTCGACTTCAAGCGCGGCGGCATGATCACCGCGGTGCTGGCCGTCCTCGTCATGCCCTGGAAGCTGTACTCCTCGGCGCTGGTGATCCAGTACTTCCTCGGCGCGCTGGGCGCCTTCCTCGGCCCCCTGGTGGCGATCCTGCTCGTCGACTACTACCTGGTGCGCCGGGGCCGGATCGACGTCGACGCGCTCTTCTCCGCCGATGCCGCCGGCGCGTACTACTACCGCCGGGGCTACAACCCGAAGGCCGTGATCGCCTTCCTCCCGGCCGCCGCGGTCTCCGCCGCGCTCGCCCTGGTGCCGGCGTTCGACGCGGTCGCGCCGTTCTCCTGGATCTTCGGGATGGCGCTGTCCGGCGGGATCTACGCCGCGGTCTCCCGCGAGGGACGCGTGCCGGCCGGGACCGGTCCGATACCGGACGGGATCATCCCCGCGCAGGTCGGCCCGGCGGCCGAGGAGCGCACGGACGGTCCCCGGGTCGCCGGCCCGGCGGTCGCGCCGGTGGCCGCGGAAGGGTCTTGACGGGCCGGGGTCCGGAGTGAAGACTCATTCAACAGACTGTTGAATCCAGAATTCCAGATTCCGAATTCCGGATCCGGCGGTGCCGACGGCGACATTCCGCCGCGCCGCCACGCGACCATGAAGACACGATACGAGGAGGGGACCGGGTGTCCGAGATCGAGCTGGTGCTGCGCTCCACGCGCGTCGTGACGCCGGAGGGCACGCGCGCCGCGTCCGTCGCCGTCAAGGACGGCAGGATCGCCGCGGTGCTGCCGCACGACGCCGAGGTACCGGCAGGGGCGCGGCTCACGGACGTCGGCGACGACGTCCTGCTGCCCGGCCTCGTCGACACCCACGTCCACGTCAACGACCCCGGCCGCACCGAGTGGGAGGGCTTCTGGACGGCCACCCGCGCGGCCGCGGCCGGCGGTATCACCACCCTCGTCGACATGCCGCTCAACAGCCTGCCGCCGACCACCACCACCGCCCACCTCGACACCAAGCGCGAGGTCGCCCGCAGCAAGGCACACATCGACGTCGGCTTCTGGGGCGGCGCCATTCCCGGCAACGTCAAGGACCTCCGCCCGCTGCACGACGCCGGCGTCTTCGGCTTCAAGTGCTTCCTCTCGCCCTCCGGCGTGGAGGAGTTCCCCGAGGTCGACCAGGAACAGCTGGCCGCCGCGCTCGGCGAGATCGCCGGCTTCGACGGACTGCTGATCGTGCACGCCGAGGACCCCGGCCACCTCGACGAGGCGCCCGAACCGCACGGCCCCAAGTACGCCGACTTCCTCGCCTCCCGCCCCCGCATCTCCGAGAACGAAGCCATCGCCGGGCTCATCGTGCTCGCCAAGCAGCTCGACGCCCGGGTCCACGTGCTGCACCTGTCCTCCAGCGACGCGCTGCCGCTGATCGCCGCCGCCAAGCGCGAGGGCGTCAAGGTCACCGTCGAGACCTGCCCGCACTTCCTCACCCTGACCGCCGAGGAAGTCCCGGACGGCGCCACCGAGTTCAAGTGCTGCCCGCCGATCCGCGAGGCCGCCAACCAGGACGCCCTGTGGGAGGGCCTGGCCGACGGCACCATCGACTGCATCGTCTCCGACCACTCACCCTCCACCGCCGACCTCAAGACCGCCGACTTCGGCGCGGCCTGGGGCGGCATCTCCTCCCTCCAGCTCGGCCTGCCCGCCATCTGGACCGCGGCCCGCGAACGCGGCCACAGCCTCGACGACGTGGTGCGCTGGATGTCCACCGCCCCCGCCGCCCTCGTCGGCCTCGACCGGAAGGGCGCCATCGAGGCAGGCCGGGACGCCGACTTCACGGTGCTCGCGCCCGACGAGACCTTCACCGTCGACCCGCAGGCCCTCCAGCACCGCAACAAGATCACCGCGTACGCCGGCAGGACCCTCCACGGCGTCGTCCGGTCCACCTGGCTCCGCGGCCGGCAGATCAACGACGGCACCACCCTCGCCGAGCCCACCGGCGAACTGCTCGAAAGGCCGCACCGCGCATGACCACCGACGGCATACCCCGCTACACCGGAGACGCCAACCCCTACCAGGGCGGCGACCCGTACGCCGACTACCGCACCCCCGGCGCGGCCGGCTTCCCCTTCACCCACCTCCCCGACCTCGCCGACCGCCGGCTCGGCGCCGGCGTGATCGCCGCCAACGACGAGTTCTTCGCCGAGCGGGAGAACCTCCTCAAGCCCGAGCCCGCCCACTTCGACCCCGAACTGTTCGGCCACAAAGGCAAGATCATGGACGGCTGGGAGACCCGGCGCCGCCGCGGCACCGACGGCGCGCACCCGTTCCCCGCCGACGAGGACCACGACTGGGCGCTCATCCGGCTCGGCGCGCCCGGCGTGATCCACGGCATCGTCGTCGACACCGCCCACTTCCGCGGCAACTACCCGCAGTCCGTCAGCATCGAGGGCACCTGCGCCGAAGGCACGCCCTCGCCCGGGGAACTGCTCGCCGCCGACGTGACCTGGACGCCGCTCGTCCCACGCACCGCCATCGCCGGCCACGCCGCCAACGGCTTCACCGTGGACACCACCCGGCGCTTCACCCACCTCCGGCTCAACCAGCACCCCGACGGCGGCATCGCCCGTCTGAGGGTTTACGGCGAGGTCGCCCCCGCCCCCGACTGGCTCGCCGCGCTGGGCACCTTCGACCTCGTCGCGCTGGAGAACGGCGGCCGGGTCGAGGACGCCTCGGACCGCTTCTACTCCTCACCCACCCACACCATCCAGCCGGGCCGCTCCCGCAAGATGGACGACGGCTGGGAGACCCGGCGGCGCCGCGGCACCGGCAACGACTGGGTCCGCTACCGGCTCACCGAACAGTCCGTGATCCGCGCGGTCGAGATCGACACCGGCTACCTCAAGGGCAACGCGGCCGGCTGGGCGGCCCTGTCCGGCCGCGACGGCGAGGACGGCCCCTGGACCGAACTCCTGCCGCGCACCCGCCTCCAGCCCGACACGGTGCACCGTTTCCTGCTCGACGACGCGCCCGCCGTCACGCACGTCCGCCTCGACATCTTCCCGGACGGCGGCATCGCCCGCCTGCGCCTGCACGGCTCCCTCACGGATGCGGGCTGTGCCCGCCTTGGGGGTACGCCCACGTAGTTGGCTTTCCCGCCGTGGGGGTTGCTCGGCGTTGCGCTTTGCGGTGCCCCGCACGTAGCTGTCTGTTCCGCCGCGGGGCGTCTCGCCGTTGCGCTTTGCGGCGCCCCGCGCGTGGCTGTCTGCTGCGCCGCGGGGCTTGGTCGCCGTTGCGCCTGCGGCGGGCTGGGTGGGTGTTGGGTGCGGTGACGGGCCTGCGGGGCCGGTGTTTGGGACTGCTGTC
>NZ_JBEZMM010000083.1:0-25308 GCF_040652715.1 Streptomyces sp. NPDC048196 | reverse complement strand
CGACTGGCTGGACTGGTACAACTACCACCGACCCCACACCGGAATCAGCGGCCACACCCCAGCCAGCCGCGTCACCAACCTGTCCGGACAGCACAACTAGGGCGCTTCTGACGGATCTCCGCGGCGTCGCGACGCCTGGCACGCACGCTCGCGGCGTTGCCGAAATACCCCCATGGCTCCGCTATGAAGACATCCCGGCGCCTTGCGGTCGCACGCACCAGGCGCCGCGATCGCACGCACCAGGCGCCGCTCCTTCCTCCACGGAGATCCGTCAGAAGCGCCCTAGGGGTGCTTCCCAGGGGGCTGGTCAGCGGACACGTTCAGGCGCCCTCCGGCCCGTCGCCCGGCTGTTGCGGCAGCGGTGCGAACAGGTCCACCCCGTGGCCGTCCGGGTCCTGGACGACGGCGTAGCGCTGGCCCCAGAACGCGTCCCACGGCGGCTTCTCGCCCCGGTGACCGGCGGCGGTGAGGTCGGCGTAGAGCGCGTCGACGCCGGCCGGGCCGTCGCACTCGAAGGCCAGCCCCGTCGGGGTGCCGGCCGGCGGTGGCGTCCAGTCCGGATCGATGGCGCGGGCGGTCGCTACTACGTCCCACATCAGCCGCAGGCCGCCGGGCAGCTCGGCCTCGGCGTGCGGGGCGGTGTCCGAGCCCGCCGGGACCACCAGGCCCAGCCGGCGGTAGAAGGCGAGGGCGGCGGCCATGTCGGCGACCACCATGCCGAAGGCGGCACAGCGCGGAGAGCCGGGGGAGCGGGGAGGAGTTGTCGTCATGCGGCGAGCGTAGGGAGGCCGCCGGGCCGGGGTCTTGAACGAATCGGACGCCGGCCGGGAACCCGTACGGGCGGAGCCGCCGGCAACCCGTACGGGCGAGGCCGCCGGCCGCGTCGTACGGGCGAAGCCGGGGGACCGCTGAGGGACCGCCCGGCTCTGCTCCGGTAGGGCCTCAGGGGCAGCGGATGATCTGCCCCGCGTACGAGAGGTTGCCGCCGAAGGCGAACAGCAGCACCGGGGCGCCGGAGGGGATCTCACGGCGTTCGACGAGCTTGGACAGGGCCAGCGGGACGGACGCGGCGGAGGTGTTGCCGGAGTCGACGACGTCCTTGGCGACCACCGCGTTGACCGCGCCGATCCGCTCCGCGACCGGCTCGATGATCCGCAGGTTCGCCTGGTGGAGCACCACCCCGGCGAGGTCGGCGGGGGCGATCCCGGAGCGTTCGCAGACCTGGCGGGCGATGCCCGGCAGCTGGGTCGTCGCCCAGCGGTAGACGGTCTGGCCCTCCTGGGAGAACCGGCCGGGTTCGCCCTCGATGCGGACCGCACCGCCCATCTCGGGCACCGAGCCCCACAGCACCGGCCCGATCTCCGGCTCGTCCGCCGCGGTGACCACGGCGGCGCCCGCCCCGTCGCCGGCCAGCACGCAGGTCGTCCGGTCCGTCCAGTCGATCACGTCGGTGAACTTCTCCGCGCCGATGACCAGGGCCGTGGTCGCGGAGCCGGCCCGGATGGCCTGGTCGGCCAGGGCCAGCGCGTGCGTGAAGCCGGAGCAGACCACGTTGACGTCCATCGTGGCGGGCGAGCCGAGGCCGAGCCGGGCGGCGACCCGGGCCGCGGCGTTCGGGCTGCGGTCGACGGCCGTGCAGGTGGCGACCAGCACCAGGTCGACATCCCCGGGGGCGACCCCGCCGGCGGCCAGGGCCTTCGCCGCCGCGGCGGCCGCCATCGCGTCCACGGTCTCGTCCGGAGCCGCGACATGCCGGGTGCGGATGCCGACCCGGCTGCGGATCCAGGCGTCGTCGGTCTCGACCATCGTGGCGAGTTCGTCGTTGGTGAGCACGCGGGAGGGTTGGTAATGGCCGAGAGCCAGGACGCGTGACCCGGTCATGAGGTCTCCCTGTACGTGGAGCGTTGATACGCGGAGCGGGGCTGCGCCGACGGTCGGTACGCGGGCGGTCGGTGGGGACCGTCGGCGGGTGGACTGTCGGTACGCGGATGTTCGTTTCCGCACCAGTCTCACCCGCCGGCGGCTGCCGGCGGGTGAGCGATCCGCCAATGTTCCGGCGCCAGAACTGGAGACTGGCGCCAGAACCGGGACGTCGGGGCAGGTCCGGGCGGTCGCGGGCGTCCCGGGACACCCGCGGCGGGCCCGCCGGTCAGCCGCGGGCGGCCGCGCCGTCCAGGGCCCGGAAGCGGCGCAGCCGGAGGCTGTTGCCGACCACGAAGACCGAGGAGAAGGCCATCGCGGCACCGGCGATCATCGGGTTGAGCAGCCCGGCCGCGGCCAGCGGCAGCGCGGCGACGTTGTAGCCGAAGGCCCAGAACAGGTTGGTGCGGATGGTGCCCAGGGTGGCCCGGGCCAGCCGGATCGCGTCGGCGGCGGTGCGCAGATCGCCGCGGACGAGGGTGAGGTCGCCGGCCTCGATGGCGGCGTCGGTGCCGGTGCCCATGGCCAGGCCCAGGTCGGCGCGGGCCAGGGCGGCCGCGTCGTTGACGCCGTCGCCGACCATCGCGACCGAACGGCCCTCGGCCTGCAGCCGGGCGACCACCGCCACCTTGTCCTCGGGCAGCACCTCCGCGATCACCTCGTCGATGCCGACCTCGGCGGCGACCGATTCGGCGACCGCCCGGTGGTCGCCGGTCAGCAGCACCGGCGCGAGGCCCAGCGCCCGCAGCCGGCGGACCGCCTCCGCGCTGGTGGGCCGGACCGCGTCGGCGACCACCAGCACCGCCCGCGCCGCGCCGTCCCAGCCGACGGTGACCGCGGTGCGGCCCTGGGCCTCGGCCGCGGCCTTGGCGGCGGCCAGCCCGTCCGGCAGGCCGTGGGACCACTCGTCCAGCAGCTGGGCGCGGCCCACCAGGACGGTGTGCCCGTCGACGACCCCGCGGACGCCGAGGCCGGGGACGTTGGTGAAGTCGTCCGGGGTGGGCAGGGTGCCGACGCGGGCCGCGGCGCCGGTGGCGACGGCCCGGGCGATCGGGTGCTCGGAGGCGTGCTCCAGCGCCCCGGCCAGCCGCAGCGCCTCGGCCTCCGGCACGCCCTCGGCGAGGTGCACCTCGGTCAGCGTCATCACGCCCGTCGTGACCGTGCCGGTCTTGTCCAGCACGATGGTGTCCACCGTGCGGGTCGACTCCAGCACCTCGGGCCCCTTCAGCAGGATGCCCAGCTGCGCGCCGCGCCCCGTGCCGACCATCAGCGCGGTCGGGGTGGCCAGGCCCAGGGCGCACGGGCAGGCGATGATCAGGACGGCGACCGCCGCTGTGAAGGCGGCCACCGCGCCCGCGCCGGTGGCGAGCCAGTAGCCGAGCGTGCCGACGGCGAGCGCGATCACGACCGGGACGAACACGGCGGAGATCCGGTCGGCCAGCCGCTGCGCCGCGGCCTTCCCGTTCTGCGCGTCCGCCACCAGCCGCGCCATCCGGGCCAGCTGGGTGTCCGCGCCGACCCGGGTGGCCTCGACGACCAGCCGGCCGCCCGCGTTGACCGTCGCGCCGGTGACGGTGTTGCCGGGGGAGACCTCGACCGGGACGGACTCGCCGGTGAGCATCGAGGCGTCCACGGCGGAGGCGCCCTCCACGACCTTGCCGTCGGTGGCGATCTTCTCGCCGGGCCGTACGACGAACCGGTCGCCCACCCTCAGCTCCGCCACCGGGACGCGCACCTCCCGGCCGTTCCGCAGGACCGCGACGTCCTTGGCGCCCAGCTCCATCAGGGCCCGCAGCGCCGCCCCGGCCTTCCGCTTGGCGCGCGCCTCGAAATAGCGCCCGGCCAGGATGAACGTGGTGACGCCGGCCGCGGCCTCCAGATAGATGGCGCTGCTGCCGCCGGTGCGGGTGATGGTCAGCTCGAAGGGGTGGGTCATCCCCGGCATCCCGGCGTCACCGAAGAACAGCGCCCACACCGACCAGCCGAGCGCCGCCAGGGTGCCCATCGAGATCAGCGTGTCCATCGTGGCGGCGCCGTGCCGCAGATTCGTCCAGGCCGCCCGGTGGAACGGCCAGGCGCCGTACGCCACCACCGGGGCGGCCAGGGTGAGCGAGAGCCACTGCCAGTTGGTGAACTGCAGCGGCGGCACCATCGCCATCAGGACCACAGGGACGGACAGCGCCAGCGAGACCAGCAGGCGGTGGCGCAGCAGGGCGAGGGCGGCGTCGGGCTGCTCGTCCGGCCCGCCGTCCGGCCCCTCGCCGGGCGGCTCGGCGGCCGCCGGGGGCTCGGGGACCGCGGCGGTGTAGCCGGTCCGCTCCACGGTGGCGATCAGGTCCGCGGCCGTGACCCCGCTGCCCTCCGCGACCGCGACCTGCGCCTTCTCGGTGGCGTAGTTGACGGTGGCGGTGACGCCCCCCATGCGGTTGAGCTTCTTCTCGATGCGGGCGGCGCAGGACGCACAGGTCATCCCGCCGATCTCCAGCTCGACGCCGTGCTCTCCGATCGCGGTGGTCATGGCTGCTCCTCGGTGTGCTGCGACTGCGTATCCCGCCTGCGCGTACCCCGCCTGCGTGTTCCCCCTACGGAACGTTATACCCCCCGAGGGTATTCCGGCCGAGGATATCCCCTCACGCCGCATCCCCCTCCGGCGGGTTCCCGCCCGCGGCGCTGCCGTCCCCCGGGTCCGCGCCCGGCCCGCTCCCGTCCACCGCCCGGCTCACCCGCTCGCCCATCGCCCGCAGATACGCGGACAGCTCCACCGGTTCGTGCACCGTGAACGCGCACCCCAGCAGCGCCAGCCGCATCGCCAGCCACTCCAGCGAATCGGGCGCACTGTGCCAGCGGCACGACCCGTCGTCCAGCGGCACGACCTCACCCGCCGCCGGCCCGCCCAGCCGCGCGGTCACCTCGCCGGCCGGCGCGTACACCGTGGCCACCGCCCGGTGCGCCGGGGCCATCCCCTGCATCCGCTCCCGCACGTACGCCCCCGCGTCGGCGGCCGGCAGCTCGCGCGGCGCGGTCCGTACGCCGGTGGGGAACGGCTCGCTCAGCCGGTCCACCCGGAAGATCCGCCAGTCCTCCCGGTCGTTGTCGTACGCCACCAGGTACCAGCGCCGGCCCGCCGCCACCAGCCGGTGCGGCTCCACCAGGCGCTTGCTCCGCTCCCCGGCGCCCGCCCGGTAGGCGAAGCGCAGCCGCTCGTGGTTGGCGATCGCCGCGGCGAGCACCGTCAGATGCTCCGGATCGACCCTCGGGCCGTCCCCGGCCGGCATCGGGACGGTGGCCGTGCCCAGCGTGCCCACCCGGCGCCGCAGCCGGGACGGCAGCACCTGTTCCAGCTTGGCCAGCGCCCGTACGGACGCCTCCTCGATGCCCGCGATGGTGTGGCCGGCCGCCGACCGCAGGCCCACCGCGATGGCCACCGCCTCCTCGTCGTCCAGCAGCAGCGGCGGCATCGCGGTCCCCGCCGCCAGCCGGTACCCGCCCACCGCGCCCATCGTGGCGTGCACCGGATACCCCAGGTCCCGCAGCCGCTCGACGTCCCGCCGGATCGTACGGGAGATCACCCCCAGCCGCTCCGCCAGCTCCGGCCCGGGCCATTCGCGCGGGGTCTGCAGCAGGGACAGCAGATTCAGCAGACGTGCCGATGTCTCACTCATGCACCGATGATGCCGCAGGTAGTAGGACGGCCTCTGTCCTACATGGGCCCTAGTGTTCGTCGAAGACGTCCCCGCACCACCGCTCGCGGACGCCGCACCACCGACCACGGACCCGGAGTACCCATGACCACGCCCGCCCCCGCCGCGCCCGACCGCAGACGCTGGACAGCGCTCGCCGTCGTCCTCACGGCCGCCTTCATGGACCTGGTCGACGCGACCATCGTCAACATCGCCCTGCCGAGCATCCAGCAGGACACCGGCGCCGCCTTCAGCTCCCTGCAGTGGGTGACCGCCGGCTACGCCCTCGCCTTCGCGCTCGGCCTGATCACCGGCGGACGGCTCGGCGACATCCACGGCCGCAAGCGGCTGTTCCTGCTCGGCATGGCCGGCTTCACGCTCGCCTCCGCGCTGTGCGGATTCGCCGCAGGCCCGGGCATGCTGATCGGGGCGCGGGTTCTCCAGGGCGCGATGGCCTCGCTGATGGTGCCGCAGGTGCTCGCGATCATCCACGTCACCTTCCCGGCACACGAACGCGGCAAGGTCTTCGGGATGTTCGGCGCGGTGATCGGCCTGGGCGCGGTCTGCGGACCGCTGATCGGTGCGCTGCTCACCCAGGGCGACCTCTTCGGCCTGGAATGGCGCCCGATCTTCCTGATCAACCTCCCGGTCGGGGTGGCCGGCATCCTGCTCGGCCGCCGCTTCATCACCGAGTCCCGCTCCCCGGGCGCGCTGCGCCTCGACCTCGTCGGCACCGCACTCGCCACCGTCGGCCTGCTGATGCTGCTCTACCCGCTCACCCAGGGCCGGGAGTCCGGCTGGCCGCTGTGGGGCTTCGTCTCGATGGGCGCGAGCCCCCTCGTCCTGGCCGGCTTCGTCCGCTACGAGCGCGCCAAGGCCCGCAAGGACGGCTCACCGCTCGTCGAACTCTCCCTCTTCCGGGTCCGGTCCTTCGCGGCGGGCGCCGCCGTCCAGCTCACCTTCGGCGCGGTCAGCGGCCTGTTCTTCCTGATCTGGACGCTGTTCATGCAGCTGGGCCTGGGCTGGGGGCCGCTGCACGCCGGGCTGACCGGGGTGCCGTTCTCGCTCGCCTGCTCGGTGGCGGCCGGCATGTCGGTGCAGAAGCTGGTGCCGCGCTTCGGCCGCGCGGTCCTGCAGGCGGGCGCACTGATCATGCTGTCCGGCGCCCTGCTCTACATCTGGGAGGCCGACCACTACGGCACCGCCCTCACCTCCTGGCAGATGGCGCCGGCGATGCTGCTGATGGGCGCCGGGATGGGGCTGATCGTCGCGCCGGTCACCGATGTGGCGATCTCCGAGGTGCCGGCCGCGCACTCCGGCTCGGCGTCCGGCATCTTCAACACCACCGGCCAGCTGGGCATGGCGCTCGGCCTGGGGCTCTCGTCGGTGGCCTTCTTCGGGGCCGTCGGCGGGCCGGTGGAATCCGGCGGCGGGGCGGCCGCGCCCGGCGCCGCCCACCCCGCGTTCATCGCCGCCACCACCCACGCCCTGTGGTGGGTCGCGGCCGGCCTGGTCCTCGTCCTGGCCCTGCTCTTCCTGCTCCCGCGCCGGGCCACCACCCCGCAGACGGAGCCGCAGGACGCACCGGCGAGCGCGGCGGAGGAGCACCCCCGGCCGGTCCCCGTCCCCTGACACGCGGCCCGGGGGCGGCGTCCGCGGGGCGCAAAAACACCCGCTTTGGCATACCGTTCCCGGGCGCCCGCAGGCCATACTGGCCGGGTGTCGATGATCAGCAACCTCCGCAAGGCCGTCCGGCTTCCGCAGCCGCGTACGCGCGGGGTGGACCTCAGCCACCCCGCGCGCTCGCCGCTGGGCACCGCCGTGGTCAACTGCGCGGTGTACGTCGACGGCGTGCGGCAGGACGGCAACCAGCCGGCCGATGTGGCGATACGCCGGGTACGGGAGTCCGGCAGAGGGTTCGTCTGGATCGGGCTGCATGAGCCGTCCGAGAAGGAATTCGCCGGAATCGTCGACCTGTTCGGGCTGCATCCGCTCGCCGTCGAGGACGCCGTGTACGCCCACCAGCGCCCCAAGCTGGAGCACTACGACGACTCGCTGTTCACCGTGCTGAAGACGGTGCGCTACGTCGAGCACGACCGGCTCACCGACAGCAGCGAGGTGGTGGAGACCGGCGAGATCATGGTCTTCACCGGCATCGACTTCGTGATCACCGTCCGGCACGGCGGGCACGGCTCGCTGGGGCCGCTGCGCGAGCAACTGGAGCGGGTGCCCGAGCAGTTGGCGCTCGGCCCGTCCGTCGTCCTGCACGCCGTCGCCGACCTCGTCGTGGACGACTACCTGGACGTCGCGGCCGCCGTCCAGGACGACATCGACGACGTCGAGAGCGAGGTCTTCTCGGAACGCGGCAGCGGCGGCGCCGGCCGGATCTACCAGCTCAAGCGCGAGCTGCTGGAACTCAAGCGCGCGGTGGCCCCGTTGGACCGGCCGATGCGGGAGCTGGCGACCCGGTCGATGCGGCAGGTCGACCCGCAGATCAAGACGTACTTCCGGGACGTCGCCGACCACCTCGCCCGGGTCACCGAACAGATCACGGCCTTCGACGAACTGCTCAACTCCATACTCCAGGCCCATCTCGCCCAGGTCACGGTCGCGCAGAACGAGGACATGCGCAAGATCAGCGCCTGGGTCGCCATCCTCGCCGTACCGACCATGGTCTGCGGCATCTACGGCATGAACTTCGACCACATGCCGGAAAAGCACTGGACGTTCGGCTATCCGCTGGTGATGACGCTGACCGTGGTCATCTGCTGGGTGATCCACCGCGGGTTCAAGCGGAACGGGTGGCTTTGAACGGGGGCTTCGGGCGGGTGGCTTGAGGTAAGTGGTTCGAATCGGGGCGGATGGCCTTGGGCGGGGCGTCCGCGGGGAGGCGTCGCCCGCCGCGTAGGGGGATTCCCCTAGGGCGGATGCGAACAGATTCCCTAGGGGATGCGAGCGCCCCCTGTGGGGCCACAACGGGGTGGCGGGCGAGGGTATTCCCGGCGGAACAGCGGGGAACGAGGCACGGCGCACGGGGCACGGGCACAACACACGGGGCACGGCGCACGGGGCACGGCGCACGGGGCACGGGCACAACACACGGGGCACGGCGCACGGGGCACGGCGCACGGGGCTCGGGCCCCGGGGGGAGGCCGGTGGCAAAGCTGTCAGCGGCCCGTCACGTGCCGGTGGCGGGCCGCGCCCCAGGCGGCCGTGATCTGGGGGAGGAGCAGGGCCAGGAGGACCGTCAGCGGGACCGTCCAGCTGCCGGAGGCGTCGTGTACGGCGCCCAGGACTGCCGGGCCGGTGGCGGCGAGGACGTAGCCGAAGCACTGCGCCATGCTGGACAGCTGGGCGGTGTGCCGGGCGTCCGGGGCCCGCTGGACGATGAACAGCAGCGCCAGGCTGATCGCCGCGCCCTGGCCGAGCCCCAGCAGCACCATCCACACGTACGCCCCGGCGACCGGCGCGGTCAGCATCCCGGTGAACGCCGCCGCGCACAGCAGGGCGCCCAGGGTGGCCAGCGTGCCGGCCGACAGCCGGCGGCCGACGACCACCGGCGCGAGGAACGAACCCGCGATGCCCAGCAGCGAGGAGAACGACAGCATCCAGCCGGCGTCGCCCGCGCTCATCCCGGCGTCGGTGAGCATCGTCGGCAGCCAGGCGGCGGCCGCGTAGTAACTCAGCGACTGCAGGCCCATGTACGCGGTGACCTGCCAGGCCAGCGCGGAGCGCCACAGTCCGCGCACCGGACGGGCGGCCTGCCGGGCCGCGGCCGCCGGCACCCGCGTACGGCTGCGCACCTGCGGCAGCCAGCAGAGCAGCGCGACGAGCGCGAGCGCACCCCAACAGGCCAGCGTGGCCTGCCAGTTGAGGCCAACGGCGTGCTGGACCGGGACCGTCACCCCGGCCGCGAGCGCCGCGCCGCCGAAGAGCGACATCGAGTACAGACCGGTCATCAGCCCGGCGCGCGCCGGGAAGTCCCGCTTGATCAGGCCCGGCAGCAGGACGTTCGCCACCGCGATGCCGGCCCCGATCACGACCGTGCCGGCGAACAGCGCCACCACCGAGTCCAGCAGCCGCAGCGCGGTGCCCAGGCAGATCAGCGCCATCGTGCCGAGCAGCGACCGCTCCATGCCGAACCGGCGCCCCAGTCGCGGTGCGACCGGCGCCAGCAGCCCGAAGCAGAGCAGCGGCAGCGCGGTGAGCAGGCTCGTCGCGGCGGCCGACATGCCGCTGTCGTCCCGGATCGTGCCGGCGAGCGGGGAGACCGCGACCAGCGCGGGACGCAGGTTGAGCGCCAGCAGGACGACGCCGGCACCGAGGTGGAGGGCGCCGCGGCCGGTGGCCCCGGGGCCCGCGGTCGGCGGCGCGGGCGGCGCGGGAGCCGTGCGGGTGGCGGTCCGGTCGGTGGTCACTGCGGGTCTTCCTCCGTGCGGTCCGGGCCCGCCCCGGCGCCGTCGCGCAGGGCCGCCATGCCCTCGCTCAGATGCGCCAGCGCGGCCCGCTCGGCGGCCTGCGCGTCGCCCGCCTCGATGGCGTCGACGATGGCCTCGTGCGCGTCGTACTGGTTGCGGACGGAATCGGGGACCGGGGCGCCGACGACCGACTGGAGCGTGGCCCGCAGGGCGTCGCTGAGGTGGTCGTAGAGGTCGGCGAGGACGCTGTTGTGGGCCGCGGCGGCGATGGTGCGGTGGAAGTCCAGGTCCGCGTCGATGAAGGCGGGCAGGTCGCCGCCGCGCCAGGCCCGGTCCCGCTCGGCGAGGGCGGCACGCAGCGCGGCGAGGTCCTCGTCGGTGCGGCGCAGGGCCGCGTACCGTGCGGCGTCGCGCTCCAGCGAGGCGCGCACCTCGAACGTCTCCAGGTCGCCGGCCCGCCGCAGCCGCCGCTGTACGGCGGCGCCGAAGCCGCTGCTGGCGCGGACGTAGGTCCCGTCGCCCTGGCGCGGCTCCAGCATCCCGGTGTGCACCAGGGCGCGCACCGCCTCGCGGACGGTGTTGCGGCCCACGTCGAGCTGCTCGACGAGCACCGGCTCGGCGGGGATCTTCGTCCCGACCGGCCACTCGCCGCCGGCGATCAGGCCCTCCATCTGCTCGATGACCAGGTCCACCAGGCTCGTCCGGGCGGTGCTGCGCAGCGGCATCGACGACGTCCTTCCCCTCACGACCGGAGCGCGGTCCGGCCCCATTCCACCGGTGATGGGAACATCCCATGTTTGTGGCTGTCAAACGAGGACCACCTGGAGGAGGTCCAATGAGGAACGGTGCAGTGGCCCGAGGGCCTTGATCACGGGAGGCACATGAACGCGCGAGTCCGCCGGCCGCCGCCCTGGCGTGGGCAGTGGCCGGTGATCGGTGTGGTGGCCGCGGGCGGGGCCCTCGGCGCCGCGGCCCGGTACGGGGCCTTGCTGCTCCGGCCCGGCGGACCCGCCGCGTTCCCCTGGACGATCCTGGCCGTCAACGCGGCCGGCTGTGCGCTGATGGGTGTCCTGATGGTGCTGATCACCGAGGCCCGGACCGCGCACCCGCTCGTGCGCCCGTTCCTCGGCACCGGCGTCCTCGGCGGGTTCACCACCTTCTCTACCTACGCGCTGGACGTCCAGCGGCTGGTCGCCGCCGGACGGGTGGCGGCCGCGGCGGCGTACCTCGCGGGCACCGTGCTCGTCGCGCTCGCCGCCGTATGGGGCGCGGCGGCCGCCACCCGCGCCCTCCTCGGATCCGGCCGCCGGGCGGGGTGAGCGCGGAGAACGGACCGGTGACCGCGGCGAAAGCCCGGGCGCGAGGCACGAAAAAGCGGTGGGGCTCCGAGGGAGCCCCACCGCAAGGGCGGCGCAGGAAATGCGAGGCTGGTGGGGATACGAGAGCCGGCCGCCAGGATCCGGTACTCGTCAGCCCAGGCCGGGGGCGTGGACCGTCCGCCGTCAGCGCGGTCCGGTCCGCCGGCCACCGCCGAACCCGTGGTGCGAACCGGGCGTCAGGACGCCTTGCCGAAGTGGACGCCCGTCAGGCCGTTGGCCCACAGCTGCTCCACCTGGGCGCGCTCGTTCGCGTCCGGCTGGGTGTTCTGGCAGGACGTGCCGGGGCCGCCGCCGGACATCAGCTCGCTGCACGGGCCCTCGTAGTGGTCCGGCAGACCCAGCACATGGCCGGTCTCGTGGGCGGTCACGCGGGTGGAGTTGTACTCCTGGTTCTGCTGGTAGTCCAGGAACACATAGCCCTTGCCGTGGCCGTCGGTGCTGGCGTACGAACCCCGCGGGTCGTTGCCCTCGCGGTACTGGAAGTCGCCGCCGCTGCCCTCGTGCAGCTGCACGTTCTTGACGGCGCTGTTCCAGATCGACGCGCTCTCGGCTATCTGGCTCTTGAAGGTCGGTGCGGCGCTCGCGTCGTAGGTCACGGTGACCGATTCCGCGTGCGGGTGGGCCTTCAGCTTGGCCCGCGCCGACTTCATCACGGCCTCGAAGAACGCCTTGGTGTCCGCCTTCTCGGCCGCCGAGCCGTTGTAGGCGGCGATCGACGCCGAGGTGCTGAAGTGGGAGGAGTGGGTGGGGGAGGGGGAAGCTGCCGAAACCGGCGCCGCGGCTGCGAGCGCGGCGGCGAGGCCCAGACCGAGCGCCGCCGACAGCGCCGTCTTGGGAGATCTCATGTGGGGGCTCCTTCATCTCCGAGGGCCGTACGGTCGCCGTGTGGGGCGGCGACCGGGGCCCTGCGGATTTCTCGTGCCGTTGAGTCTGGACGGACTTCACCCGCAAGGCGGAGATGTTAGGTGGCGATAGCTTGGCGCAATACCCTCGCGAAAAAGGCGAGTTCCGGCGGGTTTGAGAGCCTGGTGTGACCGATGCCCTCGTCGTTATGC
The DNA here is from genome assembly GCF_040652715.1 of Streptomyces sp. NPDC048196. NCBI lineage: Bacteria > Bacillati > Actinomycetota > Actinomycetes > Kitasatosporales > Streptomycetaceae > Streptomyces > Streptomyces sp. NPDC048196. The sequence continues at coordinate 12,856 of NZ_JBEZMM010000083.1, read as the reverse complement.
TCCCGACGTGGAGCTAGAGGTACGGCATCTTCGCGCACTGTGCGCCATCGCGGACTCCGGCAGCGTACGCAAGGCGGCCCGGCAACTCGGCATGACCCAGCCCTCCTTGACGACACAGCTCCACCGCATCGAGAAGGCCCTCGGTGGCCAGCTCTTCTTCCGCGAACCGACCGGCAGCCGGCCCACCCCGCTGGGGCATGCGGTGCTGTGCCGGGCCCGGCCGATAGTGGCCGAAATGCGGGCGCTTGTCGACGAGGTCGCGTCGGTCTCGCACCGTGCGCAGGGCGCCCGGCTGCACATCGGCAGCACCAACAGCCCCGCCGTCGCCGGCTGGCTGCGCCGGCTACGGGTCCGGCTGCCCGAAACGGACACGACCATACGTGCCGATGTGTCCGCCAATGCCCTGCTGCACATGGTCGCCACGGGCCAGCTCGACGCCGCGTTCGTGCACGAGGTCGAGGGCGCCCCGCTGCGCGTCCCCGACGGCCTGGTCGAGCACGAACTCATCGCCCGCGAACCGCAGTTCATCGCCCTGGCGGACAGTCACCCGGCGGCCGCGCAGGAGGTCGTACGGGTCGCCGACCTCGCCGAGGACCAGTGGATGGTCGACCCGACGGTGGACGGCGAATGGGCCGGTTTGCGCCGTATATGGGCGGCGGCCGGAATCAACCCCCGGGTGGTGCACGGCGATTACCTCACCGCGGTGGACCTGGTCACGGCCGGCGAGGTGGTCACCCCCTGCCAGCCGACCGCCCGCTCCCGGCACGGCATGGCCATCCGCCCCCTGTACGGCGACCCGCTCGCGGTCCGGCTCTTCATGGCCTGCCGCCAGGACGGCACCCCGGCCGGCACCCCGGACGAGCTGTTCGCCGACCTGACCGCCTCCTACATGGAGATCGCCTGGGCGAGCGACGCCTACCGCGCCTGGCTCGCCCGCCACGACGGGCCGCTGCCGGTGGCGACGTAGCGCCCTCCCCGGGCCTCACCCCCCGACGGCCGCCGGCTCGTCCACCTGCCGGACCTCGGCGGTCAGGGTCCACGCGTCCCCGTGCACCCCCAGGAAGCGCTCGGCCCACCCGACCGCCTCCTGCTGCGAGCCGGCCCGGATCAGCGCGTATCCGCCGATCACCTCTCCGTCCTCCTGGAACGGCCCCTCGGCCGCGGTGACCCGCCCGCCCGACAGACGCAGCCGGGTGCCCTGTGTGCTCGACGTCAGCCCCGCGGTGTCCAACAGCACCCCGGCCGCGGTCATCTCGTCGAGGAGCGTGCCCATCCGCTCCATCAGCTCCGCGCCGGGCCCGCCGGCGGGCATCGCGTTCTCGTCGGTCCTGAGCAGCATCATGAAGCGCATGGCGGCCTCCCGTGTCCGTGTCGCGTCGTCCGTACGGCGCCCGGCCGGCCCCTGCCGGGTGGCCGGATCGCCCCCTTTACTAACCCGACGAACCGCCCCGTGCCGGCCCGACACCACCTGGAATGCGCTTTAGGTGCAAAGAAGTGGCTTACGCACGGGCCGGGGTGGGCGTGTGAGGCAGCTCACGTCCGAGGAGTGCATAGCGGGACGTGGGTCAGTGCCTTTGTAGGGGCGTAGGCAAGTGATCGAGGGGAGGGACGGCGTTGATGGGGCAGATGCGGGCCGATGCGTTCGACCGGTTCGTCGCGGCTCGTTGGTCGGCACTGCTTCACCTGGCGCATCTGCTCACCGGTGGAGACCGGCACCGGGCCGAGGATCTGCTGCAGGAGGCGCTGGTCAAGCTGTGGTTCGCATGGCCGAGGGTGGCCGAGCAGGCGCCGGAGGCGTATGTGCGCCGGGTGCTGGCACGTGCGGCGGCCCGCTCGGCACGACGTCGCTGGTGGGGCGAGCGTCCGGTGGAACGGCTGCCGGAGCTTCCCGCGGCCGGCGATGTGGCCGCTGCCGTGGAGGAACGGACGCGGTTGGAGGCCGCGTTGGCATTGCTGCCGGTGCGGCAGCGCGCCGCGGTGGTGCTGCGCTACTACCAGGACCTGTCCGAGGTGCAGGTTGCCGAGGCGCTGGGGTGTCCGGTGGGCACCGCCCGGTCCCTCACGTCACGGGGCGTGACGCGGTTGCGGCAGGTCCTGGGTGACGCCATCGAGCCGGTGAAGTGAAAGGAGACATCATGGAAGACTTCGAACACGAACTCGCGCGGATGATGCGCGACACCCAGGCAAACACCCCCTTTGAGGACCAGCACCGGCAGCGGCTGCAAGCCGGGGTCCGGGCCCGTCGGCGTGCTCGTACGGTCTGGATGGCCACCGGCTCGGCACTGACGATCGCCGGGCTCGGCGTCGGGCTGGAAGTCCTGCCGAGCGCCTCCGCCCAGGGCGGGCCCGCCGTTCCTCATCACCGACCCACCTCCACGACCGCGCCGGTCCCCACCCCGAACCGCACCTGCACCACCGTGCCGGTCCCGCTTCCGGCCCACACCTCCACGACCGTGCCGGTCCCGCTCCCCACCCGCACCTGCGCGACCGCGCCGGCCCCGGCCCCCACCTCAACGGCCAAGTAGCGCCGGCTTGAGGGAGCGAGCGGAAGTGCCGTAAGGACGCTCCGCCACTCGCCCCGAGCGAACGCTGCGCCGCACTGCCGCTGGACCTTCGGTCGACCACCACCACCGGCCGCCCCACGGCCGGCGGATCCGCGAGCCACCGGTGGTTGCCCGCGTACCCCGCCGCGTCGGTTTCCACGACGCTGCCGCGGCGCCTGCCGGCCCCGCCTGCCCGGCATCACGAGCTCCCTGACGTCACGTCAGCCCTGGCGGAATTCAGAAATCTTCTCCCGGCCGGCGATGACGCCTGCCCGCAACCGGAATACCGCGGCGCGTCCAGCTCGGCAAAGCCATTGGCGATCGGTCCGCGAAGACAACGAACGGGCTCGACCCCACTCTTACCCATGCGCCTGGGATTAAGGACGACTTGAAAAGTGCCTACCGTATTCACCAGGGCTTTCAAAGAGCCCGGTCTCCGCAAAAAGATGCTCTGCACGCTGGGAATCCTGCTGCTCTACCGGTTGGGGCAGAACGTCCCGGTCCCCGGGGTGAATTACCGGTACGTTGCGCAGTGCATCAAGGAGGGTGGTGGCAACGGCGGCCTCTTCGGCCTGATCAACACGTTCAGCGGTGGTGCGCTGCTGGAACTCACCGTCTTCGCCCTGGGTATCACGCCGTACATCACGGCGAGCATCATCCTTCAACTGCTGACGGTGGTCATTCCGCGCCTGGAGGCGCTGAAGAAGGAGGGCCAGGCGGGCACCGCGAAGATCACCCAGTACACCCGGTACCTGACGCTGGGCCTGGCGGTGCTCCAGGGCGCCGCCGTGGTGGCCAAGGCGCAAAGCGGCGGACTCTTCCCCACCTGCCAGGTCCGGGCCCAGATCGTCCCGGACACCTCGATCTTCCGGACCTCCGTCATGGTCCTCACGATGACCGCCGGCACCGCCCTGGTGATGTGGCTGGGAGAGCTCATCACCGACCGCGGCATCGGCAACGGCATGTCCCTCCTGATGTTCACCTCCCTCGCCGCCAGCTTTCCGGCCAACCTGTGGGGGATAAAGAAGTCGGGCAAAATCCTGGGTGGCTGGGGCGAGTTCGGCCTCGTGATCGCGGTCGGCCTCTGCATGGTCTGCCTCGTGGTATTCGTCGAGCAGGCGCAGCGCCGGATTCCGGTGCAGTACGCGAAACGAATGATCGGCCGCCGCTCCTACGGCGGCACGTCGACCTACCTCCCGCTGAAGGTGAACCAGGCGGGTGTCATTCCCGTCATCTTCGCCTCGTCACTGCTCTCCATTCCCACGTTGATCGATCTCGGGGGTGACTCGGCGTCCGGATGGGCCCGGTGGATCGCCACGAATCTCGCCGGGGGCGACCAACCGATCCATCTGACCCTTTACTTCCTGCTGATCGTCGCCTTCGCGTTCTTCTACGTCGCCATCTCCTTCACCCCCAAGGAAGTCGCCGACAGCATGAAGAAGCACGGCGGGTTCATCCCCGGCATCCGGGCCGGCCGCCCCACGGCTGAGCACCTGGGTCACGTGCTCAACCGGATCACCTGGCCGGGAGCGCTCTACCTGGGGCTGATCGCCCTGGTGCCCACGGCGGCACTGGTGCTGTTCAACGGCAGCAATTTCCCGTTCGGCGGCACGAGCATCCTCATCATCGTGAGCGTCGGACTGGAGACGGTGAAGCAGATCGAGAGTCAGCTCCAGCAGCGCAATGACGAAGGGTTCCTCCTGCGCTGACGCGCATCGCTCTGGCCGCGAGGGCCGCGGATCCACGCGCGCCTGCGGCCGGGCAAAGAAGACCGCACCCGCTCCGTCATGGCCGCCGTGTTCGGCGGCATGCGGACCGGGTGCGGACAGGTAGCCGAGGCCGCCCGCGAAAGTGCAGGTCAGGCCGCCTGGCCGAGACTCAGGCCTTCTTGGTCTCCCAGAAGATCTTGTCGATCTGGGCGATGTAGTCGAGGGCCTTCTGGCCGGTCGCCGGGTCGTTGGAACCCTTGGCCGCACTGAGGGCCTTGAGGGTGTCGTTCACGAGCTGGTGCAGCTCGGGGTACTTCTCGAAGTGCGGGGGCTTGAAGTAGTCGCTCCACAGCACCGAGACGTGGTGCTTGGCCAGCTCCGCGCGCTGCTCCTTGATCAGGACGGCGCGGGTGCGGAAGTCGGGGTCCTCGTTGGCCTGGTACTTCTCCTGGACGGCCTTGACCGACTCGGCCTCGATGCGGGCCTGGGCCGGGTCGTAGACGCCGCAGGGCAGGTCGCAGTGGGCGCTGACCTTGACCTTGGGCGCGAACAGGCGGGAAAGCATGTGCAGTCCTTCCTCGTGATCGTCTTCTCAGGTGCGAGATTACTCGGTGCGGGAAGGCTTTTCTCGGGCGGCCCGGGGGTCTTAGGGCAAAAGTCCGGTGCCGGGCCGGGACTGTTGGAGGATGGACCTGAGCGAAGCGAAATGCCCCCGGACGGAGACCGGGGGAGGGTCGGACCGGGGCTGGACCGGGAGGTAAGGGATGCCGGAGCGGGTGGACGAGCGCGGGCCGGAGCAGGGCGAGGGCGCGGAGCCGGGGCCGGAGCGGGCCGGGCTGCTCCGCGCGTTCGGGCTGGCCGAGGTCTACAACCCGTCGATGGTGCCCACGCTGCTCCCCGGTGATCAGCTGGTGGTGCACTACGGCGCGGTGGTGCGGCCCGGTGACGTGGTGGTGCTGCGGCACCCGTTCCGGCAGGACCTGCTGATCGTCAAGCGGGCCGTGCGGCGGCAGGACGGCGGCTGGTGGGTCCGGGGGGACAATCCGTTCGTCGAGAACGACAGCCGGGAATTCGGGGTCGTTCCGGACGAACTGGTCCTCGCCCGTGCCCGGCTGCGGCTGCGGCCGCCGCGCGGGGTTCAGCGGTCGGTGCCCGCGCTGCTCTCCTGGGCGGCGTCCGCGGTCCGTCCGGTGCGGGCCGAGCGCTCGCTCTCCAGGCGCTTGCGGGCGCGGTAGGCGGCGACGTTGGCGCGGGTGGCGCAGCGGTCGGAGCAGTAGCGCCGGGAGCGGTTGGTCGAGGTGTCCAGGTAGACGTGGCGGCAGGGGGCCGCCTCGCAGATGCCCAGCCGGTCCACGCCCAGTTCGGTGAGGTGGAAGGCCAGCCCCATGCAGGCGGTCGCGGTGAAGCCGGCCGTCGCGTTGGCGGCCTGCTCGGCGATGTGCATGTGCCACTTGGGTCGCCCGTCATCGTCCCGGTGCTCATGGCCGGAAATCTGCGGGCTGACCGGGAACTCCATCATCAGCGCGTTGAGCAGGTCCACCGCCAGGACCTCGTCGCCGGCGGCGGCGGCCTCGAAGACCGCGCGCAGCCGGGCGCGCACCGCCCGCAGTCGGGTGACGTCGCTGTCGGTCGCCCGCCGGGCCGCCTGCTGGGCGGGCCCGAAGAGCTCGCGCACGGCCTCGACCGAGGTCAGACTGTCGCTGCCGCGCTCGGGCTGCTCGGTGTTGACCAGTCGCACGGCATAGTCCGAGTAATAGGCCAGTTCCACTTGTAGTCCTTACGGGCGGTGGATAGGGTGCGGTCGTATGGGTGCAGTAATGGGCAGATCCATTACTAGGGTATTACGGCCTGGAGGGGAAGCGATGACCGAGACCGTCGTCGGTGCCGATTGGCAGGCGTGGCAGGACAGTTGGGACCGCCAGCAGGAGTGGTACCTCCCCGACCGGGAGGATCGGTTCCGGGTGATGCTCGACATGGTCGAGGCGCTGGTGGGCCCCGCGCCCCGGGTGCTCGACCTCGCGTGCGGGACCGGCAGTATCACCGACCGGCTGCTGAAGCGGTTCCCGGAGGCCGGGAGTGTGGGCGTCGACCTGGATCCCGCGCTGCTGGCCATCGCGGAAGGGTACTTCGAGAACGAGCCCCGGGTCAGGTTCGTACGGGCCGATCTGAAGGACCCCCACTGGACGGCGAAGCTGCCGCACGACTCCTACGACGCGGTCCTCACCGCGACCGCGCTGCACTGGCTGCACTCCGAGGACCTGCGGGCCCTCTACGGCCAGCTCGGCGCGCTGGTGCGGGACGGCGGGGTGTTCCTCAACGCCGACCGCATGCCGGAGGCGTCCACCCCGCGGATCAACGCCGCCGAGCGGGCCTTCCGGCACGCCCGGATGGACGAGGCCAAGGCCGCCGGCGCGGTCGACTGGGCCGAGTGGTGGCAGCTGGCCGCCGCCGACCCGCGGCTGGCCGGGCCGACCGCCGAGCGCTTCGAGATCTACGGCGAGCACGCCGACGGCGACACCCCGTCGGCGGCGTGGCACGCGGCCGCCCTGCGGGACTCGGGCTTCGCCGAGGCCCGGACGGTGTGGTCCTCGCCCACCGACGCGCTGGTGCTCGGGCTGAAGTAGCGCCGCCCGTACACAGCAGCGGTGGGCCGCCCCCTCGGGGAGCGGCCCACCGTGCCGTATCACCGCGCGTCCGGCAGGTACGCCTTACAGCACCTTCGACAGGAACGACTTCGTCCGCTCGTGCTGCGGGTTGCCCAGGACCTCGCGCGGGTGGCCGGACTCGACGACCACCCCGTTGTCCATGAAGACCAGCGAATCGCCGACCTCACGGGCGAAGCCCATCTCGTGGGTGACGACGATCATCGTCATGCCGTCCGCCGCCAGGTCCTTCATGACGTCCAGGACGTCACCGACCAGCTCCGGGTCGAGCGCCGAGGTCGGCTCGTCGAAGAGCATCAGCTTCGGCTCCATGGCCAGGGCCCGGGCGATCGCCACCCGCTGCTGCTGGCCGCCGGAGAGCTGCGAGGGGTAGTTCCCGGCCTTGTCGGCCAGCCCGACCCGGTCCAGGAGCTTGGTCGCGCGCTCCCGGGCCGCGGCCCTGGACTCGCCCTTGACCTGGACCGGCGCCTCCATGACGTTCTCGATCGCGGTCATGTGCGGGAAGAGGTTGAAGCGCTGGAAGACCATGCCGATGTCGCGGCGGCGGGCGGCGACCTCGCGGTCGCGCAGCTCGTAGAGCTTGCCGTTGTTCTCGCGGTAGCCGACCAGTTCGCCGTCGACGGACAGCCGGCCGGCGTTGATCTTCTCCAGGTGGTTGATGCAGCGCAGGAACGTCGACTTGCCGGAACCGGACGGGCCGATCAGGCAGAAGACCTCCCGGGGCGCGACCTCCAGGTCGATGCCCTTGAGGATGTGCGCCGCGCCGAAGGACTTGTGGACGCCCTCGGCCTTGACCATCGGGCCGCCGCTGCTGCCGGCGGTCTTCGTCGTCAGCTTGCTGGTCATCCGACACCTCCTGCGGAGCGGTTGAAGCCGCCGGACAGCCGCGCCTTGGCGCGCTGGAGCGGAGTGGGCGGGAGCTGGCGGCTGGAGCCCCGCGCGTAGTAGCGCTCCAGGTAGTACTGGCCGATGCTGAGCACCGTGGTGGCGATCAGGTACCAGGTCGCGGCGAGGATCAGCATCTCGACCACGACACCGGAGTCCCGGCCGACGTTCTGTGCGGCCTGCAGGAGGTCGTAGTACTGCACGGCGATGACCAGTGAGGAGGTCTTCAGCATGTTGATGACCTCGTTGCCGGTCGGCGGCACGATCACCCGCATCGCCTGCGGCACGATGATCCGGCGCAGCGTCCTGCCGTGGCTCATGCCCAGCGCGTGCGCCGCCTCGGTCTGGCCCTCGTCGACGGCGTTCAGGCCGGCCCGGCAGATCTCCGCCATGTACGCGGCCTCGTTGAGGCCGAGGCCGAGCAGCGCGCACAGGAACGGGGTCATGAAGTCCGACCACTCGTCCTTGTAGATCGGCATGATGTCGATGTACTGGAAGACCAGGCCAAGGTTGAACCAGAGGAACAGCTGGACGTACACCGGGGTGCCGCGGAAGAACCAGACGTAGAACCACGCGACGGTCGACGTCACCGGGTTCTTGGACTGGCGCATCACGGCCAGGATCACGCCGAGCACGATGCCGATGATCATCGACAGGACGGTGATCAGCAGGGTGTTGCGCAGGCCCTTGAGGATGTCCCCGTTGAACATGTACTGGGGAATGGCGCCCCAGTTGACGTTCCCGGAGGCGAAGGCCCGGAACAGCAGCGCGACCAGCCCGATGACCACGAGCGCCGCGACCCAGCGCCCGTAGTGGCGGACCGGGATGGCCTTGATGGACTCGGGCGGGGGCGGGGCGTCCGCCGGCGGCTGGGCCGGCTTGTCGACGTCAACTGACACGGAGGTTGCCTTTCAGCATTCGGCGGGAGGGCCGGAGGGGACGGGACGGCTGCCGGCGGCTCAGGTGCCGCCGTTGAGCTTCACTTCCTTGACCGCCGCGTCCTTGACGTCCCACTTGTCCAGGACCTTGGCGTACGAGCGATTCTTGATCGCGAGTTCCACGGCCGCCTTGAGGGCGTCGCGGAGCTTCTCCTGGCCCTTGGGGACGGCGATGCCGTACGGGGCCGCCTTGAGGGGCGCGCCGCCGACCATCTGGAAGTCCTTGCCGTGCCCGGAGACCTTCACCGCGTACGCCGCGACCGGGTAGTCGCTGGAGACGGCGTCCACGCCCGCGGTACGCAGCCGGGTCTGGGCCTCGGAGTCGTTGTCGAACGCCTCGATGGAGATCGGCTCCTCGCCGTTCTTCTGGCAGGCCTTCGACTTGTCCTTGGCCAGGTCGTGCGAGACCGTGCCGCGCTGGACCGCGATCTTCTTGCCGCACAGCGTTTCCCAGCCGTCGACGCCGTTGGTCTTGCCCTTCTGGGTGTACAGCGAGACGCCGACGTTGAGGTAGTCGATGAAGTCGACGCCCTGGCCGATCTTCTTGCCGGTGTTGCTGTCGATGCCCTCCTGGCGCTCCTTGGTGTCCGTCATCGCCGACATCGCGATGTCGTAGCGCTTGGATTTCAGGCCGCCCATGAGGGTGTCGAAGGTGGCGTTGTTGAAGTTGAGCTTGATGCCCAGCTCCTTGCTCATCGCCGCCGCGAGGTCCGGGTCGATGCCCTCGATCGCGCCGTTCGAGCGGAACTCCACCGGCTTGTAGGTGATGTCCGACCCAACCTGGAGCAAGCCCTTTTCCTGCACGTCCTTGGGCAGCAGCTTGAACAGCGGCGCATGAACGTTCCGGTTCTTCTGCGCCTCACGCCGGGCGATCGCCGCATCGGTCTGGTCGCCGCAGGCGCTGAGCACCATCAGCGAGGCGACGACCGCGGCCGCGGCGGCCACGGCTTTACGGTGCCTGCCGGCGGCCGGGCGGCGCGTGGTGCTTGCGGTCATGCTGATCCTCCTGCGGGTGGAGAAGCCGACGTGACAAAGACGTGACGAAGGGGCCGTGCGCACCCCTTCGAGCGTCGCGACCTCGGTTGGTGACGGAATCTTGCCATCCGGACTCCGGTATTCGGACTGTCGTACAGGTCAAAATCGGATAACGGACGGGGAAGTGGAGGTGACGGCCCTGTGGCAGATGTGAAACCAGCGTCCCGCGGGAAGCCAGGGGCGTTAGGTTCGCTCCAGGCGTCTCGAAATCCGGACAGCGGACTCATGGCTCTTCTGCCTTTTTCGTCCATTTCGCCGTTATTGTCGGGCCTCTGAACCCGAGGGTAATGAATCTGACTCGTCGGGGCCCGCGCCCGTCGGGTAGAAAGGTGCGTTACACCCCTCATCCGGGGCTCAGGGCGCGTGTGCGGCGCGCCCGGCGTCCGTACCTCCCCCCGCGCGGCGGCCAACCGTCACGCAGGGCGCGGACGCGGTGCCCGCCCACCCCTTAACCAGGGAGTGGTCACCCTCAGCAGATTTACGAATAAAAGGGGTAAGACAAGTGGCAGCGGAGATCGTCAATCCCGCCAGCGACGGCAATACCGGCGCGGACGAAGACCCGGGCACAGCGCCCGACGGCACCTTCGATCCGGCCTTCGCGCTGCATCGCGGCGGCAAAATGGCCATTCAGGCAACCGTCCCGGTGCGCGACAAGGACGACCTGTCCCTCGCGTACACACCGGGCGTCGCCAAGGTGTGCAGCGCCATCGCCGAGCAGCCCGAGCTCGTGCACGACTACACGTGGAAGTCCCAGGTCGTCGCGGTCGTCACGGACGGCACCGCGGTGCTGGGCCTGGGCGACATCGGCCCGGAGGCCTCCCTCCCCGTGATGGAGGGCAAGGCCATCCTGTTCAAGCAGTTCGGCGGAGTGGACGCGGTGCCGATCGCGCTCGCCACCACCGACACCGACGAGATCATCGAGACCGTCGTCCGGATGGCACCGTCCTTCGGCGGCGTCAACCTGGAGGACATCTCGGCACCGCGGTGCTTCGAGATCGAGCGCCGGCTCCAGGAAGCCCTGGACATCCCGGTCTTCCACGACGACCAGCACGGCACGGCCGTCGTCACCCTCGCCGCGCTGCGCAACGCCGCGAAGCTCACCGACCGCTCGCTGGGGCAGCTGCGCGCGGTCATCTCCGGCGCCGGCGCGGCCGGGGTCGCCATCGCCAAGATCCTCATCGAGGCGGGCATCGGCGACGTCGCGGTCTGCGACCGCAAGGGCGTGGTCTCCGCTGACCGCGAGGACCTCACCGACGTCAAGCGCGACCTGGCCGGCTTCACCAACAAGGCCAAGCTGACCGGTTCGCTGGAGCAGGCGCTGGACGGCGCCGACGTCTTCATCGGCGTCTCCGGCGGCACCGTGCCGGAGGCGGCGGTGGCGAAGATGGCGAAGAACTCGCTGATCTTCGCGATGGCCAACCCCACCCCGGAGATCCACCCCGACGTCGCGCACAAGTACGCGGCCGTGGTGGCCACCGGACGCAGCGACTTCCCCAACCAGATCAACAACGTGCTCGCCTTCCCCGGCATCTTCGCCGGAGCCATGCAGGTGCGCGCGTCGCGGATCACCGAGGGCATGAAGCTCGCCGCCGCCGAGGCGCTGGCCGCCGTCGTCGCCGACGAACTGAGCGCCGACCGGGTCATCCCCTCGCCGTTCGACGAGCGGGTCGCCCCGGCCGTCACCGCCGCCGTGGCCGCCGCCGCCCGCGCCGAGGGCGTGGCGCGCCGCTGAGCCCCGGACGGCCTTGCCGCCCCGTGCAACGGGCCGGGCCCGCACCTCCCTCAGGGTGCGGCCCGGCCCGTTTGCGGTGTGCGGCCTGGTGAGGTGCGCGGCCGTTGTGCCGGTTTGCGGCCGGGTGGCGCGGTGCGTGTCACACCCGTGCGCGGTACCGCGGGGCCCGCCCGCGGCCTACGTTGGGATCATGTTTGCTGCCTATGCCGCCCGCATCGACCGTGACCAGCCGCTGAACGGCCTCGAGTTGGGGGACCGCCCGGCCCCCGACGTACGCCCTGGCTGGACGACCGTCAACGTCAAGGCCGCCTCGCTCAACCACCACGACCTGTGGACGCTGCGCGGGGTGGGCATCACCGAGGACACGCTGCCGATGATCCTCGGCTGCGACGCCGCCGGGATCGACGCGGACGGCAACGAGGTCGTCCTGCACTCCGTCATCGGCCAGACCGGTCACGGCGTCGGCCCCAAGGAGAAGCCCTCCATCCTCACCGAGCGCTACCAGGGCTCCTTCGCCGAGCAGGTCACCGTCCCCACCTGGAACGTGCTGCCCAAGCCGAAGGAGCTCTCCTTCGAGGAGGCCGCCTGCCTGCCGACCGCCTGGCTGACCGCGTACCGGATGCTGTTCACCAACGGAGGCGTGCGCCCCGGGGACAGCGTGCTGGTCCAGGGCGCGGGCGGCGGTGTCGCGACCGCCGCCATCGTCCTCGGCGCCGCGGCCGGCCTGCGGGTCTTCGCCACCAGCCGGGACGAGGCCAAGCGCAAGCGCGCCCTGGAGCTCGGCGCCGAGGCGGTGTTCGCCAGCGGGGAGCGGCTGCCGCAGCGGGTGGACGCGGTGATCGAGACCGTCGGTGCCGCCACCTGGTCGCACTCCGTCAAGTCGCTGCGACCCGGCGGAACGCTCGTCATCTCCGGCGCCACCAGCGGTTTCACCCCCAAGAGCGGGGAGCTGAACCGGATCTTCTTCCTGGAGCTGAAGATCGTCGGCTCGACGATGGGCAGCAAGGAGGAACTCGCCGGCCTGCTCAGCTTCTGCGCCGCGAAGGGGATCCGCCCGGTGATCGACTCCACCCTCCCCCTGGACCGCGCCCGCGAGGGCTTCGCGAAGATGGCGGAGGGCGACCTCTTCGGCAAGATCGTCCTCACGGTCTGAAATTTGCCCCACGTAGCTGGCTTTCCCGCCGTCGGGGTTGCTCGCCGTTGCGCTTTGCGGGGCCTCGCACGTACTCGTCTGCGGCGTCGCGGGGCGTGTTCGCCGTTGCGCCTGCGGCGGGCTGGGTGGGTGTCGGGTGCGGTGACGGGCCTCCGGGGCCGGTTGTGTGGACTGCTGACGCTTTACGTCCACACAACC
>NZ_JBEZMM010000082.1:0-25367 GCF_040652715.1 Streptomyces sp. NPDC048196 | reverse complement strand
ACGGGAGGGGACAGGCCGGAGGGGCCTTGTTCGTGGACGTAAAGCGACAGCAGTCCACGAACAAGGCCCCGCAGGCCAGTCACCGCACCCAACACCCACCCAGCCCGCCGCAGGCGCAACGGCCAGACGCCCCGCGGCGCCGCAGACGGCTACGTGCGGGGCGCCGCAAAGCGCACAACGGCGACCAAGCCCCGCGGCGGGACAACCAGGTACGTGCGGGGGCGCCGCCAAGCGCGCAACGACGAGCACCCCCCACGGCGGGACAGACGAGTACGTGCGGGGCGCCGCAAAGCGCAACGGCCAGACGCCCCACGGCGGGACAGCCAAGTACGTGGGCGGAAAGCCGAGCGCAGCGGATGGGCTACGAGTCCGGGGACCGGAGTACGCGGAGGTGGCCGCGGCGGGCCACTTCCATGGGGGCGCGGTCGCCCGCAGGAGCGTCCGCGCCCGCGGCGCGTTCGCGTTCCTGGGGGCGGGCGGCCTCGCGGACCGCGTTCGCCAGGGCTTCCAGGTCGTCGCCGCTGGGGCGGGCCGGGCCGGAGTCGATGGCGAGGCGGACGACCTCCCAGCCGCGGGGCGCGGTCAGCCGCTCGGAGTGCTCGGCGCACAGGTCGTAGCAGTGCGGTTCGGCGTAGGTGGCGAGCGGTCCGAGCACGGCGGTCGAGTCCGCATAGACGTACGTCAGCGTTGCGACGGCGGGGCGGCCGCACGCAGTGCGCGAACAGCGACGTACAGGGCTCACGACGTTGGACGGTACCGCACTCTTGAGCGGGCCGCGACGACTCTCCCCCGGCTCACCCAACCGTGTCGTCCCGCTTCGTCCGATGCGTCTGACCTGCACCCGCTCGGCCCGTCCTGGGGCGGGTGGGGCGGGACGGTCGGTGTGCGGGAGGGAATACCCTCATGAGTTAGTGCATTTCCGGCCATTCGGCGGGGGTTCCGCGATCTGATGTGGGGAGGGAAACGAAAGCGATCCGGACCGGTCCGGTCAGCCTGCGACATGCTGCGTCTTGTGGCGGTCTGCGGTTTCCGGCGGTCCGTGACGGCTACGCTCGATGCTGATGGACAGGCCCGTACCTCCCCGACCGGCGGAGCCGCGGCTCCGCCGCCGCGACCGTCACGGCCGCGGCATGCGCGGTCCGATCGCGCCGCCCCAGGTGCCGCTGTCGGTGACCCGCGCGGACGCCTTCGTGGATCTCGTCTACGACTCGCGGGACCGGCTGGAGCGGCGCTGGCCGCAGCTGGCCCAGGTCGACTTCCTGGTGGTCGAGGTGCCCGGGTTCGGACCGGACGGCGGGGAGGGGCCGGTCGACGAGGAGAGCGTGCCGCTGGGGCGGGTGCTGCCGGCGGCGGGCGGACATCGCGACCGGATCGTGATCTACCGGCGGCCGGTGGAGATCCGTACGAAGACTCGGGACGAGCGGGCGCTGCTGGTGCACGAGGTGGTCGTCGAGCAGGTCGCCGATCTGCTGGGGCTGGCTCCGGAGTCGGTGGACCCGCGCTACGGGCAGGAGTGAGGCCCGTAGCGCGGGCACGGTGGGTCAGTCGGTGAGCAGGGACAGGTCCTGGCCGGCGGTGGGGACCACGACCGAGCCGCGGTCGTCGGGCAGCGGCTGGACGGTGAAGGCGGGGACGCCGCCCTGGGGGCGGGCGAGCATCCGGGCCGCATAGACGGGGCCGCTGCCCGGCTCGGGCTCCACGGTGAGGGCGTAGCCGCCCTTGAGGCCCTGGGGGCGGGGCGGGTCGATGTCGAGGGTGGTGCCGCCCTTGACCGTGTACGTCTTGGTGACCGGGGTGCCGTCGGCGCTGCCCGCGGAGGCGGTGACCTTCACCTTGGCGTCCTTGCCCTTCTCGGGGGCGGCCAGGGACAGGGTGCTGCCCTTGGCGCCGTTGTCGGCGGCGGTGGCGCGCTTCTCCACCGGGCGGGTGGCGGGGATGAAGGCCATCTCCTGGTTGCCGCCCTTGCCGCGGGTGACCCGCAGCGCCGCCGAGACGGGGGCCTTGGCGCCGGGGTCGGTGGGGGTGAGCACCAGGGAGCCGGCCTCGCCCTTGGTGACGTCCTTGAGGTCCACCGCGGTGGTCATGCCGCTCTTGAGGTGCAGGGTCTCCAGGCCGGCCGGGGTGATCAGGCCGGTGGGGGTGGCGAGTTGCACCTTCAGGTCGGCGTCGTCGCCGCCGGGGGCGAGGGCGACCAGCCGGACGGAGCTGGCGTCCTTGGGGATGCCGGGGAGGACCACGCTGGGGGCGGGGTCGGCGGCGGGCGGCAGCCAGTCGCTGCCGAGCTTGTTGTCGGTGGCCTGGACGGCGGCGCCGACCCGGCCCTCGCGGGCGAGGACGTGCAGGGTGGCGTTGGTGGCGGGGCGGGTGGTGAGGGTGGAGAGCAGGACGGGGACGGTGGTGTGCGGGGGGACGGTGATGTCCTCGCCGGCCGAGCCGCCCAACGAGCCGTCCTTGCCGTGCAGTTCGAGGTCGACGACGGCGGGGGTGGTGTCGGGGTTGGTGAGGTGGACGTAGTCCTGGCGGTCGGGGGCGGTGCTGACGCCGGGGAACCAGAACGTGGTGTCGGGGGTGGGGCAGCTCAGCCCGAGCAGGCCGCGGCCGGCGCCGGCGGCGACGGTGGTGGTCTGCTGGACGGTCCAGCCGGGGGCGAGGGTGCCGTCGGCCGCGCCCACGAGGGCGGGGGCGTCGGCCCGGTCGGTGGTGGTGGTGACCGGTTTGCCGGCCTGCCGGAGGGGGACGACGGGCGTGGTGTCGGCGGGCGGGACGGTGGTCCGGCCGGTGTCCGCGGCCTTGGACCTGCCGCCCTTCTTCTTGCCGGCGCCGGCGCCGGCGTCCTTGACGGTCCCGGCGGGCAGCAGCTTGGCGGTGCCCTTCTTGGTGTCGGCGCCGGCCGCGGCGCCCTGGGGGACGAAGGCGGTGTAGGTGGTCTCGCCGACGTCGGAGGAGGTGGGCGGGGGGCAGAGCAGCGCGGAGCGCTGGACGGGCAGCCGGGCGGCGCCGCCGGGGGTTTTCGGGGTGCCGCCGGGGGCCGCGACGGCGGCGAGGCCGGTGACGGCGGCCAGCGCGGCGGCCGCGCCGATCAGGGACGTCATGGTGCGCTTCACTGCTGGTCGCTCCCGTCACGGTGCGGCTCGGGGTAGGAGCCGGGGGGCCCGGAGTACCCCGGGTACACGGTGCCGTCGTCGTAGGGCTGTTGCTGGGGCTGCGGCGTGCCGTCCTGGTACGGCTGCTGGGCGTAGCCGTACGGGTCGTAGGCGCCGGCCTGGTAGGGGTCGCCGGGGTAGGTGCCGGTCGGCTGATAGGGGTCCGTCTGCGGGTACTGGCCGCCGTACTGCGTGCCCTGGTACGGGTCGTAGGGCTGCTGCTCGGCGCCGTGCCGGCCGGGGGCGGCCGGCCAGTCCTCGTAGGTGGGCTGCTGCGGTACGGCGGCGTAGGGGTCGGCGGGCGCGGCGGGGTCCTGGGGGGCCGCCGGGTCGGCGGGCGGCTCCTCGCCGGTGCGGGCGGCCGGGATGCCGGCGTCGGCCGCTTCGGGGGTGCCGGCGGCCTCGGCCTGGGCGCGCAGCCGGCGGGCCCGGCGGCCGTCGCCGGTGGCTGCGGCGGCCTGTGCGGCGGCGTCGTCCTCGGGCAGGTCGTCGTCGATCTCGCGGCGGCGGCCGGGCAGGGCGAGGACGACCAGGACGACGGCGAGCAGGCCCTGGGCCCACAGCCACAGGGTGTGGCCGAGCGGGTTCTCGTGGGTGAGGTCGAGCCGGCCGCCGTTGGAGGGCAGGGTGAAGCCCTGGGCCCAGCCGTCGACGGTGACGGGCTTGAGCGGGGTGCCGTCGAGGGTGGCCTGCCAGCCCTCGTCGGCGGCGTCGGCGAGGCGCAGCACCCGGCCGGCGGGCCCGGCGGGCAGCTTGGTGTGGGCCTCGACGGGTCCGGCGGCCACGGCCGTGGGCGCGGCTGCGTCGCCGGCGGTGGTGCCGTCCTGGGCCTGGGGCGGGACGATCGAGACCCGGGAGACCCGGCGGTCGACCCGCCACAGGGCGCTGCCGTCCTCCTGGCTGAGCCGGGTCAGGCCGGGGGTGGCGTCCAGGACGCGGCCCATTTCGCGCGGGGCGCCGTTCCTGACCAGGACGTAGCGGACCGCGTAGCCGCCGAGCTGGTTGGTCTGGTCGGCGCCGGAGCCGGCGACGAGGTTGGCGACGATGCTGCCGAACCGCTTGTCCTCGCCGGCCTCGGCGGCCAGGTCGGCGTCGCCGAGGCGGGCGCCGGAGCCGCGGACGAGGGTGTAGGCGACGTGGCCGGGGGTGCCGTCGAGGACGAGGGTGCGGGGCTGGTCGGCGCTGCCGGACTCCTCGGCGACGAATGCCGGGACCTGTTCGGGGCTGCGCCGTTCCAGCGGGCCGGCCGCGCCGGTGATCATCCAGCTGACCGCGGCGTAGAGCGGGGCGAGCACGGACGCCAGCGCGATCAGCACGGCGACCGGCTGCTTCCAGCCGAAGCCGAGGCTGGCCATGCGGGTGCGGATGCCCTCGGCGCCGAGCGCGGCGGCGCACAGCAGGGCCAGGCCGTAGACGAGGACGGCGGGGCCGGTCCAGCCGGAGCCGTTGCCGAGTGCGGCGAAGAGCAGGCCGGTGAGGGCGACGGCCCAGGCGGTGCGGATGGCGAGCCGGCGGGCGTCGCGCAGGGTCGCGGCGAGGGCGGCGAGGACGATGCCGAGGAGCAGCAGTCCGCCGGTGGCCTTGGGGCCGCCGGGGCTGAGGCCGACGAGGTCGAGGACGGAGGCGGAGCCGGTGCCGTAGTCGAGGCCGACTTCCTGGAAGAAGCGGGAGGGGTGGGTCGGCAGGGACAGCGACCAGGGGGCGAGCACGACGAGCGGGGCGAGGACCACGGCCAGGAACCGCAGTGCGTGGGCGACGATCTGGTCGCGGCTGCCGTCGACGAGCCGCAGCACCAGCAGGCCGGTGCCGAGCAGGACGGCCATCGGCCAGACCACCGGGGTGAAGGCCGTGGTGAAGGTGATGAGCAGGGCGTACGCCCAGGTGGCGCGCCAGCTGGGGCGGGTGCCGACGGGGAGCCGCAGGCCCCAGGCGGCGATCGCGGCGCGCGCCATGAGGGGCAGCAGGATCGCGAGGACGGCGGTGCCCAGGCGGCCGCCGGCGAGGGCGCCGGCCGCGGCGGGCAGGAAGGCGTAGGCGATGCTGCCCCAGGCGCGCAGCAGCCGGGAGGTGACCAGCGGGCGGGAGGCGAAGTAGGCGGTGAGGCCGGCCAGCGGGACGGAGCAGACCAGCAGCAGGGTCAGTGTGAAGCCGGTGGAGCCGAGGAAGACGCTGGAGACCAGGGCGACGACGGCCAGGTAGGGCGGTGCGGCGGCGCTGTCGCCGGTGCCGACCGCGTGCCAGCTGTCGAGGTACGCCGACCACAGGTCGGAGACGCTGCCGGGGGCGGGCAGCAGGGCGCCGCCGGTGAGGGCGCCGGAGCCGAGCAGCCCGCGGCAGGCGACCAGGGAGACGAGGAGCAGGACGAGGAAGAGGACCGGGGCCGGTTTGCGGGCGATCCGCTTGAGCCGGGCGAACTGCTCGATCTCCAGGAAGTCGGCGTCGTCGCCGCCGGGCCCGGATTCGACGGCGCCGTGCCGGCCGGCGGAGGCCACGTCGGGGGCGGCCCGGCCGGCGAGGTTGCCGGCGATCTGCTCGACGGTGGCCCGGACGGTCGCGCCGGGTGGCGGGAAGAGCGGCCGCAGTTCGCTCGCTTCGACCGCGGGGCGGCCTCTGCGTTTGCGGGCGGCGAGGATCTTGCCGGGTCGCAGCAGGGTGCCGAAGAGGCCGGCGAGTTCGTCGAGGGCCTGGCCGGGGACCTTGCCGACGAGGTAGGCGAGGACCCGCAGGAGGGTGCCGAGCAGCAGCCGCAGCAGGACGTACGGCAGGATCCGGCCGCGGGTGTTGGTGAGCAGGGTGTAGACGGCGCCGGCCTTGTCGACACGGTGCGGGTTGGCCACGCTCCGGCCGACGCAGTCGATGGGGCGGCGTTCGCGGGCGGCGGCCTCGGCGTGCCGGAGGACGGCGTCCGGGGCGATGAGGACCTGGTGGCCGGCGGCCTGGGCGCGCCAGCACAGGTCGACGTCGTCGCGCATCAGGGGCAGCCGGCGGTCGAAGCCGCCCAACTCCTCGTAGACGTCGCGGCGGATGAGCATGCCGGCGGTGGAGACCGACAGCACCGGGCGGACCTGGTCGTGCTGACCCTGGTCCTGTTCGCGGCGGTCCAGGCCGGTCCAACGGCGGCCGCTGCGGGCGATGCTGACGCCGGCTTCGAGGAGCTGGCGGCGGTCGTACCAGCTGCGCAGCTTGGGGCCGACGATGACGGCCGAGGGGCTGGCGTCGGCGACCCGCAGCAGTTCGGCGAGGGCGTCGGGCTCGGGGGCGCAGTCGTCGTGCAGCAGCCACAGCCACTGGACCGGTTCGCCGTGCGGCAGTTCCGGCATGTCGTAGGCCTCGTCGCGCCAGGTGCGGCTGACCGGGTCCCAGCCGCTGGGGCGGCGCAGGTACGGCAGGTCGTCCGGGCCGAGCAGGGGGGCGGTGCGGACCGCCTCGTCGACGGCGGTGCCGAATCCGGAGCGGCGGGCGAGGTGCAGTACGCGTTCGTCGCCGAGGGATTCGGTGAGCAGCTGGGCGGAGTGGTCCGCGCTGCCGGTGTCGGCGCCGATGGCGTTCTGCACCGGGCGTTCCTGGCCGAGCAGGCCGCTGAGCGCGTCGGGCAGCCAGCGGGCGCCGTCGTGGGAGACGATCACGGCGGTGACGACGTGCCGGGGGAACTCTGGCGTGGCGGCTGCGTATGAGGCGGCCTGCGCCGCCGACTGGCTGTGCACGGACATCGAGGTACGGGCCCTCCGGACCCGGGGGTTCGAAGGCCCGCGGCGAAGTCGCTTTCAGGCCCCGCCCCCGGAAGACACTGCGACGGACTACGAGGCGACGCGCGCGCCCCGGTGGGCGGCGGCGCATCTCGGACGGGGCCCCACACTAATGGTTCGTGCCGGTGCCCCGACCGGGCCCGTACACAGCAGTCCGCCTCCGGCGCCCGGTGCGCTGGAGGCGGAGTGTTCGCTATAGGGGGATATGGGGAGTTGGGGCGGTGCGGCGGCGGGGTCCGAGAGACCGCGCGCCCTGGGCGGGGGTGGCTGACTCGTCACGGTCAGACGGCGGCCTTCTTGAGCCGGCGCCGCTCGCGTTCCGACAGACCGCCCCAAATGCCGAAGCGCTCGTCGTTGGCGAGGGCGTATTCGAGGCATTCGGACCGGACTTCACAGGCGAGACAGACCTTTTTCGCCTCGCGGGTGGAGCCACCCTTCTCCGGGAAGAAGGACTCGGGGTCGGTCTGGGCGCACAGCGCGCGCTCCTGCCAGCCGAGCTCCTCGTCCGCCTCCTCGACCAGCAATTCCTGGAACAGCTCGGTCATGTGCGCCCCTCGTCTGTCTTTACGTCCCCGTGATCAAGCCGTGATCGATTTCGGCTGAACGACACGAGTGAAATTACAAGTGTGGTGATCCGGGCCAGTCAAGCCGAGATCTGCTATTGAGCCTCTTATTCACTCGGCGGAACCAAGCGGATGCGGAAAGTGTTCAAATCAGTAAAAACCAGGACACTTCCCCGGGCGTGCCCCCCGGCACGTCCGTGTCATCCATGGAGACGTGATCAGGCGGCGTTCGCGTTGCACCCCGCGCGCCGAAGCGGGGAAGATCACAGACGGATCACGGGACCGCAACGGCGTTTGGAGCAGCGGTTGCCGGTCGATGTCTCCGCGTCCGGGACTGCACAAACCTTTCTCCGGCCGGAGTAACCGGATGCAGTGAAAGATTCGCGGCAAACCAGACGTCCGGTTGACATTGCGCCGGGAACCCGGTCTCCTTGACCCCATGCCAGTGACTGCCGCGCCCCGACTGACCCGTGCCTACGGGTCTCTCTGCGCTGCGCAGGCTCGCTGTCGCTGTTCCAGCTGTTGATGCCACTGAGCTCCGGCTTCTCCGCTCGCACCACCCCGCAGCGCCCCGCATTTCCCGCCCGCGCCGCGCACCCCACAGGGACCGCCCGCGCCGGCCGCCCCCCTCCCCCGGCTACGGCGGGGAGGTCCCCCCAGCTCTTCCGCCGAGGAACCCGAAACCGATGAACAGCGACGTCCAGATCGCCGGCGACCCGCTCGCCGTCCCCCACCTCCTGCCGCCCGTCCCCGCGCACCCGAACACCGTCGCCGGCTTCGTAGGGCTCGTCCGCAGCATCGCCGCGGACCGCGCCGCATGGGCCCCGCTGGTCCGCTACGACGCCACCACCCGCTGGTACCACCGGCTGCGCACAGGGCCCGGCTATGAGGTGTGGCTGCTGAGCTGGCTCCCCGGACAGGGCAGCGGACGGCACGACCACGGGCCCTCCTCCGGCGTACTGACCGTCCTTCAGGGCGAGTTGACCGAACACGGCCCCGCCGGACCGCGCGCCCTGGCCGCCGGCACCCAGAAGGTCTTCGCCCCCGGCTACGTCCACGAGGTCGTCAACGACTCCCTGACGCCCGCGGTCAGCCTGCACGTCTACTTCCCCGGACTGACCGAAATGCCCATGCACGACGCGGCCCACTGCGCAACGGCGGCACGGGAGACCACCGGCTCCTGACGCCCCGGGCAGAGCCCCGCCTCCGGCTGACACACTGTCGTTATGCGAATCGTGGTTCTGGCCGGCGGTATCGGCGGCGCCCGCTTTCTGCGGGGACTGAAGGCAGCGGCTCCGGACGCGGACATCACCGTCATCGGCAACACCGGTGACGACATCCACCTGTTCGGCCTGAAGGTGTGTCCCGACCTCGACACCGTGATGTACACCCTCGGCGGCGGCATCAACGAGGAGCAGGGCTGGGGCCGCGCCGACGAGACCTTCCGGGTCAAGGAGGAACTGGCCGCCTACGGCGTCGGCCCCGAGTGGTTCGGGCTCGGCGACCGGGACTTCGCCACGCACATCGTGCGGACCCAGATGCTGGCCGCCGGCTACCCGCTCAGCGCCGTCACCGAAGCGCTCTGCGCGCGCTGGCAGCCCGGCGTGCGGCTGCTGCCGATGTCCGACGACCGGGTCGAGACCCACGTCGCGATCGAGGAGGACGGCGAACAGCGGGCCGTGCACTTCCAGGAGTACTGGGTGCGGCTGCGCGCCTCCGTGGACGCGCGGGCCGTCGTGCCCGTAGGCGCCGAGCAGGCCAAGCCCGCACCCGGCGTCCTGGAGGCCCTCGGGGACGCCGACGTCATCCTCTTCCCGCCGTCCAACCCCGTCGTCAGCGTCGGCACCATCCTCGCCGTGCCCGGGATCCGCGAGGCGATCGCGGACGCCGGAGTGCCGGTGATCGGGCTCTCGCCGATCGTCGGGGACGCGCCGGTGCGCGGCATGGCGGACAAGGTGCTGGCGGCGGTCGGTGTGGAGTCCACCGCGTCGGCGGTCGCCCGGCACTACGGTTCGGGGCTGCTCGACGGCTGGCTGGTCGACTCCGTCGACGCCGGCGCGGTGGCCGAGGTCGAGGCGGCCGGAATCCGCTGCCGGGCCGTACCGCTGATGATGACCGACCTGGACGCCACGGCCGCGATGGCGCGTGCGGCGCTCGCGCTGGCCGAGGAGGTCCGGGCGTGACCGGCGACGCCGACGTACCGGCGTACCGGGTCCGGGCGCTGCCCGGGATCCCCGAGGTGCGGCCCGGCGACGACCTGGTGAAGCTGATCGCGGCCGCGGCGACCGCCGACGGCACGTGCCAACTCGCCGACGGTGACGTGCTGTTGGTGACGTCGAAGATCGTCAGCAAGGCGGAGGGGCGGATCGTCGAGGCCGCCGACCGGGAGGCGGCGATCGACCGGGAGACCGTGCGGCTGGTCGCCCGGCGCGGCCCGCTGCGGATCGTCGAGAACCGGCAGGGCCTGGTGATGGCCGCGGCCGGCGTCGATGCCTCCAACACCCCCGCGGGAACGGTGCTGCTGCTGCCGGAGGATCCGGACGCCTCGGCGCGCGCCCTGCGGGACGGCCTGCGCACCGAACTCGGCGTGGACGTCGGCGTCGTCATCAGCGACACCTTCGGGCGCCCCTGGCGCAGCGGTCTGACCGACGTCGCCATCGGGGCGGCCGGGGTGCGGGTGCTGGACGATCTGCGCGGCGGCACGGACGCGTACGGCAATCCGCTCAGCGCGACCGTGGTGGCCACCGCCGACGAACTCGCGGCGGCGGGCGACCTGGTGAAGGGCAAGGCGGCCGGGCTGCCGGTCGCCGTGGTGCGCGGGCTGGGACACGTCGTCGAGGAGACCGGTGACGGGGCGCGGGCGATGGTGCGCGGCGCCGCGGACGACATGTTCCGGCTGGGCACCTCCGAGGCCGTACGGGAGGCGGTGACGCTACGGCGTACGGTGCGGGCCTTCACCGACGACCCGGTCGACCCGGGTGCGGTGCGGCGCGCGGTGGCCGCGGCGGTCACCGCCCCGGCGCCGCACCACACCACGCCCTGGCGGTTCGTGCTGCTGGAGTCCGCCGAGGCGCGGGAGCGGCTGCTGGACGCGATGCGGGACGCCTGGATCGCGGACCTGCGCGGCGACGGCAAGTCGGAGGAGTCCGTCGCCCGACGGGTGCGGCGCGGCGATGTGCTGCGCAACGCGCCGTATCTGGCGGTGCCGTGCATGGTGCTGGACGGCGCGCACACCTATCCGGACGCGCGGCGCAACGCGGCGGAACGGGAGATGTTCGTCGTCGCCCACGGGGCCGGGATCCAGAACTTCCTGGTGGCGCTGGCGGGCGAGCGGCTGGGGTCCGCCTGGATCTCCTCGACGATGTTCTGCCGGGACGTCGTGCGGGAGGTCCTCGGCCTGCCCGGCGACTGGGAGCCGATGGGGGCGGTGGCGATCGGCCGTCCGGCCGAGGAGCCGCGCCCGCGGGCGGCACGGAGCGCGGACGACTTCGTGGTGGTGCGCTGAGGCGGGCGTGCCCGCGGGCCGGACCCGCCGGCCTCAGAGGCGGGCGATGTCGCCGACCGGGAAGCGGGGGGCGCGTCGCGGCGGGGTGATCCCGGAGAGCAGGATCAGCCGGGTGGCGCGGTGCCGCTGCCCGGCGTACGGCGCGAGGAGTTCGAGCATCTCCGCGTCGGTCGTGCCGCGGCGGCCGGTGAGGGCATAGCCGATGATCTTCGGGAGGTGCAGATCGCCGACCGTGATCGCGTCCGGGGCGCCCAGCGCGCGCTGGAGCGTCTCGGCGGCGGTCCACGGGCCGATGCCGGGTATCGCCGTCAGCCGGCGGGTGGCGTCGGCCAGGTCCATCGCCGCGGCCTCCTCCATCCGGCGGGCCACCCGGACGGCGCGCAGGATCGCGGAGGAGCGCTTGGCGTCCACGCCGGCGCGGTGCCACTCCCAGGAGGGGATCAGCGCCCAGCCGCGCGGATCGGGCATCACCCGCAGCCGCTCCCAGGGGCCGGGCGCGGGCTCGCCGTGCCGCTGGAGCAGCAGGCGCCAGGCGCGGTACGCCTCGTCGCTGGTGACCTTCTGCTCCAGGATCGAGGGGATCAGCGATTCCAGGACCAGGCCGGTGCGGGCGAGCCGGACGCCGGGGTGGCGGCGGCGGGCCTCATGGACGATGCGGTGCCGGGCGGTGAGCTGCGCCGGGTCGTCGTCCTCCCCCAGCAGCCGGGGCAGCCGGTCCAGCAGCCACTCGGCGCCGGGCCCCCAGGCTTCGGCCGCCACCTCGCCGTCGGCCGGGCGGGCCGCGACGCACAGCGTGCCGGGACCCTGGGGCGTACGGCAGGCGCGCCAGATCTCGCCGCCGCGCACCGCGAACGCCGGGTCGCCGGGGCCGCGCTGCAGCACCCCCAGGGTGCGGTGCAGGTCGTACGGGCCGGGCGGGACCCAGGTGCGGGCGGGCATGCGGCCAGATTAGGCGATGGGACCGACAGCGGGCGGGGCGCGGGGATGCCGGGGTTGCGGCCTACTGGTCGGACGAGAACCGTAGCGACCCGGCCGGGATCTCCGCGTCGCACCAGATGCGGATGCCGTCGCGGAGTTCATTGTCGGCGCCGATGCGGGCGCCGTCGCCGATGACCGCGCCGTCGAGCACCGTGCGGGCGCCGATGCGGGCGCCCGCTCCGATCAGGGAGTCGCGGATCACGGCCCCTGGTTCGACGACCGCGCCCTCCAGGACGGCGCTGCCGTCGAGCTCGGCGCCGGCACCGATGACGGTGCGCGGGCCGACGACCGTACCGCCGGTGAGCTTGGCGTCCGGGGCGACCTCGGCCGTCTCCAGGACCAGGCGGTCGCCGCGGCGGCCGGGGACCGCAGGGGACGGGGCGCGGCCCAGGACCAGGTCGGCGGAGCCGCGTACGAAGGCCTGCGGGGTGCCGAGGTCCAGCCAGTACGTGGAGTCGACCATGCCCTGGAGGTGGGCGCCGTCGGCGAGCAGGCCGGGGAAGGTCTCGCGTTCGACGGAGACCGGGCGGCCGGCCGGGATGGTGTCGATGACCGACCGGTTGAAGACGTAGGCGCCGGCGTTGATCTGGTCGGTGACGATCTCCTCGGGGGTCTGCGGCTTCTCCAGGAAGGCGGTGACCCGTCCGGTTTCGTCGGTGGGGACGAGGCCGAAGGCGCGCGGGTCCTCGACGCGGGTGAGGTGCAGGGAGACGTCGGCGCCGGAGGTGCGGTGGGTGTCGACCAGGGCCTTGATGTCCAGGCCGGTGAGGATGTCGCCGTTGAAGATCAGGACCGGGTCGCCGGGGGCGGAGTGCAGACGTTCGGCGACGTTGCGGATGGCGCCGCCGGTGCCCAGCGGTTCCCGCTCGGTGACGTACTCCAGGTGCAGCCCGAGGGCCGAACCGTCGCCGAAATATGGCTCGAACACCTCGGCGAGGTAGGAGGTGGCCAGCACGATGTGCTCGACGCCGGCGGCCCGGGCGCGGGCCAGCTGGTGGGTGAGGAACGGCACACCGGCCGCCGGGACCATGGGCTTGGGCGTGTGCACCGTCAGCGGCCGCAGCCGGGTGCCCTTGCCGCCGACCAGGAGGATCGCTTCTGTCACCTGTCGTCTCTGCTTCCTGCTGGGGTCGGCCGGTCGGCGGACCAGTGTAGGCAGACGGGCCCCCGGCCGGCCCCGGCGGAGGGCCGGGCCCGGCCGGGGCGGACGCCGTGGTCGCCACGTCGTGGTCCCCGTCGTGGTGCCACGTCGTGGCCCAAGTCGTGGTCGCTAAGACGTGTCTGCCGCAGGAACGGTTCAGTGGTGCCCGGTACCCCGGTCAGCGGCCCTGGAGTTGTGCGGCGGCGCGCCGGGTGGCGGCGAGTTTGTTGTAGAGGTGGTTGCCGGGGCAGTCGGTGGTGAAGCCGTCGCGGTGGCCGGAGATGACGTGCAGCGGGACCTTGGTTCCCTTGGGGTAGCGGTTGCCGCCGGTGGAGACCATCTGTGTGGTGGCGCGCGGATCGGCGTTGGACAGGCCGAGCTTCCAGGCCGTCAGGTGGGCGACCGCGTCGAGGGCGGGCTTGGGCGGTTCGGTGTCGGTGTAGGTGCCGAGGACGGCGATGCCGGTGGAGGCGTTGTTGAAGCCGAGGGTGTGGGCGCCCATGACGGGCTTGGCGACGCCGCCGGCGCGGCCCTCGTAGACCGTTCCGCACTTGTCGATGAGGAAGTTGTAGCCGATGTCCCGCCAGTGGTTGCTCTTGACGTGGAAGCGGTACATGGCGCGGATCAGCTTGGGGGCCTGGGCGCAGGTGTAGTTGTTGCCGGAGCCGCTGTGGTGGACGAAGGCGGCGCGCACCGCGTGGGTGTAGAGGAAGGACTTCTCGCGCAGTTTCTCGTTGGCGCCCCAGCCGGCCCGGGTGACGATGCGGGGGCGCGGTCCGACGTAGGTGGGGCCGGCGGGCCGGCCGCCCGCGGCGGCGATGTCGGCCTGGGACGCGGCGCGGTCGAGGGCGGGGATCTCGGTGGCGCCGACCGGGGCGAGGGCGGCGTTGGCGGCGGAGGCCGCGGTGGCGTCGGGGCCGAGCGGGGACGGCGGGCCCTGGATGCCGCGGCGGGCGGGCGGTGCGCTGCCGGGGTCGACGAGTTCGAGGCGCAGTCCGCGCGGCACGGCGACCGGGGCGCGGTTGCGGGTCTGCGGGGTGATGCGCAGCTGGACGGCGTCGGAGTCGCCGACCCACAGGGGCGCGGTGCTGCCGCGGACGTCGCTGCCGTGGCGTTCGGCGGCGTCGAGGTCGGGGGCGTCGTCGTTGTGGGTCTGGACGTCCTGCCAGCCGGTCCAGGCGCCGGTGCGGGTGGCGCGGGTGCGGACCTGGACCCGGCCGTGCAGTGCGGCGCCGGCGTCCTCCCAGACGACGCCGAGCAGGGAGAACGGCCGTACGCTGCGGGCCGGCAGGCCGAGGGTGCGGGGGGCCGGCGCGGCGGCGGTGTCGCGGTCGGTGGGGCGGGGCGCGCCGGTGCCGAGGGCCGCGACCGGCAGGGACTGGGTGCTGCCCGGGAGGTCGGCGGTGCGCGCCACGGCGGGCCCGGGTGGCCGGCCGGCGGCACCGGCGTCCGGCGCGAAGGGCAGGGCGAGGGCGGCGGTGCACGCCGCGCCGAGACAGCTCGCGAGGAAGGGGCGCATGGACAGCATCGTGAACACGGGCGGAGGCAACGCGCCAACGGTGGCCTGACGGGGCATCGGCCGATCCGGTGGCCCGGGCCGGCCGGGCCCGACCCACCGTCAGCGGCCGCCGCGCGTACCCTGGCCGCGATGAACGCCATCGATCGCACCCCCGCCGACCTGCTGGGTTCCGCGCTCGCCGCGGACCCGGCCCGCCCGCTGGTGACCTTCTACGACGACGCCACCGGCGAGCGCGTGGAACTGTCCGTCGCGACCTTCGCCAATTGGGTGGCCAAGACCGCCAACTATCTGCAGGGCGATCTGGCCGCCGAGCCCGGTGACCGGCTCGCGCTGCTGCTGCCCGCCCACTGGCAGACCGCCGTCTGGCTGCTGGCGTGTTCGGCGGTGGGCGTGGTGGCGGAGGTCGGCGGGGATCCGGCGGCCGCCGACCTGGTGGTGGCCGGGCCGGACCGGCTGGCCGAGGCGCGGGCCTGTTCCGGGGAGCGGGTGGCGCTGGCGCTGCGTCCGCTGGGCGGGCGTTTCCCGCAGCCGCCGGAGGGGTTCGCCGACTACGCCGTGGAGGTGCCGGGGCAGGGCGACCGGTTCGTGCCGTTCGTCCCGGTGGCGGCGGATGCGGTGGCGCTGGTGGTGGCCGGCGAGGAGCTGACCGGTGCGCAGGTCGTGGACCGGGCGCGGGCCGATGCGGCCGCGGCCGGGCTACCGGCTGCGCCCCGGGTCCTGTCGGGGCTGGGGTACGACACCTGGGAGGGCCTGTCGTACGGGCTGTACGGGCCGCTGGCGGCCGGCGGCTCGGTGGTGCTCTGCCGGCACCTGGGCCGGCTGGCCGAGGAGGCCGAGGAGGCGCGGGAGACCAGCGAGAAGATCACGTTCCGGGCGCCGCGGGCGGCCGGGTAGGGGTGTCGCGGGGGCCGGCCCGGGGTGCTTGCCGGGCCGCTCCCCCGTCCGGCGGACCGTGGGCGCCCAGCGCAGGCCCGGGCGCCGGTTTCCGTTCATGCTCGTGAGATACGTACGGCCCGGCGCGGGTTCCGTCCGTCCGTCGTGACGCGGGGCCCGCGCGCGGGCGCTACGCCGACTCCGTGAGGATGGACGCAGAGGTGACCGAGACCCCTGAGCCGCCCAGGTTCACCGGCTGGGCCGAGCGCCCGGGCAGGGGGCCGGGGCCGCGGCGCACCCCGCCGGACGGGCGCTGGCGGCGCCGGCTCGCGCTCGGGGCGGCCGGGGTGCTGCTGGCCGGGGCGGGGGCCGGCGGGGTGGTCTACGCCAAGCTCAACGGCAACATCCACACCGACAGCGACGTCGAGGCCGAGCTGCGCAAGTGGGAGTCGGAGCGGCCGCCGGCGGGCCCGCCGAACGCGCAGAACCTGCTGCTGATCGGTTCCGACAGCCGTACCGGCGGCAACAGCGCGTACGGCCGGAGCAGCGGCCAGCGGTCGGACACCACGATGCTGCTGCACCTGGCGGCGGACCGGAAGAGCGCCACCGCGGTGAGCATCCCGCGGGACCTGGTGGTGCAGGTCCCGCACTGCAAGGGGCCCGACGGCCGGGAGACCGGTCCGCAGACGACCCAGTTCAACTCGGCGTTCGCGTACGGCGGGGCGGCCTGCACGATCCGGACGGTGGAGAAGCTGACCCGGATCCGGATCGACCACTACATGATCATCGATTTCGTGGGTTTCAAGCGGATGGTGGACGCGGTGGGCGGGGTCGAGGTCTGTCTGCCGCGGCCGGTCCGGGACGACGAGGCGCACCTCGATCTGCCCGCGGGCCGGCAGACGCTGCAGGGCGAGGCCGCGCTCGGGTACGTGCGGGCACGGAAGAGCCTGGGTGACGGGAGTGACACCGAGCGCATGGAGCGCCAACAACGATTTCTTGGTGCTCTCGTGAAGAAAGTGCAGAGCAATGGTGTCCTGCTGAATCCGACCCGGCTGTATCCGGTTCTGGATGCCGCGACGAGTTCGCTGACCACGGACGGCGGGCTGGCGTCGCTGCGCGGGCTGTACGAATTGGTGCGCAGCACTCGTGGCATTCCGACCGGGCGGGTGCAGTTCCTGACCGTGCCGCGCCGGGAGTACCGCTTCGATCCCAACCGCGACGAGCTGGTGGAACCGGATGCCGACCGGCTCTTCGGACGGCTGGGCAGGGATCTTCCGGTGGCCGTGCGGCCGGCGCCGGGCGGCGCGGAGCGGCCGGCCCGGTCCGGGGGCGGGGCACCGGGCGGCGGGGCGCCGGACGACAAGCCGGGCCCCGAACCCTCGCCTTCGGCGGGTTCAGGGCCTACCTTTCCCGGTACGACGGCGGAGCGCGGGATCTGCGAATAAAGATGCCGCAAAGTACGCTCGGCGACTCGAATGGATTGGGCGGATTGCCCAGTTGTAGGGAAGTGGAATTTGTCACGCGCGTCGCGTGGCGCTGAACTGGGCGGATAGTGTGAGCGATCCGGTCCGCACCTTGCCGGACCGATGACCATGCACCTTTGACCATGCACTGCACGATCGACCTACCCGAGCGCCTTGAGGGGATGGCGCCGCGTGGCACCGACGGAGGATTCAAGGCACCGTGGACGCGCAAGGCCGTGGGCAGGCGGGCGACAACAACGTGGATCCCGCCGATCAGTGGGTGTTCGATCCGGACACCGGCAATTACGAGCTGCGGCTTGACCCGGCCGGTCAAGCCCCCGCTCGGCCCTCCAACCCCAAGGCCCCCGGGTCCAGACGGGCCGCGCGGCGGCCGGGTGCCGGGGACGACACCGACACCCGGCCGCTGCCGACCCAGCGCGGGCGCCGTGGTGAGCGGGCCGAGGACGGTGCGGACGGGCGTCCGGCCGGCGGCCGGGCGGCGGCGCGGCGGGCGGCCGGGCGTACCGCGACCGGCTCGCCCTCGGTGGCGGGTCCGGCGAGCCGCCGCAAGCGCAAGCCGAAGGCGTCGGGGAAGAAGAAGGTGCTGTACTGGACGGCCGGCGTGGTCGGCTTCGTCCTCGTCGCCGGCTGCGGCGGCGCGTACTACCTGTACCAGCAGCTGGACGGGAACATCTCCAAGGTCGACGTCGGCGTGGAGAACCCGGCGGTGTCCGACGGCCCGGTCAACGTGCTGATCATCGGGACGGACGCCCGCTCCGGCAAGGGCAACTCCGGCTACGGCGACGCCGGGAGCGTCGGGCACGCGGACACCACGCTGTTGATGCACATCTCCAAGGACCGGTCGAACGCCACCGCGCTGAGCATCCCGCGCGACCTGATCACCGACATCCCGAACTGCACGACGAAGGGCAAGGACGGCTCGAAGAAGGTCATCCCCGGCGAGCACGGGGTGCGCTTCAACACCAGTCTGGGCCAGGAGGACCGGGACCCCGGCTGCACCTGGCGCACCGTCGAGAAACTCACCGGCCTGAAGATCGACCACTTCATGATGGCCGACTTCAACGCGGTCAAGGAGCTGTCCGAGGCGGTGGACGGCGTCGAGGTCTGCGCCGGCAAGGACATCGACGACCCCAAGTCGCATCTGCACCTGAAGGCGGGCCGGCACACCGTCAAGGGCGAGCAGGCGCTGGCGTTCGTCCGCACCCGGCACGCCGTGGGGACCGGCAGCGACCTCAGCCGCATCCAGTTGCAGCAGCAGTTCCTCAGTTCACTGATCCGCAAGCTGAAGTCGAGCGCCTTCTCCAGCCCCGGCAAGCTCTACGACGTCAGCCAGGCGGCGACCCGGGCGCTCACCGTCGACACGGGTATCGGCACGGTGAGCAAGATGCTCGACTTCGGGAACGACCTCAAGCGGGTCAACATCGACAAGATCACCTTCGCCACGGTGCCGGTGCTGGACAACCCCAACGACCCGGCGACCGTCATCCTGGACAAGGCGAAGGCCGACCCGCTGTTCGCGATGGTCCGGGCCGACCACCAGCTGGCCAAGAAGCACAAGAGCAAGAAGAGTTCCGGGCCGGTCAAGAAGGCCCCGCCGCAGCTGGTGCGGGTCGATGTGACCAACGGCGGCGGGCCGATCGGCTCGGCCCAGGAGACCGTGGACTGGCTGCAGAACACCAAGGGCGCCCGGCTCTCCACCAACGCCGGCAACGCCCCGCAGAAGCTGGCCGCCACGCGTCTGGAGTACGCGCCCAACCAGGCCGACCAGGCTGCCGCCCTGGCCGACTGGATGGGGCTGCCCAAGAGCGCGCTGAAGAAGTCCGGGCAGGACGCCGGTGACCGGGTCCCGATGAAGCTGATCCTCGGCAAGGACTTCACGGCACCGGGCACACCGATCGCGGCACCGACCGAAACCCCGGACGGGGTGCAGAACGTCAACGCGGACGACAAGAACGTCTGCGCCAAGTAACGAGCGGGACCCGGCCGCCCTGCACGGCGGCCGGGGCGCACCACCGGACTGACAACGGGGAGAGGGCCCAATGCGGCAGAGCAGTGTGCGTGGTGACCGATCACGCCGGCGACGACAGCCGGACGCACAGGAGTTGGGCTGGGACGACAGCCTCTACGACAACAAGGGGCTGCCTCCGGACGCGCCCGGTTGGACGCCGCCGGAGGGCGGCGAGGTGCCGCCCGGCGACGGGGACGCCCCCGAGGCGGGCGCCGGCCACCGCAAGGGCGGCCGGCCGCGCCGCAAGAAGGGCGGCAAGGGCCGCAAGGCGCTCCGCTGGACCGCGATATCCCTCGCCGTCCTGATAGTGGGCACCGCGGGCGCCGGCTACTGGTACTACGAGCACCTCAACGCCAACCTCCGCAAGGCCCCGCGGTCCCTGGGCGACAGCGGCCTGAAGAAGCCGGACCCCAACGCGTTCGGGCAGAGCCCGCTGAACATCCTGCTGCTCGGCTCCGACGGCCGGAACAGCAAGAAGAACATCGAGCTCGGCGGCGCCCGGCAGGACGCGGACCGCAAGCCGCTGGCCGACGTCCAGATGCTGGTGCACGTCTCCGCCGACCGCAGCAACATGTCGGTGATCTCCATCCCGCGGGACACCCGGGTGACGATCCCGAAGTGCACCGACCCGAAGACCCACGAGAAGTACCCGCAGACCACCGCGCCGATCAACGAGTCGCTCCAGCACGGCGGTCCGGGCTGCACCCTCGCCACCTGGCAGGAGCTCACCGGCATCTACATCGACCACTTCATGATGGTCGACTTCTCCGGTGTGGTGGACATGGCGGACGCCATCGGCGGCGTCCCGGTCTGCGTCCGGGCCAACGTCTACTCGCACGACAGCAAGGGCCACGGCAGCGGCCTGCGGCTCACCAAGGGCACCCACCCCGTCAAGGGCGTGCAGGCGCTGCAGTGGCTGCGCACCCGCTACGGCTTCGAGGACAACACCGACATCGGCCGGGCCAAGGCCCAGCACATGTACATGAACTCGATGATCCGGCAGCTGAAGAAGGGCACCAAGCTCTCCGACCCGGGACAGCTGCGCGACCTGGCGGAGGCCGCGACCAAGGCGCTGACCGTCGACGACGGGCTGGACACCGTCAAGAAGCTCTACGACCTGGGCGGTGACCTCAGCCGGGTGCCGACCAAGCGCACCACGATGATCACCATGCCCTGGCAGTACGGCCCCGGTGAGCGCTACGTCGTGCCCAAGCCCGGCGACGCGGACGCGACGTTCGCGATGCTGCGCAACGACACCGCGCTCGACGGCAAGGACACCAAGAAGAAGCCGGCGCCCGACCCGAAGCCGTCAACTCCCAAGGACCAGCTGAAGGTCGTCGTGCAGAACGGCACCAACAGCACGGTGACCGGTCCGGCCTCCGGCCGCGCCTCCGACATCCAGCGGCAGCTGGCCGGCCTCGGCTGGACCGCGGCCGGCACCACCACCGTCCTCACCAGCCAGGCCGACACCACCCTGACGTACCACGGCACGGACCGGCGCGGCGATGCGCTGGCCGTCGCCAAGGCGCTCGGGCTGCCCAAGAGCGCGGTACGGGAGTCGAGTTCGGTGACCGGGCTGCAGCTGGTGGTCGGCAACGACTGGCGGTCGGGCCCGACGTACCCGAAGACGTCCGGCAACGACAAGCCCGCCGACAAGGCACCCGCCAGCGCGGACGCCCAGAACGGCGAGTCCAAGGGCTGCATGAAGGTGAACCCGGACTACACGTTCTAGGGCTTCGAAGCCCTTCGACGTGCGAGCGGCCGCCGCTTCGCCGGTCAGGTCCGGTGGGGCGGCGGCCGTTGCCGTCGGGTCGTCGGCCGGGGTCAGTCCGTGCTCGCCGCCGCCGGGGCGACGACCGCCGGGCGGCGGCTGGCGATGACCTTCCTGGCCAGCGAGCGGGGGCTGGTCAGGAAGCCGAAGCCCCAGGACATGTGCATGGTGGCCAGCGCCACGGGGATCTGGGCGCGGGCCTTCAGGGAGAGCCCCTTGCCGGCGGGCAGCGAGCCCGCGGTGATGGCTGCCAGATAGCCGGCCGGGACGACGAAGCCCCACGGGGTGACGGCGGCGCCGGCCACCAGACCGGCCGCGATCGCGGCGACCGCGGTCGGCGGGGCGAGGTAGCGCAGGTTGATCGAGCCGGCGTGGTAGCGGGCCACGACGTGGCGCCACTTGCCGTAGTCCTTGTACTGCTTCGCCAGCGCCTTGATGCTCGGCCGGGGGCGGTACTGGACCTTCAGCTCGGGCGAGAACCAGATCTGGCCGCCGGCCTCGCGGATGCGGAAGTTCAGCTCCCAGTCCTGGGCGCGGATGAACTCCTCGTTGTAGCCGCCCTGCTGTTCGAGCGCGTCGCGGCGGAAGACGCCGAGGTAGACGGTTTCGGCGGGGCCCGCCTCGCCGCCCGTGTGGAAGGCGGCGTTGCCGACGCCGATCCTGGAGGTCATCGCGGCGGCCACCGCGTCCTCCCAGGCGTTCTCGCCCTCGGCGTGCATGATCCCGCCGACGTTCGCGGCACCGGTCTCCTCCAGGAGGCGGACGGCGGTGGCGATGTAGTTACGGGAGAGCATGCCGTGACCGTCGACCCGGACCACGATCGGGTGCCGGGACGCCTTGATCGCGGCGTTCAGGGCGGCGGGGGTGCGACCGGTCGGGTTGGGCACGGTGTGCACCCGGGGGTCCTCGGCCACCAGCTCGGCGGCGATCTCGTCGGTGCGGTCCGTGGAGGGGCCCAGAGCGATCACCACCTCCATCTCGCCGGCGTACTCCTGCTCCAGGATGTGCCGGACCGAATTACGCAGGTGACGTTCCTCATCGAGCACCGGCATGATCACGGAGACGGCCGGGGGCGGCTGCTGCGGCATGGTTCCTCGGGGGTACGGCCCGTGGCGGAGCCGCCGGGGACGGCAGCGCCCACCGGGAGACTGCAGAATCGCACCTCACGTTACCGCGAACGGGGGACTGCCCCGGACGCAGCCGGGTGGCCGGCCGGCCGATGCCCGGCGTGTGGTGCTTTGCAGCAGATCGTATGGACCTACGGTGTTCTCGCCGGTTCCGTCCGTACCGCGGAGGTGTCCCCCGTGACCGCGCCGTTCCGCTCCGCCCGCCGGGCCGACCGCTCCGGCGCGCACCGCCGCCCGGCGGGCCCGCGCTGGGGGCTGCGGATCGGCGCGGCCACGTCCCTGCTGCTGCTGTCGGCGAGCGGCGTCGGGCACGCCATGGTCACCGGCGTCGAGACCGGCATCGGCCGGGTGGACGCCTTCCAGGGGATGAGCAACCGGCCCGGGGGCGGCGACGGCCTGAACTTCCTGGTCGTCGGCACGGACGGACGCGACAAGCTCACCCAGGAGGAGAAGGAGAAGTACCACCTGGGCGGTCAGCCGTGCCACTGCACGGACACCCTGATGCTGGTGCACCTCTCGGCCGACCGGGACCGCGCCAGCATCGTCAGCCTGCCCCGGGACTCCTACGCCGAGGTGCCCGCCCATACGGACGCGGCCACCGGCCGGGCCCGCGCGGCGCATCCGATCAAGCTGAACGCGGCCTACGCCGAGGGCGGCCCCAACCTGACCGTGCGGACCGTCGAGCACATGACGGGCGTGCACATCGACCACTACCTGGAGGTCGACTTCACCAGCTTCATGCGGACCGTGGACGCGGTCGGCGGGGTGGAGATCTGCACCGTACGGCCGCTGCGGGACAGCTACACCGGGCTGAACCTGCCGGTGGGCAAGGCGCAGCTGAACGGCGGGCAGGCGCTGCAGTACGTGCGCTCGCGCCATATCGACGGCTCCGCGGACCTCGGCCGGATGCAGCGCCAGCAGCGCTTCCTGGCCGCCCTGATCCACAAGATCACCTCCTCCGGGGTGCTGATGAACCCGATCCGCTTCAAGGACGTCGCCGACACGATGCTGGCGTCCGTCCGCGCGGACCCCGGGTTCGAGGCGAACGACCTGGTCGACCTCGGGCAGGCGATGCGCGGCTTCACCCCGTCGTCGTCCGAGTTCACCTCCGTCCCGCTGGGCGATGTGGCACAGCCGGTGCCGGGCGTCGGCTCGACCGTGCGGTGGGACCCGTTGCGGGCGCCGAAGCTCTTCGAGGCGATCCGCGAGGACCGGCCGCTGGCCGTGCACCGGGACCGGCACCGGTCGCGCGCCGCGGTGGTGGACGTACCGCCGGGCCGGGTGCAGGTGCAGGTCTACAACGGCAGCGACCGCGCGGGGCTGGCCACCTCGGTGGCCCGGGAACTGCACGCCACCGGCTTCACGACGGTCGGCACCCCGGGCAACTCCCCGCTCGGCCGGACGGCCCGAACCGTCATCGCCTACGACCCGCGCTGGGACCGCTCGGCCCGCTCGCTGGCCACCGCGCTGCCGGGCGCCGAGCTGCGGCCGGTGACCGGGCAGGGGCCGGTGATGCGGGTGACCGTCGGGCAGGACCACGGGGCGGTGCACCGGGTGCGGGCCGAGGAGCCGGCGCCCCCGGCGGGCGCGGTGGCGGCGGTCACCGGCGACCAGGCGGTGTGTCCATGAGCGAGCGAAGCGAGGCCCCGGCATGAGTGTCCCCGCGCCCCGCCGCACCCCGGCCGCACCGCCCGCGCACCGCCCGGACGCCCGCCGCCGGGTCCGCCGCGCGTTCGTCGCGGCGGCCGCGCTGTGCCTGGTCGCGGCGACCGCCGCCGCGGCACCGCCGGCGCCCGCCGCCCCCACCGGCTGCGGGGACCTGGTCCGCGGCCAGCTGTGCCTGCGCGGCCCGGTGGGCTCCGACGGGACGTACACCGCCACCTACCGGCGGCAGGGCGCGGCGGCCGGCCTGCCGGAGATCTCGGTACGGCTGGGCTACCAGCGCAAGAACACCCGCATCACGGCGTTCCCCGGCTGGTTCGGCACCCGGCGGACCCGGCACGGCGCGGTCACGCTGAGCGGCCGGGTGGAGATGCTCGCGGACGAGTGCATCCGCGGCGTCATGGAGCACGCGGAAACGGTCTACGTCACCAAGTGGAGCTGCGGCTGACGCCCGCCGGGCGCCACGGACCAACTCGGAAAGGTGCACCTCGTGTGGCAGGTTGTGCTGGGCATCACCCCCACCACGGTGGCGCTGTTCCTGCTCGCGGCGCTGGCGCTGGCGGCGGGGTTCGCCCTGTGGACCGCGCTGGCCCCGGCGGGCCCCGCGCCCCGCACCACCGCGCGGGTGCTGCTGGCCGGCTGGCTGCTGCTGCTCCTGGTGGCGACGCTGGCGCCGGCCCAGCCGATCGGCTCGGGGGACGCGACGGTGTGGTGGCGGCCCGGCGAGGGGCTCTTCGAACTGGGCGCCCAGATGGAGCCCGGGGAGCTGGCGATGCTGGTACGGCGGCAGACCGCCAACGCGGCGCTGTTCGTCCCGGTGCCGCTGCTGCTGCGGTTCGCCGTGCCACGGGTCCCGGCGGCGCTGGCGTTCCTGCTGGGGGTCGGGCTGTCCCTGGTGATCGAGACGGCGCAGCTGCTGATGCGGGCCGGCCGGATCGCCGACATCGACGACGTGCTGTGCGCGGCGGTCGGCACCGTGATCGGGGCGGGGCTGGCGCTGCTGGGACAGCTGGCGGTGGCCGTTATGCGTCGTCGAGGCCTTCCGCGGCGCGCCGTTCGCGCAGCTCCTTGATGGCGCGGCGCCGGGCGAGCCGGTGCGTGCGGCGGATCTGCGCCTCCTGGTAGCGGCGCTTGTCCCGCTCGGTCTCGGGGATCACCGGCGGCACGGAGCGCGGCTTGCCGTGTTCGTCGACGGCGGCGAAGACGAGGTAGGCGGAGCCGACCTGCTGGGGCGGGCTGGACTCGTTCCAGCGCTCGGCCAGGACCCGTACGCCGACCTCCATGGACGAGCGGCCGGTCCAGTTGACCTGGGCGCGGACGT
This sequence comes from Streptomyces sp. NPDC048196, assembly GCF_040652715.1. Taxonomy (NCBI): domain Bacteria; kingdom Bacillati; phylum Actinomycetota; class Actinomycetes; order Kitasatosporales; family Streptomycetaceae; genus Streptomyces; species Streptomyces sp. NPDC048196. Next base: position 526 of record NZ_JBEZMM010000082.1, on the reverse strand, counting down.
GGACGAGGTCCCCGATCCGGACCGGCTCCAGGAACGCCATCTCGTCCATCGAGGCGGTCACCGCCGGCCCACCGGAGTGCCGGCCGGCCACCGCGCCCGCGGCGTCGTCGACCAGTTTCATGATCACGCCACCGTGCACCGTCCCGAGGAGGTTCGTGTCGCCGGCCGTCATGATGTGGCTGAGCGTGATCCGGGACACGGAGGTGGGCTTGCCCACCGGTTCACCGTCGGTGACGAGTTCATTCATGCGGCCAAGCCTAAGCGGCCGGCATCCCACGTAGCTGGCCGTCCCGCCGTGGGGGTTGCTCGTCGTTGCGCTTTGCGGGGCCCCGCACGTAGTCGTCTGCGGCGCCGCGGGGCTTGCTCGCCGTTGCGCTTTGCGGCGCCCCGTACGTAGCCGTCCGTCCCGCCGTCGGGGTTGTTCGCCGTTGCGCCTGCGGCGGGCTGGGTTGTGTTGGGTGCGGTGACGGGCCTCCGGGGCCGGTTGTGTGGACTGCTGACGCTTTACGTCCACACAACCGGCCCC
>NZ_JBEZMM010000081.1:0-25704 GCF_040652715.1 Streptomyces sp. NPDC048196 | reverse complement strand
CGCCGTAGGAAAACCCGCCGGGCAGGACCACGGCGTCGACCTGCTTGAGGTCCTTGTCACGGTGCCACAACGGCACCGCCTCGGCGCCCGCCAGACCGACCGCGCGCCGGGTGTCGCGGTCATCGAGCGTGCCGGGGAAAGTGATCACACCCACGCGCGCGGTCATGACGGCTCGACCTTCACGGTGAAGTCTTCGATGACGGTGTTGGCGAGGAACGTCCCGGCGAGCTCTTCGATCCGGGCGAGGGCGGCGTCGTCCACCGGGCCCTCCAGCTCCAGTTCGAAGCGCTTGCCCTGACGGACATCGGCGATCGCGATGCCGTCGAAACCGAGGCGGGGCAGTGCGCGCTGCACCGCCTGCCCCTGCGGGTCGAGGATCTCCGGCTTGAGCATGACGTCGACCACGACGCGTGCCACTGGCACTCCTTCCGGTAAGGGGGTTGACGCAAAAGGGAGTTGATTGGTTCCACCGGAAGGAAAAAGTGACCTGTTTCACTTCGGAGTGCGGGGATTCGCGCCGGAGTGACGTACTGCACTCCGGCGCGAAGTCGTTCGGTCCCCTCGGTCCGGGCCCCCGTCCGGTCGGCTCCATTAGGGGGAAGCCGGGGCGCTGAAGTCAAGGTTCGACAGGAATCCCGCTGGTCGTTTGAAAGTCCTTGAAAGTGGCTGGAGTCGGCCCCGCGACTTGATGAAGTCTTGTTCGTACAGCAGCACCCTCATCGGCTTCGGAGGGGGCTGGCTACGCCGCACCATCGATGGGGGAATTCAGTTCCATGCCAGAACCACAAGTGGATCCACGGCCGGTCGCCGTCATCGGAGCGGGCCCTTCCGGGCTGGCCTCTCTCAAGAACCTCAGTGATCTCAACATTCCGTGTGTGGCGTACGAGGCCCACTCCGGCGTGGGCGGTATCTGGGACATCCGTAATCCGCGGAGTTCCGTCTATCAGAACACCCACACCATCACCTCCCGCGAAGTGACGGGTTATGCGGATCTTCCCATGGACCGCGGGCTGCCCGCCTATCCCCGGCACGATCAGGTGCACGGGTATCTGCGGCAGTACGCGGAGCGTTTCAACCTGCTGCCGCTGATCCGGTTCGACTCCGACGTCACGCAGGTCGAGCGGCTCTCGGACGGCTGGCGGGTCACCACCGCGGACGGGCATTCGGCCGAGCACCGCGCACTGATCATCGCGAACGGCCACAACTGGCACCCCCATGTGCCGGCGTTCTCCGGGAAGTTCGACGGGGAGATCCTGCACAGCCGGGACTACACCAGCGCGGCCGGTCTCGCCGGCAAGCGGGTCCTGGTCATCGGCGCCGGGAACTCCGGCTGTGACATCGCGGTGGAAGCCGCCCAGGTCACCGATCACGTCGCGATCAGCATGCGCCGCGGCTACTACTTCTTCCCGAAATTCATCTTCGGAAAGCCCGCGGACCAGGTCTCCGAATCGAGCCAGAATCTGCGGCTGCCGGCCCCGGTGGCGCGGGCGGCGTACCGGACCATGCTGAAGCTGAGCATCGGCAGCCCCGATCAGTTCGGTCTGCCGAAGCCCGATCACGAGCCGCTGGAATCCCCGCCGATCGTGAACTCCCTGCTGCCGTACTACTGCGCGCACGGCCGGGTGAAGGTGCGCAAGGCCCCGGTGCGTTTCGACGGGAAGTTCGTCGAGTTCTCGGACGGTACGTCGGAGGAATTCGACACCATCATCATGGCGACCGGTTTCCGGATCCACATTCCGTTCGTCGGTGAGGAGCACCTCGACTGGCACAAGGGCCGGCCGGACTTCTATCTGCTCGCGTTCTCGCCGCGCTACGACGACCTCTTCATCGCCGGAATGACCGACGGAACGGGCGGCCATTTCCCGACCGTCGAGCTGCAGTCGCGAGTGATCGCGAGCTATCTGGCGGCCCGGGAACGGGACCCGGAGGCGGCCCGCCGGTTCGACGAGCGCAAGCGGAGGCGGGACGTGGACATCACCGGCGGGATCAAGTTCCTGGACTCCCCGCGCAATCTCACCCAGTTCGAGCTCCTCACCTACCTGCGGGTGCTGCGCGACCACCTGTCGCTGCTGGGCGGCCGCGACACCACCTACGCCCAACGGCCCTCCCTGCTGGAGCAGGCGGCCGCGCTCTTCTCGGGAGGCCGCAAGTGAACGCCGTCGGTGCGGCGGTGCTGAGCGAGGTGCAGAAGGAGGTCCTCGACGAGGTGCTCGTCGGGGTGCCGTACAACAGCGCCTCCCAGTTCCACGAGTACTTCGGCACCCGGGCCGCCCCGCCGCGGTTCGGACAGTCCTGCGCCTGGCAGTCGTTCACGGCCGGCCGGCTGGTCGCCGAACGGTCCGGGATCACCGCCGAATACCCCATCGACGGGCGGCACGTGGCGGCCGTCTACCGGCGGGCGGAGGGCCTCGACATCCTCGACCCCTACCTGCTGCACGCCGAGCCGCTGCGGCTCGACCGTTCCGCCGCCAAGGACGGCGTCGTACAGCTCACCGTCGACGCCTACCCGTACCGGGTCAAGAAGGACGGCAGCCCGGCGCCCAGCCGGGTGCGGGCCACCTGGACGCTCGACGACGACGCGGTCCGCCTGGACTACCTGCGGTACAGCCCGCGGCGCGGCCACAACATCGCCTCGCGGTCGTTCGTGCTGCGCCCCGAGTCGCAGCTGGAGACCGTGCCGCCGGCCGCGGACTGGGTGCGTCCGCTGCTGGTCCACCCCGAGCAGCACAGCGTCTCCGTACGGGTGCTGCACCCGGTCACCCGGCAGATGGCGGAGCTGGTCCTGCCGCTCGCGGGGCGGCCCGCCGGGGTCGCCGAGGACAGCCTGCTGATGCTGACCAAGGACAACCAGGGCGCCGTCGCCACCCACGGCGACGCCCGCTTCCGCCGCGACCTGGAGGTCGTCGCGGACGCGGTCGGCGCACCGCAGGACGACGTGGTCGCCTTCCTCCTCGAAGCGGCCGCGATCCACCGCGCCGCGGCACCGGCCGGGCTGGTCCTGGCCCCGTACTCCCAGGAGGACGAGTGACGGCCCACGACGTGCGGGACGAGGGGCGGTCCCGCTCCTACTTCCTGGCCGGCACCATGCAGGGCGCGCGCACCGGCGCCGACCTCACCGATCAGTCCTACCGGCAACGGCTGACCGAGGCGCTGCGCGCCCGGCGCCCCGACGCGGTCATCCACGACCCGGGTGTGGTGATGGCCGAATGGCTCGCCTCGCACCCCGCGGACGTCCGCGCCGCGCACGCCGCACTGGCCGACCGCAAGGTCCTGCACCACGACGAACTCGCCAAGGAACTGAGGGAGTTGACCGACCTGTTCCACCGGCTCACCCGGCTGGCGGCGGACAGCGACGTCTGTGTGGCCTGGCTGCCCGGGCACGAGCCGAGCATGGGCACCGCCGCGGAGATGCTCTCCGCGCACCGCGCCGGCCGCACCGTCGTCGCCATCACGGACATGCGCCAGAACCTCGCGGTGCTGTCCTGCTCGACCGTGATCCTGCCGGACCTGGACGCCTTCACCGACTGGCTCGACGCGGGCGGTGACGCCTTATGACCGGGCCCCTGTACGACGCGGACAAGCCCCGCGAGGCCTGTGGCGTCGCGGGCGTCTGGGGGCCGGCCGGCCACCACGCCGCCCTGGTACGGGAGATGCTCGTCGCACTGCAGCACCGCGGCCAGGAGAGCGTCGGCATCGCCGTCGGCACCGGCGCCGCCCTGGTCGCCCGGCACGGCGCCGGTACCGTCGCCCAGGGAATGCCCGACCTCGACGGACTGCCGCACGGCCCGGTCGCGGTCGGTCACGTCCGCTACGCCACCCACGGCGCCCGGGACGGACTGGCCGGCGCCCAGCCGGTCGTCCTGGACCGGCCGCCGCTGGCCCTGGCCCACAACGGCACCCTGGTCGACCCGCACACCGCGCCCGGCGCCGAGGCGATCGACCCGACCCGGTGGGCCACCGACAGCGAGCTGATGGCCCACCTGCTGCTCGCCCGGCGCGCCGCGGAGGGCATCGACACCTCGGCCGCCCTGCACGCGGTGCTGCCCGGACTGACCGGGGCCTACGCCCTGGTCCTGTCCGACGGCGCGCAGCTGTACGGCGTGCGCGACCCGCACGGCTTCCGGCCGCTGGCCCTCGGCCGGCGCGGCGACGCCTGGCTGCTGGCCTCCGAGACCGCGGCGATCACCACCGTCGGCGGCGAGGTGGTCCGCGAGCTGGAGCCGGGCGAGGTGCTCACCATCGGCCCGCACGGCACCGCGAGCAGCCGGGTACCGGTGCCGGACGCCAAGACCGCGGCCTGCCTCTTCGAGTACGTCTACTTCGCGCGGGCCGATTCGGCCCTCGCCGGGCGCAGCGTCTACCAGGCGCGCTACCGGGCCGGCCAGGCGCTGGCCGACTACGCGCCGGTGACCGGATCGCCGCGCCCGGTCGTCGTCGCCACCCCGGAAACGGCACGGGTCGCCGCCGACGGCTACGCCGAACGGGCCGGACTGCGGGTCGTCCAGGGCCTGTTGCGGCCCGGGGCGGTCGGCCGCAGCTTCATCGCGGGCGACCCGGCGGCCCGGGAGACCACCGTGCGCCGCAAGCTCGCCCCGGTCGCCGCCGCGGTCGCCGGGCAGCGGGTGGTGCTGGTGGACGACTCGCTCGTCCGTGGCACGACCATGCGCACCGTCACCGGGCTGCTGCGCAAGGCCGGGGCCGTGGAGGTGCACCTGCGGGTGGCCTCCCCGCCGTACCGGTGGCCCTGCTTCTACGGCATCGACACCGGACGGCCGGAGGAACTGCTCGCCGCCCAACTGCCGATCACCGAGCTGGCCGGGCAACTGGACTGCGACAGCGTGGCGTTCCTCTCCCTGGACCGGCTCCTGGAGGCGGCCGGCGGGGACCCCTCCGGCTACTGCACCGCCTGCCTGACCGGCCGCTATCCGACCGCGACCCCCGCCGGCGCGCTCGCCGCCCCGGCCGCCCGGCCGCAGCCGGGAACCCGATCCGGCACCGCCCTCGCGTCCCGAGGCACCGTCGAATGAGGAGCACAGCAGTGAACACACCGACCGAGGCGACCACGACCACGGCGCCGGACCCCGGCCGGGAGCCCCGCACCCTCGTCGAGGCGCTGCTCGCCCGCGCCGCGGGCCCCGACGCGGACCGGCCGGTGGTCACCGCCCTCGACGCGTCCGGGGACACCCTGGAGGCCCTGACCCCGGTCGAACTCGACCTGCGCGCCCGCCGGTTGGCGGCGGCGCTGCGCGAGACCGGCACCGCCGGCGATCGCGTCATCGTGCCCGCGCTGCCCGGACTCGACTTTCACATCGGCTTCCTGGGCTGCCTGTACGCCGGCATGATCGCCGTGCCGGTGCCCGCGTTCCGCACCGCTGCCCGGGGCGGCACCACCACCCGCGCCGAGCGGCTGTCGGCGATCTGCGGCGACTGCGACCCGTGCGCCGTCCTGGTCTCCACCCAGGAGGACGCCGACGAGGCCGACACCGAACTGCTGCCCGGCGTGCGGTGGATCGCCGTCCGCCGCCCGGACCGCCCCGAGCCCGAAGGGGCCGCGCTGCCCGACCCGGTCGCGCTCGACCCGGCGACCACGGCGCTGCTCCAGTACACCTCCGGCTCCACCGGCGACCCGCGCGGCGTCGTCGTCCGGCACGGCAACCTCGTCGCCAACCAGATCGCGATGCGCGACGCCTGCGAGGTGGAGCCCACCACCACCATCGTCAGCTGGCTGCCGTTCTTCCACGACATGGGCCTGTGCACCGCGGTGGTGCTGCCCCTGGTGTCCGGCGCGGCCACCGTCACCATGGAGCCGGCCACCTTCGTCCGCGACCCGCGGGTGTGGCTGCGCGCCATCGCCGCGGAGGACGACGTCTTCACCGCCGCGCCCGACTTCGCGTACGACATGTGCGTCAACCGGGTGCCCGCGGAGGAGCGCGCCTCCCTCGACCTGTCCACCTGGCGGGTCGCGGTCAACGGCTCCGAGCCGGTACGGGCGGCCACGCAGCGGCGGTTCGCCGAGGCGTTCCGGCTGAGCTTCTTCCGCGAGGAGGTCTTCTCGCCCGGCTTCGGGCTCGCCGAGTGCACCCTCCTGGTGAGCGTGAGCCCGTCCCTGGAACCGGTGGTGGCCACGTACTACGACCGGGACGCACTGGCCGAGGGCAAGGCCGTGCCGACCGCCGACACCGCCGCGGGCGTGGAACTCGTCGGCTGCGGTCCGGTGGCGGACGGCATCCGCGTCGCCGTGGTCGACCCCGCGACCCGCCGGGTGCTCGCCGACCGCGTGGTCGGCGAGATCTGGGTCGACTCGCCGGGCAACTGCGGGGGCTACTGGGGCCGGGAAGCAGAGTCCGCGGACACCTTCGCGGCCCGTCCGGCCGGCACCGAGGACGGCACCGGCCCGGCCTACGTACGCACCGGTGACCTCGGATTCGTCGACGGCGGCCAGCTGTTCATCACCGGCCGCATCAAGGACGTGCTGATCATCGGCGGGGAGAACTACTTCCCGCAGGACGCCGAGGCCGTCGCGGTCGCCGCCCACCCCGCCTTCGCCCAGCAGCGGGCCGCTGCCTGGCCGCTCCACGAGGACGACCGGGGCGTGGCCGTGGTGGTGGAGACCACCGTGCGGGACCCGGAGGTGCTCGCCACCGCCGTCCGCGCGGCCGGTATCGCGGTGGCCAAGGTGCTGCCGACCGCGGTCAGCGTCTACGCCGTACCGCGCAACAAGGTGCCCCGCACCACCAGCGGGAAGATCCGCCGGCGCGCCTGCGCCGAGCAGATGAGGTCGGGCCAGCTGACGCCGCTGGCCCAGTGGTCCAGCAAGCGGAAGGACGGTGCGGCATGAGCGTCATTCAGGAGATCACCCCGGAGCTGGTCGTCGAGCGGCTGCGCCAGGTGCTGGCCGAGATGCTGGAGATGGCGCCCGCCGACCTCGACGCGGACGTCCCGCTCAGCGCCTTCGGCATCGACTCCATGACGAGTTCGGTGCTCCTCGGCGACCTGCAGAAGTGGTGCGGCGCCGAGCTGCGCACGGAGGCGTCGCTGGGCGCCCTGAGCCTGGCCGAAGCGGCCGACCTGGTCGTGGCGGAGCTGCGGCAGGCGCGGAAGGAGGTCTGAGCATGGCCCTGAACGCCTTCGGGTTCCTCTTCACCGGACGCGGGCTCGACCCCGACCGCGACCGCTCCGTCATCGAACGGGACGGCTTCCGGGCCGTCATGGTCGGCATGGCGGACCCGGCCCGGGCGCCGGAGATCGCCGTCCGGCTCGTCGACGAGGGCATCCAGCTCATCGAACTGTGCGGCGGCTTCGGCCCCGTGTGGACGGCCCGGGTCATCGAGGCCACCAAGTCCCGTGTCCCGGTCGGCTCGGTCGGCTACGGCCCCGAGTCGATCGACGGCATGGCAGCGCTCTTTCCACCGCAGGCAGGCTGATCCCGCAGCCTGCCCCCCCGCCGGGCCCCCTCCCTCCCCCGTACGGGAGGGAGCCCGGCGGGCCCGGCCGTTCCCCCGACACCACGAGAGGGACCACCATGAACCGCGCCGGACTCCACGAGCTGCGCGTGCTGGCCGCCAGCCGCCCCGCCCTCCCGCTGCTGCTGCACGCCGGCCGGCTGGCCCGGCCCCTGACGTACGTCCCGAAGCTGGGCTGGCTGACCGCCGACGCGGCGACCGCCCGGTCCGTGCTCGTCGACCAGAAGCACTTCACCGTCCTCGACCGCGGCGGCGTCGGCCGGCTGTGGGCCCAGCTCCTGGGCGGCTGGGTCGAGGACCTCTTCGACGGCGAGGGACACCGCGCCCTGCGCGCCGGCACCCGCGAGCTGTTCGGCGAGACCGCGGCCCGCGAGCTGGTCGACCGCACCATCGGAGCCCGGCTCGTCGAGGCCCGGGTGCAGCTCGCCGCGGGCCGGCCCCTCGACGTCGCGGCCCTCGGCCGGGCCGTCGTCGGCCGCATCGTGACCGAGCTGCTCCGCGTCCCGGTCACCGGCACCGACGACGCCGCCTACGAGAAGGTCTTCGCCACCGCCCGCCAACTCGCCGCGCTGTCCGTAGAAGCGGCGGGCGGCGGCGAGCTGACCGAGGCGACCGTGGCCCGCGGCCGGGGCATCGTCGCGCGGCTCACCGGGCACGTCGAGGGCCTCTGGGCCACCGAGCCCGCCGACCACCTCATCGGCCGCTGCCGCGAGGTCGGCCTGAACGCCCGGCAGACCGCCGGCATGGCCGCTCTCGTGGGCGTGGCCGCCACCGAGACCGCCGCCAGCGCGATCACCAGAACCGTCGCGCTGCTGCACGACACCGGCGAGCAGCACGCCCTGCTGGCGTCCCCGCAGCGGGTCCCGGAGGCGGTCCGCGAGGGGCTGCGGGTGACCGCACCGGCCCCGGTCATCGGCCGGACCGTGCGCAGCCAGGTGCGGCTGGCCGGCCGCACCCTGAAGGCCGGCGACCGGATCACGCTGCTCAACTACACCGCCAACAGCCTCACCGGCGGCTTCCGGCTCGGCCGGCCCGCCGAACCCGCCAACCGCCAGCTGTGGTTCGGCGCCGGCCGCCACCACTGCCTCGGCTCCGCCATCGCCCAGGCCGAGATCGGCCGGACCCTGGAGACCCTGACCGCGGTGGGGCGGCCCTGGCGGATCACCGAGCGCCGCTACAGCCGCCGCGTGGTCATCCCCTCGTACGACCGGCTGACCGTGACCCTCGTCTGACGGGAGAGCAGCACCATGCCCCAGATCCACGCGCGGCTGGCCGGTGTGGCCGTCCACCTGCCCGAGACCCTGCGCTCCACGACGGACACCGAGCACCTGGTGGCCGCCGCGAGCACCGGATTCCGCCCGCCGCCCGGCCTCGTGCGGCGGCTGACCGGCGTCGAGCGGCTGCACGTCATGCCCGACGACTGGCAGGCGTCCGACCTGGCGGCCGCCGCGGCCCGCAAACTCCTCGCCGAGACCGGCACCGACGCCGGCACCATCGACCTGCTGCTCTTCGCCGCGGCCAGCCAGGACATGATCGAGCCGGCCACCTCGCACATGGTCGCCGACCGCCTCGGCCTGCGCTGCCCCGTCTTCGACGTCAAGAACGCCTGCAACAGCGTGCTCAACGCGCTGGAGACCGCCCATGCGCTGATCGCCCAGGGCTCCTACCGCCGGATCCTGATCGCCGGCGGCGAATCGCCCTCCCGCGCCGTCCGCTGGGCGGTGCCGGACCTGCGCACCTACCTCGCGTCGATCCCCGGCTACACCCTCTCCGACGCGGGCGCCGCGCTGCTCGTCGAGGCGTCCGCGGAGCCCGGCATCCTCGGCTGCGGCTTCACCGCCGACTCCGCCTCCTGGAACGTCGGCACCCTCGCGTCCGGCGGCTCGGCCCACCCCCGCGGCGACGAACACACCTACTTCCGGCTCGACGGCGTGGGCCTGCGCCGCGCCTTCGAGCGGCTCGGCCCGAAGATCCTCGACGACACCCTGGAGCGGCTCGGCGTCCGCTGGCAGGACATGGCGGCCATCTGCGTCCACCAGGTCTCCAAGCCCTATCTGGACCAGCTCGCCGAACGGTTCGGGCTGCCCCCGGACAAGATCCCGCTCACCGTCACCGAACACGGCAACGCGGCCTCCGCCAGCCTGCCGCTGCAGCTCGTCCGCGCCCGGGAGAGCGGCCGGGCCGGCGTCGGCGACCTGGTGGCCCTGGTCGGGCTCGCCGGCGGCATCAGCATGGGAGTGAGCGTGATCCGGCTGTGAGGCTCTGGGTGGTGGTACCCGCCTACAACGAGGCCCCCGGCATCACCGCGACGCTGCGGGCGCTCGCGGCCCAGACCGACCGGGACTTCTCCCTCGTGATCGTCGACAACGACTCCACGGACGGCACCGCGGACGTCGTACGGTCCTTCGGCTTCCCCGGCGACCTGCACCTCGTGCACGAGACCCGCAAGGGCACCGGCGCGGCCGCCGACACCGGGATGCGCCACGCCATCGCGCACGGCGCCACGCACCTGGCCCGCACCGACGCCGACTGCCTGCCCGCACCCGACTGGACCGCCCGGGTCCGGGCCGGCTTCGACGCCGGACTGGAACTGATCGCCGGCCGGCTGCGGCCCCGCACCGACGAGGCGCCGCTGCCCCCGCTGCGGCGCGCCGCCCTGGTCACCGCGACCGAAGTGGCCGCGCTCTTCGGCCGGTTCCGTCCCGGCAACCGCGGCCCCGACTACCTCGGCCCGTACGTGATGGCGCCCGGCTGCAACATGGCGATCACCGCGGACCTGTACGAACGCGCCGGCGGCTTCCCGCGCACCGCCATCGAGGAGGTCCACGAGGACCGCGCCCTGGTCAACGCGGTCCGGCGGCTGACCACCGCGTACGGCACCCGGCGCGACGTGAAGGTGGCCGGCTCGGCCCGCCGGGTGCACGCCTGGGGCCTGCGCCGCACCCTCGGCTGGTACGCGGACCACCGCTACCGCCCCGAGGTGGTGGACATCCGGTGACGACCACCACCACGGCGGCGCCGCCCGCCACCTGGGAGCACTGGGAACACCGGGTGCAGACCGCCGCCCATCCCGTCGCCTACCGGCTGCTGCGCGCGATCGCCGCCCGCGGCCCGGTCGTCCGGGTGCCGCGGGTCGGCGTCGTGGTCAGCGACGCCGCGCTGGCCCGCGACGTCCTCTGCGACACCGAGCACTTCACCAAGACCGGTCCCGGCTCACCGTCCGACCTGTGGACACCGGTGCTCGGCCCGTCGGTGCTGCTCAACATGGAGGGCCCCGACCACGCGGCGCTCCGCCGCCGGCTGTCCGGGCTCTTCACCCCCGGCTACGTCACGGCCCTGTGCGCCCAGGTGCTGGCGCAGCCGCTCGACGAGCTGACCGGCCGGCTGCGCGCCGGCGAACAGGTCGATCTGGTCCGGGTCGCGCAGATCTGCGCCGGCGCCGCGATCTGCGCGATCGTCGGGATGCCCGCGGAGCCCGGCCGGTTCGGCGGGGCGCACGCCGAGGCGTCCGAGGTGACGAGGTCGGTGCGACTGTGGCGCTCCGGTATGACGGGACGTCAGGTGGCGCGGGCGCGTGAGGTGCTGGGCCGGCTGACCGCCTCGGCGGTGACCGCCTACCGGCAGGGCGGCGAGACGACCCTGCCCGGCCGGCTGCGGGAACTGGGCCTGACCGAGCAGGAGGCCCGCGGGGCCGTCGGCGCCTTCCTGCTCACCGGCACCGAGACCCTGGTCTCGTTCATCCCGCGGCTGATCGCGCTCGGCCACGACACCGGCCGGCTCGACCGGCTCGCGGACCCCGCCGCCGACCCCGACCCGGTGATCGAGGAGGCCCTGCGGATCACCGTGCCGTCCCCCGTGATGCTGCGCAGCGTCGCCCGCGCCGCCCGGATCGGCGGTGTCCCGGTCGCGCCCGGCGACCGGGTCGTGGTGGCCACCCTGCTGTGCGCGCGGGCCCACGGGCCGTTCGCCCCCGAGCGGCCGCACCCGTCGGAACTGCGCCGGCTGTGGTTCGGCGCCGGCCCGCACTTCTGCCTCGGCATGCCGCTGGCCATGGCGCAGGTCCACGCGGTGCTGGCCGCCGCGCTCGCCGCCGGGCCGGTCACCGTCACCGGCCGCCGCCCGGCCCGGCACGTCCTGATACCGGGCTACGCCCGGCTGAACATCGAGCTCAGGAGCGCGAGTTGACCGACACCCGGCCCGCGGCGGACGACCGGATCGATCTGCTCACCGCCTTCTTCGACACCGCCGGGCGACGCGCCGACGCGCCCGCCCTCACCGGCCCGGACGGCCGCACCCTCGGCTACCGCGAACTGGCCCGCGCCGTCCTCACCACGGCACACGGGCTGCGCGCGGCCGGGATGGCGGCGGGGGAGCGGATGCTGTTCTCCGTACGGCCGGGACCGGACGGCGTGGTGCTGGCGCTGGGCGTGATCGCCGCGGGTGGCACCGTGGTCTTCGCCGACCCCGGCGCCGGCCCCGAACTCTTTGCCGCCCGCCGCGAACTGGCACAGCCGCGCTGGGCCGCCGCCGAATCCCTGCTGTACGCGGTGGCCCGCTACGGCCGCCCGCTGGCGCGGCGCCGCGGACTGCTGCTGCCGCACTACCACCGGCTCGGCCTGCGGCACGTCCACACCGGCCGACGGCTGCCCGGCGTCCCCGCCGGTGCGCTGTCCGCCCGCCGGCTCGCCACCGGCCCCGCCCCGGCCGACCGCCCCGGACCGGCGCCCGGACAGGAGGCGCTGGTCGTCTTCACCTCCGGCACGACGCAGGCGCCCCGGGCGGTGGTCCACACCCGCGGTTCGCTCGGCGCCGGCCTGGTCGGCTGCGGCTCCGCCCTGTGCATGGGCGACGGCGACGTGCTGCACACCGACCAGTTGATGATGGGCATCCCCGCCCTGGTCGCCGGGGCGCACTGGACCATGCCGCCGTACGGCTTCGCGCCCGCCGCCGATCCCGGACGGTTCACCCGCGGACTGGCCGGCGCCACCCACGCGTTCTGCGTCCCGGCCGACCTGCCCGCGGTGCTCGACGCCGTCGAACGGGGCGAGGCGGCACTGCCCGCCTCGCTGCGGCACCTCGTCCTCGGCGGCGCACCCGTCCTGCCCGGCCTGCTGCGCCGGGCCGGCCAGGTCCTGCCGCGGGTCCGCTTCCTCGCCGTGTACGGCATGACCGAGATCGTGCCGGTCGCGGTCGCCACCGGAGACGCCAAGCTCGCCCACCGCGGCCCCGGCGACCTGCTCGGCACGCCCCTGCCGGGGGTCCGGGCGCGCACCGCACCGGACGGCGAACTGCTGGTGTCCGGACCGAACCTGTGCCGCGGCTACCTCGGCGAGCCACCGATGACCGAACACGCCACCGGCGACCTCGCCCGGCTGGAGGACGGCGAACTGGTCCTGCTCGGGCGGAAGAAGGACATGCTCATCCGCGGCCGCACCAACATCTACCCCGGGCTCTACGAACCGGCCGTCGCCGCCCTGCCCGGCGTCGCCGACGCGGTCATCGTCGGCGTCCCCGACGCCTACGGCGACGAGCGCGTCGTCCTGGCCCTCGTGCCCGAACGACCCACGTCCGAACCGGAGGTGCTCGCCGGGACCGTCCGCTCCCGGCTGCCCGCCCTGATCGACGCGGCCGCGCTGCCGGACGAGGTGGTCGTCCTGGACCGCATCCCGGTCACCGGCCGCACCCGCAAACCGGACCGCGCCGCGCTGCGCGCCCTGCTGGGCGACCGGACGGCGGGGGCGGCCCGATGAGGATCGCCGTGACCGGCGCCCGCGGCTTCGTGGGCGGCGCCGTCTGCCGGGCGGCGACCGCCGCGGGCTGGACCGTGCACTCCCTCACCCGCGCCGACTGGGACCTCTGCGACGGGGTCTGGACCGACGCCCCCGAGGTGGACGCGGTGGTGCACGCGGCCGCCGCCGTCCGCGACTGGGGCGCGCCCGGCCCCGTCTGGCACGCCAACCTCACCGGCACCCGGAACGTGGCCGCGTCCTTCCCCGGCGCCCGGCTGGTGCACATCTCGACGGCCAGCGTGTACGACCCGTTCCGGCCGACCGTCCTCGGCCACGAGACCGAGGCCCCGGTCCGCCGCTACCTCACCCCGTACGCCGCCTCCAAGGCCGCCGCCGAACTGGCCCTGCGCGGCCGCCCGGACACCGTCGTGCTGCGCCCGCACGCCGTCTACGGACCGGGCGACCGGACACTGCTGCCCCGGGTGCTCGGCGCCGTCCGCGGCGGCCTGCTGTGGCTGCCGGGCGACGGCACCGCCCTGCAGTCGCTCACCCACATCGACCAGCTGACCGCGGCCGCGCTGCTGGCCTGCGACCGCGACACCCGGCCCGGCACCTACAACATCGCCGACGCGGCCCCCGTCCCCATCGGCGAGGCGCTGCGGGCCCTGCTCGCCGCCCGCGGCCTGACGGTACGGCTGCGCACGGTGCCCACCGCCGTGGCGTCCGCCGCCGCGGCGACCGCCGAGACGGCCTGGCGGCTGGCGGGCCGCTCCACACCGCCGCGGCTCACCCGCTACGCGCTCAGCCACCTCGCCGTGGAACGCACCCTGGCGCTCGGCGCCGCCCGCCGCGGCCTCGGCTTCCGGCCGGGACCGACCTCCTTCCACGGCGCGGCGTCATGGTGACCCGTACGGCGACAGACCGGATCAACCCCTCGAAAGGCGGGCGTCCATGAGCCCTCGCACCGGAGCCAGCTATGCGTCCGCGGGCGTCGACATCGAAGCCGGCGACCGCGCCGTTGAGCTGATGAAGCAGTGGGTGAGGAAGACCGCCCGCCCCGAAGTCGTCGGGGGACTCGGCGGGTTCGCCGGCCTCTTCGACGCCTCGGCGCTGAAGGGCTACGCCCGCCCGCTGCTCGCCTCGGCCACCGACGGCGTCGGCACCAAGGTCGACATCGCCCGCGCCCTCGGCGTCCACCACACCATCGGCCACGACCTCGTCGCGATGGTGATGGACGACATCGTCGTCTGCGGCGCCGAACCGCTCTTCCTGACCGACTACCTCTGCGTCGGCAAGGTCCACCCCGAGCGGGTCGCGGAGATCGTCAAGGGCATCGCCGAGGGCTGCGTGCTGGCCGGCTGCGCGCTGATCGGCGGCGAGACCGCCGAACACCCGGGCCTGCTCGGTGCGGACGAGTTCGACCTGGCCGGCGCCGGTACCGGCGTCGTCGAGGCGGACCGGCTGCTGGGCGCGGAGCGCCTCCGTACCGGCGACGCGGTGATCGCGATGGCCTCGTCGGGCCTGCACGCCAACGGCTACTCCCTGGTCCGCCACGTCCTGCTCGACCGGGCCGGCCTGCGCCTGGACCAGCACCTCGCCGAACTGGGCCGCACCCTGGGCGAGGAACTGCTCGAACCCACCCGGATCTACGCCGCCGCCTGCCTGGCGCTGACCCGGGCGACCGAGGTCCACGCCTTCGCGCACATCACCGGCGGCGGACTGGCGGGCAACCTCGCCCGGGTGGTCCCGGACGGGCTGCACGCCACCGTCGACCGCGCCACCTGGACCCCGGGCCCGGTCTTCGACCTGGTCGGCACGGCCGGCCAGGTCGAGCGCCGGGAACTGGAGCGGACCCTGAACATGGGCGTCGGCATGATCGCCGTCGTCCCGCCGGAGTCCGTGACCACGGCGCTGGCCACGCTCGCCGACCGCGGGGTGGACGCCTGGGTCGGCGGGGAGATCGTCGAGCGCGGCGACCGCACCACCGGCGCGGAACTCGTCGGCGACTACGCCGGCGGATAACGCAGATAACGGGCCCGCACCGTACGGAACGTCGCCAGGCCGGCCTGCCAGGCGGCGACGATCTCGTCCGGGCCCGCGCCCGCGTCGATCATCGTCCGCACGGTCGCCGAACCGGTCAGCCGGTCGATGCCGTGATCCGGCCGCCACGCGAAACCGCCCCAGACCCGCTTCGCCGTGACCAGCAGGCCGATGCCGGTGCGCACCGGGTCGAAGGCGGCCCGGTCGTGGACATGGAGCTGCACCCCGCCGACGGTCTTCCCCTGGAACTTGGAGAAGGTGGGCGCGAAGTACGCCTCCCTGAAGTGCACGCCGGGCAGGCCGAGTGCGGTGGCGGCCGCGGCCCAGCGCCGGTCGATGCCGTCGGCGCCGAGGAGTTCGAAGGGGCGGGTGGTGCCGCGGCCCTCGGAGAGGTTGGTGCCCTCGAAGAGGCAGGTGCCCGCGTAGACCAGCGCGGTGTCCGGGGTGGGCATGTTGGGGCTCGGGGGGACCCAGGGCAGGCCCGTCGCGTCGTAGAAGTCGCCGCGGCGCCAGCCGCTCATCCGCACGGTCGCCAGCTCCACCGGCCGGCCGGCCGCCTGCGGGACGAACTCGCCGTTGAAGAGCAGGGCGAGTTCGGCCACCGTCAGGCCGTGCGCCTGCGCGATCGGCTCGCGGCCGACGAACGAGGCGTACGCCTTGTCCAGCACCGGCCCGGAGGCGGAGCGGCCGGTGACCGGATTGGGCCGGTCCAGCACCACGAAGCGCTTGCCGGCGAGGACGGCCGCCACCATGCAGTCGTAGAGCGTCCAGATGTAGGTGTAGAAGCGGGCGCCGACGTCCTGGATGTCGAAGACGACGGTGTCCACACCGGAGGCCGTGAAGATGTCCGCGAGTTCCCGGCCGCTCTTGTTGTACGTGTCGTAGACCGGCAGTCCGGTGGCCGGGTCGTCGTAGCGCCCCTCGGACCCGCCCGCCTGCGCGGTGCCCCGGAAGCCGTGCTCGGGCCCGAAGACCGCGGTCAGCCGGACCTGCGGGTCGGCGTGCATCACGTCCACGATGTGCCGCAGCTCGGTCGTGACGCCGGTGGGGTTGGTGATGACCCCGACCTTTTCGCCCTCCAGCAGCCGATAGCCGTCCGCGGCCAGCCGCGCGAAACCGGTCCGCACCCGCCGGCCGCCCCGGTCCGGGCCGGCCGCCGCCGCCCGCGCGGGCGTCGCGGCCGCGGTCAGCGCCGCACCGGCCGCGCCGGTCGCCGCCAGATGTCCGAGCAGAACGCGCCTCGACAGAGCCATCCGCACACCTCCGTGATCGCAGGAAGCCAACCCGTACGTGCGGTGCGCACGCTAACGCGCCGGGCGGCGTCCGGGAACGGGACGGGCCGACCGGAAACCGACTCTTCCGCTCCCACATACCGACTGGTTAGTCTGCCTGTCAGTCGATCCGCGCGACCGAGGGAGACACCGCAGTGGAAGCCGTACGGGACAAGGCCGTCGTCGTGACCGGGGCGGGCGGGGGGATCGGTGCGGCACTGGCCCGCCGGTTCGCCGCCGAAGGCGCCCGGGTCGTGGTCAACGACCTGGACGAGGCCAAGGCCAAGGGGACCGCCGCGGAGATCGGGGCGATCGCGGTCGCCGGGGACGCCTCCGGCATCGTCCCGGCCGCCCGCGAAGCACTTGGCGGCACCATCGACATCTTCTGCGCCAACGCCGGCGTCGGCACCGGCGGCGGCCCCGACGCGCCCGAGGACGACTGGGCGCTGGCCTGGGACGTCAACGTCATGGCGCACGTTCGGGCGGCCCGCGAACTGGTACCGGAATGGCTGGCCCGCGGCAGCGGCCGCTTCGTCTCCACCGTCTCCGCGGCCGGCCTGCTCACCATGGTCGCCGCCGCGCCGTACAGCGTCACCAAGCACGGCGCCTACGCCTTCGCCGAATGGCTCTCGCTCACCTACCGGCACCGCGGGATCGCGGTGCACGCCATCTGTCCGCAGGGCGTCCGCACCGACATGCTGGCCGCCACCGGAGCGGCCGGGGACCTGGTGCTCACGCCCACCGCCGTCGAGCCCGACACCGTCGCCGACGCGCTGTGCGAGGCCATCGAGCAGGGCCGGTTCCTGGTCCTGCCGCACCCGGAGGTCGCGGAGTACTACACCGCCCGGGCCACCGACCCCGACCGCTGGCTGACCGCGATGAACCACCTCCAGCAGAAGCTGGAACAGCGCGAAGGGGGCACCCGGTGACCTCGTACCACGACAAGCCCTGGCTGGCCCTGCTCACCGACGCCCAGCGCGGCCCGGTCCAGCCGCCGCCCTCCGTCCTGCACGCCTTCCGCGCCGCCGCCCGCAAGGCCCCCGACCGCACCGCGCTCGCCTACTTCGACGGCCGGCTGTCCTACGCGGAGACCGACGCGCTCTCCGACGGCATCGCCGCCCACCTCGCCACCCGAGGATTCCGGCCCGGCGACCGCGCCGCGATCATGCTGCAGAACACCCCGCAGTTCGTCCTCGCCCTGCTCGGCGTCTGGAAGGCCGGCGGGGTCGTGGTGCCGGTCAACCCCATGTACAAGTCCGCCGAACTGCGGCACGTCCTGGACGACGCCGAGGTCACCGCCGTGATCTGCGCCGACCGCACCTGGGACGGCTTCCTGCGCACCACCGCCGCCGCCGCGCCCTCCGTACGCCTGGCGCTGACCACCTCCGAGCGGGAACTGCAGACCCGCGACGACACCCGGGTGCTGCGCGGGGCGCCGCTCGGGCCGCAGGAGGGCGCCGACGACCTGCTGACCGTCGCCCGCGCCGCCACCGGTCGGGCCGCACCGCCGGCCGGCCCCGATCCGGCCGCCGACGACATCGCGCTGATCAGCTACACCTCCGGCACCAGCGGCACGCCCAAGGGCGCCACCAACACCCACGGCAACCTCACCTACAACGCCGAACGCCAGCGCACCGGCCACGGACTGCCCGAAGGCACCACGTACTTCGCGCTCGCCCCGCTCTTCCACATCACCGGCATGGTCTGCGAACTCGCCACCTGCTTCGCCAACGCCGGCACCCTGGCGCTCGCCTACCGTTTCGAGGCCGGCGTCGTCCTGGACGCCTTCCTGGAGCACCGCCCCGCCTACACCGTCGGCCCCTCCACCGCCTACATGGCACTGATGGCCCACCCGGACGTCACCCGCGACCACTTCGCATCCTTCGCGATCATGTCGTCCGGCGGCGCGCCGCTGCCGCCCGCCCTCGTCGAGAAGTTCCGCACCGCCTTCGGGCCGTACCTCCACAACGGCTACGGCCTGACCGAGTGCACCGCGCCGTGCGCCAGCGTGCCGCCCGGCCGGGAAGCGCCGGTGGACAAGGCCTCCGGGACGCTCGCGGTCGGCGTGCCGGGCCCGGACACCGTCGTGCGGATCGTCGACGACCACGGCGCGGACCTGCCGTTCGGCGAGCCGGGCGAGATCGCGGTCCGCGGACCCCAGGTCGTCCCCGGCTACTGGCGCCGCCCGGACGCCACCGCCGAGGCCCTCCCGGACGGCGAACTGCGCACCGGCGACATCGGCTTCATGGACACCGACGGCTGGCTCTACGTCGTCGACCGCAAGAAGGACATGATCAACGCCTCCGGCTTCAAGGTGTGGCCGCGCGAGGTCGAGGACGTCCTCTACGGCCACCCGGCGGTGCGCGAGGCGGCGGTGGTCGGAGTGCCCGACGCCTACCGCGGCGAGACGGTCAAGGCGTACGTGAGCCTGCGTCCGGGGGCCGACGTGCCGCCCGCCGAGCTGGCGGCGTACTGCAAGGAACGGCTCGCGGCGTACAAATATCCCCGTGAGGTGGAGGTCCTGACCGAGCTCCCCAAGACCACGAGTGGCAAGATCCTCCGACGGGAGCTGCGCCACCGCGCATGACGTACGACGAAGGACAGGTGAGGGCGATGGCCGGCACGAAGGACGGCACCGGCAACGGCAACGGCAACGGCAGCACGAAGCCGGTGGCGCGGCGGCTGCTGGCCACCGCCACCAGGCTCTTCGCGGAGCAGGGCTACGACCGCACCTCCGTCCAGGAGATCGTGGACGCGGCAGGCGTCACCAAGGGCGCCCTCTACCACTACTTCGGCTCCAAGGACGACCTGCTGCACGAGGTCTACGGCCGGGTGCTGCGGCTCCAGCAGGAGCGGCTGGACCACTTCGCCGACGCCGACGCCCCGGTCGAGCAGCGCCTGCGCGACGCCGCCGCCGACGTCGTCGTCACCACCATCGAGAACCTCGACGACACCAAGATCTTCTTCCGGTCGATGCACCACCTCGGCCCGGAGAAGGACAAGCAGGTACGCGCCGAACGCCGGCGCTACCACGAACGGTTCCGCGCCCTGATCGAGGAGGGCCAGCGCTCCGGCGTCTTCGCCGCCGACATCCCCGCCGACCTCGTCGTCGACTACCACTTCGGCTCCGTCCACCACCTCGGCACCTGGTACCGGGAGAACGGCCCCCTCACCCCCCAGCAGGTCGCCGACCACCTGGCCGACCTGCTCCTGCGGGCGCTGCGGCCGTAACGCCGGCGAGGGGGGCCGAGGGGCCCGGGCGGGCCAGGCGGGCCGGGCGGGGCCGGGCGGGCGTGTGCAGGGGCGGGCGGGGTAAGCCGGACGACACCCGGATTGCCCCGCCACGGATGGCCCCGCCACCAATTACTCCGCCACGGTTCCCCGCCACGGATGGCCCCGCCACCAATTACTCCGCCACGGGTGCCCCGCCACCAATTACCCCGCCACGGACCACCCCGCCACGGAATACCCGCCACCCCTACCGGCGTTGTCGGCCCCGAGGGGGCGTCCGCGACCCCTACGGGATCTGTTCGACGCCCCCCTACGGGACCCGCCGGCCCCCACCGGCCGGCTACCGGGCGGCGGCCGCCCCCGTCCCCGCGCCCGCCGCCCCGCCCCCTACAGGTACCGCTTCAACTCCCGCCGGGCCAGCGACCGCTGATGGACCTCGTCCGGGCCGTCCGCCAGGCGCAGGGTGCGGGCCGCGGCCCACAGTTCGGCCAGCGGGAAGTCCTGGCTCACACCGCCCGCGCCGTACAGCTGGACGGCCTTGTCGAGGATGTCGACGACCGTACGCGGCGTGGCGATCTTGATGGCCTGGATCTCGGTGTGCGCGCCCTTGTTGCCGACGGTGTCCATCAGCCACGCGGTCTTCAGCACCAGCAGCCGCAGCTGCTCCACCGCCACCCGGGCGTCGGCGATCCACTCCTGGACCACGCCCTGCTGGGCCAGCGGCTTGCCGAACGCCGTACGGGCCACCGCCCGCTCACACATCAGCTCGATGGCCCGCTCGGCCATGCCGATCAGCCGCATGCAGTGGTGGATCCGGCCGGGACCGAGCCGGGCCTGGGCGATGCCGAAGCCGCCGCCCTCCTCGCCGATCAGATGGCCCACCGGCACCCGTACGTCGTGGAAGACCACCTCGGCGTGCCCGCCGTGGTAGTGGTCCTCGTAGCCGTAGACCTGCATGGCGCGCCTCACCTCCACACCGGGGGTGTCGCGCGGCACCAGGACCATCGACTGCTGACGGCGCAGGTCCGCGCCGTCCGGGTCGGTCTTGCCCATCACGATGAAGATCTGGCACAGCGGGTTCATCGCCCCGGAGATGTACCACTTGCGGCCGTTGATGACGTAGTCGTCGCCGTCCCGCTCGATGCGCGTGGTGATGTTGGTGGCGTCCGACGAGGCCACCTCCGGCTCGGTCATCGCGAACGCCGACCGGATCTCGCCGGCCAGCAGCGGCTCCAGCCACTGCTTCTTCTGCGCCTCGTTGCCGAACTGCGCCAGCACCTCCATGTTGCCGGTGTCCGGCGCCGCGCAGTTCAGCGCGGTCGGCGCCAGCTGCGGGCTGCGGCCGGTGATCTCGGCCAGCGGCGCGTACTGGAGGTTGGTCAGCCCGGCGCCGTACTCCTCGTCCGGGAGGAACAGGTTCCACAGCCCCTGCCGGCGGGCCTCGGCCTTCAGGTCCTCGACGACCGCCGGGGTGTCCCACGGCGAGGCGAGGGCTTCCCGCTGCTCGTGGGCGGTCCGCTCGGCGGGCAGGACATGCTCGTCCATGAACGTCAGAAGCCGCGCGCGCAGCTCCTCGGTCCGGGCGTCGAATGCGAAGTCCATGAGGCTCAGCCTTCCTTGAGGGTGGTCAGTCCGCGGTCGATGAAGACGGGCACGAGCTCGCCGATCCGGTCGAAACCGGCACCGACGGTCTGGCCGAGGGTGAAGCGGTAGTGGATGCCTTCGAGGATCACCGCGAGCTTGAACCAGGCGAACGCGGTGTACCAGGCGA
Source organism: Streptomyces sp. NPDC048196 (assembly GCF_040652715.1). Lineage (NCBI taxonomy): Bacteria > Bacillati > Actinomycetota > Actinomycetes > Kitasatosporales > Streptomycetaceae > Streptomyces > Streptomyces sp. NPDC048196. The sequence continues at coordinate 4,199 of NZ_JBEZMM010000081.1, read as the reverse complement.
TGGCCGAGGTGTCCCGGCCCGAGCGGGCCGCGTAGCGCTCGATCAGCTCGGCGGGGGAGGGGTGGCCCGGGGCGCCGCTGGTGGTGCTCACCGGGGACTCGGGCAGCCCCAGGTCGGAGCTGTACATCGCCAGCAGGCCGAGGTCGGTCAGCGGGTCGCCGAGCGTGGACATCTCCCAGTCCAGCACGGCCTTGATGGTGTCGTCCGCGCCGACCAGGACGTTGTCCAGCCGGTAGTCGCCGTGCACGACGGCCGGCGCGGAGGAGGCGGGCAGCGCCCGGCCGAGCGCCTCGTGCAGCTCGTCGATCCCGGCCAGCTCACGGTTCTTCGACGCGGCCAACTGCTTGCCCCAGCGCCGCAGTTGACGCTCCAGGAAGCCGTCGGGACGGCCGAAGTCGCCCAGCCCCACCGCCTCCGGGTCCACGGCGTGCAGCTCCACCAGCGTGTCCACGAGCGACAGCACCACGGCCCGGGTGCGTTCCGGGCCGAGCGGCGCCAGCTGGGCGGCGGTGCGGTACGGCGTGCCCTCCACCAGCTCCATCACGTAGAACGGGGCGCCGATCACCGACTCGTCCTCGCACAGCAGCAGCGTCCCGGGCACCGGCACCGGCGTCGGGTGCAGCGCGCTGATCACCCGGTGCTCGCGCCGCATGTCGTGCGCGGTGGCCAGGACGTGGCCGAGCGGCGGCCGGCGGACGACCCAGCGGGCGGCGCCGTCGGTGACCCGGTAGGTGAGGTTGGACCGCCCGCCCTCGATCAGCTCCGCCCGCAGCGGGCCGCCGGCCAGCCCGGGCCGCTCCCGGTCCAGATGCGCGCGCAACCGCGCCAGGTCGAGGCCGGGGGGATCCTCCCGGTCCGGGGCCGTGGGGGGAGGGGTGCCCTTGCTCATCGTGCTCCTCCGTGGGGAGTGGACGGTCCGACGGTCGATCGGTCGTGCCCCGATCATGCCGACTAGTCGGTATGGCGTCCAGTGGCGGTACGTGGGGCGTCCGTCACGCACCGCCGCACGGAAGGATTCCGGTCACTTCCGCGGCCACCATCCCCAGGCGTGCCCCGGCCACTCGCGGCCACCGTCCCCGGGCGTGCCCCGGCCGCCCGTGGCCACCCGCGGCCACCGCCCCAGACGTGCCTTGCCACCCGCGGCCACCTGCGGGCATCGCCCCCAGACGTGCCCTGGCCACCCGCGGCCACCGTCCCCGGGCGTGCCCCGGCCGCCCGTGGCCACCTGCGGCCACCGCCCCAGACGTGCCTTGCCACCCGCGGCCACCTGCGGGCATCGCCCCCAGACGTGCCCTGGCCACCCGCGGCCACCGCCCCAGGCGTGCCCCGGCCACCCGTGGCCACCTGCAGGCATCGCCCCAGGCGGGACCCCGGCCACCGGCGGCCACCGCCTCAGGCGTGACAGGCCAACCGCGGCAGCCGCCTCGGGCGCGACAGGTCAACCGCGACAGCCACCTCAGGCGTGACAGGCCACCGGCACCCCGCCGTTCATCACCGTCATGTCGCCGAAGCCGACCAGCGGATCGAGCGGGGCACCCGGCGCCCCGCCCGCCAGCTCCGCGTACGCCCGGTGCAGATTGGCCACCAGCCGCTCCGACTCCGCCAGCTCCGCGAAGGGGCCGAGCTCCGCCCGCTGCGCCACCTCCAGCGGGGTACGGCCGGCCGCCCTGCCCTCCTGCGCCAGCTCGCCGACGAAGCGCAGATAGCGCTCGATGACGTCGTACACCTCGGGGCCGGCGACCGGGCCGTGCCCGGGGACGACGGTGACCGCGTCCAGCGAGCGCAGCAGCTCGACCGCCTTGAGCGAGCCGGTGAGCGAGCCCATGAAGAGGAACGGGGTGCCGCCGTGGAAGACCAGGTCCCCGGCGAAGACGATGCGCTGCCGGGGCAGCCAGACCACGGTGTCCCCGGGCGTGTGCGCCACGCCCGGGTGGATCAGCCGCACCTCGGTGTCGCCGAGGTGCAGGGTGAGCTCGTCGGTGTAGGTGACGGTGGGCGGGGTGAGCCGGATGTCGCCGTACTCCACCTCCGGCCAGACGGCGTGCAGTTGGTGCCCGGCGGCCAGCAGCTCCCGGCGGCAGGCGGCGTGCCCGATGACGGTCGCCTCCGGCGCGAAGACGCCGTTGCCGTAGGTGTGGTCGCCGTGGTGGTGGGTGTTGACCACGAAGCGGGGCGCCGGGGCGCCGCTCTCCTCGACCCGCCGGCGCAGCAGTCGGGCCCGCCGTTCGGTGGCGGCGGTGTCCACGAGGAGGGTGGTCCCGCCGTCGGTGAGGAACCCGGCGTTGTTCAGGCACCAGCCGCCGTCGGGCTGGATGAAGGCGTGTACCCCGCCCGCGAGTTCGGCCAGATACGGCTCCTCCGGCACGCTCCGCCCGGCCATGGTCCGTTCCGCCGCTTCCGTCATGGGCTGTGCCTCCTGCTCCGATGCCCCGTCAGTGTTCACCCGCCAACGGGGAGTTCGGGCGCCCTCCGCCGCCGCGGGACCGGGCCACGGTACCCCCGCCATCGCCCCGGACAGGAAACCGCCGCGGGCCCCGTGCGTGCGCCCCTCCTCTCCTCCCTCTTAAACGGGGTCACCCCTGAAGCAGAATCACCGCGCCGCACAGCCCCAGCGCGAGGGTGCAGCCGATCAGCAGCAGCGCGGTCCGCGGCGGCAGCCCCGGCGGCCGGCCGCCCGCCATGGCCCGCATCCTGCGGTGCGCGAGGACGACGAAGCCGAGCCACACCAGGCCGGTCAGCGCCGCCTCCGCCGCGACCGCCGCCCCGCGCTCGGCGTTCCGCAGCAGCTGCCGGCCGGCCAGCAGCGCCACCACGGTGGCGGACAGCGTGGTCCGCCGCCAGGCCAGCCGGGTCCGCTCCGGCTGCAGGCCCGGATCCCGGTCCGACGCCGGCCGCGGCCCCGGCCCGGCTCCGCCCGCCACCGGGCGCTCCCTCGCCATCGCCTAGTTCGTCCGGCCCAGCAGGACCAGCACCACCACGGCCGCCGCGAACAGCCCGACGGCCAGCGCCAGCGCACCGGGGAAGCGGGACACCGGCAGGTCCTCGCCGCGCCGCATCGCCCGCTCGCAGCGCACCCAGTGGTTGACCGCCCGCAACGCGCACAGCCCTCCGCCCACCAGCAGTACGACGGTGAAGCTCACCCGCAGCGTGCCGTGCAGCCGGGGCAGGAACTGGTCCACCGCGAACCCGCCGCCGATCAGTGCCAGCCCGGTCCGCAACCAGGCCAGAAACGTCCGCTCGTTGGCCAGCGAGAACCGGTAGTCGGGGGTCGTGCCCTCCTCGCGGACGCGCGCGGGCGCGAACCAGAGCCGTACCGCCTCGCCGGCCGCCCGCAGCCCGCCGCCGCGGCTCATCGTCGCACCCCGCCCGGCCGCACCGCCCGCATCAGCACTCCCCCCGCTCCCGCCGGGCGAGCAGCTGCCGGTACGCGGCCATCCCGTCCGGCGTCCACGGCCACACGTCCAGCCGCGCGATCAGCTCCTCCTCGGTCAGGAACGCGTACCAGTCGATCTCCGCCTCCTGCGGTACGACCGGCAGCGTGCACCGCACCTGGTACACCGCCGACCACCAGGTGTGCTCGGCCGTCTCGTAGAGGAACTTGAACAGCGGCTCCGGCTGCGCCAGCCCCCGCACCCCCAGCTCCTCCTCGGCCTCACGCAGCGCCGCCCGGTCGTAGCTCTCCCCGGCGCCGACCACACCCCCCACGAACATGTCGTAGTGCGCCGGGAAGACCAGCTTGTTCGGCGTACGGCGGTGCACGAAGATCCGGTCCTCCGCGTCCCGCACCAGCACGAAGGAGCAACGGGTACGCATCCGCCGCGCATAACTCTCGCCGCGCGGCGCCTGCCCCACGACCTGATCGTTCTCGTCGACGACATCCAGGACTTCATCGACGTTGAGCGCTTCCTCATCGGCCATGTAGGCATTCTCCCCACGTACCCGTCTGCTGCGCCGCGGGGCGCTGCGGTTTGCGGTGCCGCCCACGTAGCTGTCTGTCCCGTCGCGGGTGTTGTTCGCCGTTGCGCGCTTTGCGGCGCCCCGCACGTAGCCGTCTGCTGCGCCGCGGGGCGTCTGGCCGTTGCGCCTGCGGCGGGCTGGGTGGTGTCGGGTGCGGTGACGGACCTCCGGGGCCGGGGGGTTGGGGCGGGTTCTGGTGTAGAACCAAAAACACGCCCCCCCCGCCCACCACCCCCCCCCCG
>NZ_JBEZMM010000080.1:0-25987 GCF_040652715.1 Streptomyces sp. NPDC048196 | reverse complement strand
TTTGGGACGTAAAGCGACAGCAGTCCCAAACACCGGCCCCGCAGGCCCGTCACCGCACCCAACACCCACCCAGCCCGCCGCAGGCGCAACGGCGACCAAGCCCCGCGGCGGGACAGTCAAGTACATGCGGCGCGCCGCAAAGCGCAACGGCGAGCGAGCCCCGTGGCGGGAGACACGGGTACGTGGGAGGCGCCGCAAAGCGCGCAACGGCGAGACCACCCGCGGCGCAGCAGACAGGTACGTGCGGGGCGCCGCAAAGCGCAACGACGAGACGCCCCGCGGCGCAGCAGACGGGTACGTGGGAAGCCCCGCTACCCCGTGTAGCCCATCCGGCGGGAGAGTTCGACGGCCGCCTTCACGGACCGTTCGGCCAGCTCCGGCAGGAGCCCGCGTTCCATCCGGTACGCCGGGCCGGAGACGCCGATCGCGCCGATCACCGCGCCGTCGTGGGCCCGCACCGGTGCCGCGACCGCGTTCAGCCCGATCTCCAACTCCTCGCCGGTGCAGGCGAATCCGTCCTCCAGCGCGGCCGTCAGCTGCGCGCGCAGGGCGGCCGCGGTGGTGAGCGTGTGCGCGGTGAAGCGCGGCAACTTGCGGGTCACCAGGCTCTCCCGGCGCTCCGGCGGCAGATGCGCCAGCAGCACCTTGCCGCTCGCGGTGGCGTGCAACGGGGTGCGCCGGCCCAGCCAGTTGTACGCGGTGACCGCGGCCGCGCCCCTGGCCTGCATGATGTTGACCGCGGCGTCACCGTCCAGGACCGCGATGTTGGCGGTCTCCCCGGTGTCGTCGGCCAGTGCCCGGCACACCGGCTGGCCCTCCTGCGAGATGTCCAGCCGGATCGCCGCGGCGCCGGCCAGCCGCAGCACCCCGGACCCGAGGTAGTACTTGCCGCGCTCCTTCTCCTGCTCCACCAGTCCGCGGCCCTCCAGCACGCCGAGGATCCGGAAGGCGGTCGACTTGTGGACGCCCAGCTCCGCGGAGATCTCGGTCACCCCGGCCTCGCCGAGTCTGGCGAGGATCTCCAGCACGCTCACCGCACGGTCCACGGACTGGACGGAACCCGCCCCGCCGCGCCGCTCCTCGGACCGGTCGTCCGAGGTCCCGCTCGTATTCGACATGGGTCTTCGTTCACCACCCGGTGGCCCCCGAGGGGCCGTGCGAGGGCATCTTCCGGGAAGCCCTTGACGGCCCGCTCCACGCCTTGGATTCTGTTGCGCATCGCGCTCTGCGATGCGTTATTCAGAACACATGATACCGATCAGCGCGAGGGGGGCCAGATGATTGCCGTCTGCCGCATCGAGGACCTGCCCCAGGGCGAGTCCGTACGGATCGAGATCGACGAGAACACCCCGGCCATCGCGGTCTTCCACACCGAGGACGGCTTCTACGCCGTCGACGACACCTGCAGCCACCAGGACGCCTCGCTCTCCGAGGGCTGGGTCGAGGGCTGCTTCGTCGAATGCCCGCTGCACGCCGCGCTGTTCGACCTGCGCACCGGCGCCCCGACCTGCCTGCCGGCCCGCCGCCCGGTACGTACCCACGAGGTCGGCGTCATCGACGGGATGGTCCACGTGCGGCCTGCGGTCAGGGAAGGGGCGGTGGCGTAGCGGTGGTGTGAGGGCCCCGACCTGCCTGCCGGCCCGCCGCCCGGTACGTACCCACGAGGTCGGTGTCATCGACGGGATGGTCCACGTCCGGCCTGCGGTCAGGAGGGAGGAGGCGGTGGCGTAGCGGTCGACGGGATGGCTCACGTCCGGCCCGCGGTCAGGGAAGGGGCGGTGGCGTAGCGGTGGTGTGGCGGCCCCGCCTGCCGGGCGGGCCGCAGCGGTCGCTCAGGCGGCCGCGCGGTCCGCCGGCGCCGGTCGCTCCCGCCGTTGCCGGCGGCGCTCCTGTCGCCGCTCGCGCCGCAGCTCCCGGGCCGTACTGCTCGGCTGCGACTGCACACCGTGCCGCTGCACCCAGACCTGCCGGGTCACCCACACGTCCAGCACCGCCCAGGTGGCGACCACCGTGCCGGCGACCGTACCGAGCACCGCGGGGAACGCCAGCCAGGACCCCGCCAGCGTGCACAGGAACGCCACCATGGCCCCGATCAGGGTGATCGCCACGATGATCACGGCGCGCACCGCGGCGGTCCGTACCGGGTCCGCCATCCGGGGCCGCACCGCCGGCTCCTCCTGCCACAACGGCTCCCTGCCGGTGTCCATGACCGCGTCACACTCCCCGCATCCACCCCGCGCGTCCGCCCCTTGCCGAGTGCCCGGGTTTCACCGGAAGATTCCCCGCCGCCGGACCCGTCCACCCCCATGGTGCACGCACGGAAGCACCGCGGGGTTCCCGGGGGTAGAGCGAAACCGGCCAACCGTCCCACCATGCCCTCCGGTGCCGGTGTGCGCTCGCGGCGCACAAATACGGGCGGGTTGTCCGGGAATCGGCGGACAACTCAGGACGACCCGGCCGCGGCCCTCGGCACCGGGGCCAGGAGAGCCCTTCGGGTTGGTCCCCCGACAGTAGTAGGCTCGCGCCGTTTGTTGACGGAACACCACCCCCGTGCGCCGGGGTTGACGTAGGGGAGGCCATGCGCTTTCGCGGGAAGTCGGTCCGCCGGAAGATCGTGGCGTTGCTGCTCGTACCGCTGGTGTCCCTGACGACGATGTGGGCGGTCACCACCTACGTCACCGGCCGCTCGGCCAACCAGCTGCTGGACGTCGGCAATGTCGTGAAGAACCTGGGCTACCCCGTCGAGGACGTCATCCAGGCACTGCAGCACGAGCGCCGCCAGAGCCTGCTCTACCTCGCCGACCGCCGCGGCGCCACCGCGCTGAGCGAACTGCACGCCCGGACCCGGGTCACCGACGACCTGGTCGCCCGGCTGCGCGCCGACGCCGCCGGCCGTGACGTCCGCGAGGACCTCGACGCCGGCGTCGGCGACCGGATGAACACCCTCCTCAAGGGCCTGTCCTCGCTCCGCTCGCTGCGCACCCAGGTCGAGGACAACACGGTCACCCGCGACGAGGCGATGGAGTCCTACGACGCCCTGGTCGACCCCGGTTACGACTTCCTCGCCGCGGTCCACGCCCTGGACAACGTCGAGATGGACAAGCAGGGCCGCGCCCTGGTGAACGTCACCCGGGCCCGCGAGGCCCTGGCCCGCGAGGACGCCCTGATGTCCGCGGTGCTGGCCTCCGGCAGCATGAGCCGGCGCGATGTGCGCGAGCTGTCCGACCGGATCGCCGAGCGCCGGGTCCTCTACGGCACCAACCTGCCCCTGCTGCCCGCCCGGGACCGCGGCCTCTACGGGGACTACTGGCGCTCCGCCGCCGCCCGCGAACTCACCTCCTACGAGGACCGGGTGATCGCCGCCGGCGACCGGGGCGGGCCGGACGCGGTCAACGCCGAACGCTGGAACACCACCGCCGAGAAGGTGCTCGGCGACCTCGCCAGGATGGGCAAGGAGGCCGGCGACCGCTACCAGGAGCGGGTCGCGCCGGCCGCCACCAGCATCGTGCTCAAGGCCGTCGCCGCCGGCGTACTCGGCTTCGTCGCCCTGCTGGTCTCGGTCATCGTCTCCTTCCGCATCGGGCGCCGGCACGTGCGGGACCTGACCCGGCTGCGCAAGACCGCCCACGAGGTGTCCGGCGTACGGCTGCCGAGCGTCATGCGCCGGCTGGCCGCCGGGGAACAGGTCGACGTGGAGACCGAGGCGCCCCGGCTCGAATTCGGCCCGGACGAAACCGGTCAGGTCGGACAGGCGCTCCACACCCTCCAGCGGGCCGCCATCGAGGCCGCCGTCAAACAGGCCGAGATGCGCCGCGGGGTCTCCGAGGTGTTCGTCAACCTCGCCCGCCGCAGCCAGGTGCTGCTGCACCGCCAGCTGACGCTGCTGGACGCCATGGAGCGGCGCACCGAGGACACCGACGAGCTCGCCGACCTCTTCCGGCTCGACCACCTCACCACCCGTATGCGGCGGCACGCCGAGGGCCTGGTCATCCTCTCCGGCGCGGCGCCCTCCCGGCAGTGGCGCAAACCGATCCAGCTGATGGACGTGGTGCGCGCGGCGGTCGCCGAGGTGGAGGACTACGAGCGCATCGAGGTGCGCCGGCTGCCCCGGCTCGCGGTGGACGGCCCGGCCGTCTCCGACCTCACCCACCTGATAGCCGAACTCCTGGAGAACGCCACCGTCTTCTCGCCGCCGCACACCGCCGTCCAGGTGCTCGGTGAGCGGGTCGCCAACGGCTACGCCCTGGAGATCCACGACCGCGGTCTGGGCATGCCCCCCGACCAGCTGCTGGAGGCCAACCTCCGGCTGGCCGAGACCCCCGAGTTCGAGCTGTCCGACACCGACCGGCTCGGCCTGTTCGTGGTCAGCCGGCTCGCCCAGCGCCAGGACGTACGGGTCACCCTGCAGCCCTCGCCGTACGGCGGCACCACGGCCGTGGTCTTCCTCCCCGGCACGATCCTCACGGAGACCGGCGACGCGAGCGCCGGCCGGGAGGGCGGCGGGCCGGCCGCCGGACCGCTGACCGGCGTGCCGGTGGACGACGAACTCGACCACGCGGCGGGGAAGTTGGCCGCCCTCTCGCAGGTGCCGGTGCCGCTCCCCCCGAGGGGCGTCGTCGACGGACCGGTCGAACTGGAACCGCCGCTGCGACCGGACGAGCTCGGCCCGCTCGACGACGAGGACGCCCTGTTCGGCGGCCCACGCCGGGGCCGGGACCGCGGACCACGCGCCGGCATCGTCCCCGTACCGCCGGTCCCCGACGGCGAGCAGCACCAGCAGACCCGCGACCAGGCGCCCGGCGGCGGGCTCGCCCCGCTGCCGCGTCGCCACCGCCCGCCGGTGCTGGTCTCCGACCACGGCCGAACGGTCGACGACCGGGACGGGGACCGTGACCGTGACCTGGACCGGGCCGGGGACCGGGACCGGGAGCGCGAGGGGCACACGGTCGAGGACCGGGACCGGGACCGGCACCGTGACCGGGGCCGGGACCGGCACGAGCGCCCCGCCGCCCGGGGCTCCGCCGAGGGCTCGGCGGACGTCCCCGCGGACGGCCCCGCCGCCACCCCACCCCCCGAGGACTCCGCGGCCGGCCCCGCCACCACGTCCACCGGGCTGCCCCGCCGGGTGCGGCAGGCCAGCCTCGCCCCGCAGCTCAAGGCCGACGGGGGCGGCCGGCCCGGCCCGGAGCGGCCGGCCACGCCGTCCGCGGACGACGACCGCGACGCCGAGGCGGTGCGCGCCCGGATGGCCTCGCTCCAGCGCGGCTGGCAGCGCGGCCGCCGCCACAACGGTGAGGAGGACGAGACCCGCGCGCACGGCACACCCCCGGACGCGCACGACCCCGGCGGTCCACCGGCCGCCGCGGACACCACAGATCCGGATGCCCCGGACGGCGCCACGCAGGACGGCACCGCCCCGGGCACCACAGCACCACCAGGAACCACATCGGGAGGGGACGGTCCATGACCGAACCGCAGGCAGCAGCGTTCACCACACCGGGCTCGGCGAAGGGATCCGGCGAGCTGAACTGGCTCCTGGACGACCTGGTCGAGCGGGTCGGCGCGATCCGCAAGGCACTCGTCCTCTCCAGCGACGGGCTCGCCACCGGCGCCTCGAAGGACCTCACGCGGGAGGACGGCGAGCACCTGGCCGCGGTCGCCTCCGGCTTCCACAGCCTGGCCAAGGGCGTCGGCCGGCACTTCGGCGCCGGAGGGGTCCGGCAGACCATGGTCGAACTGGACGAGGCGTTCCTGTTCGTCAGCGCGGCCGGCGACGGCAGCTGCCTGGCCGTGCTGGCCGACGCGGACTCCGACGTCGGGCTGATCGCCTACGAGATGACCCTGCTGGTCAAGCGCGTGGGTACGCACCTGGGCACCGCGCCCCGGTCCGGTCCGGCCAGCTGAGCCAGACGACGGTGACACCATGAGCGACCAGGGCGGCCGGGCGGCGCGCGAGCGGGAGGCGGCCCGCTGGTTCGACGACGAAGCGGGCCCCGTCGTCCGGCCGTACGCCATGACCCGCGGGCGCACCCGGACCGCCGCGGAGGGGCGCCTCGACCTGATCGCGCAGGTGATCGCCGAGAGCCGTGCGGCAAAGACGGCCGAGGACCGGACGCTGTCCCCGGAGCAGGTCGAGATCGTCGAGCGGTGCCGGGACGTGCCGCTGTCGGTCGCCGAACTCGCGGCCGAGCTCGACCTGCCGGTCGGTGTCGTCCGGGTGCTGATCGGCGATCTGCTCGACGCCGGCCTGGTCCGGGTCAGCCGGCCGGTGCCGCCGGCCGAACTGCCGGACGAGCAGGTGCTGCGCGAGGTGATCGACGGTCTGCGGGCGCTGTGAGCGGCCGGGACGTCAGCCGCCGTCGTCGCCCCGGTCCGTGCGGCGCGGCGGCGGCCACTGCTCACCGGCCCGGCCCGGCTCCAGCCGGGCGAGCGCTTCGGTCAGCTGGGCGACCACCTGCTCGATCTGCCGGTGGGTGGTGTGCCGCTCGGTGACGACCGCGGCGAGCAGCAGCGCGGTCAGCGCGGTGATCCCGTTGAAGGCCTGCAGGGTGACCATGTTCGTGAACAGGTCGTGGTGCGCGAACGGTCCCGAGCGCTGGGCGGCGGCCACGATCGCCACCGTCGAGACCAGCAGCGCGCACGGCGCCGCACCGGCCCGCTCGAAGCGGAACGCGGCCCAGATCAGGCACGGCGAGACGAGGAAGAGCAGGTTCATCGGGCTGCTCACGGCGAGCTCGGTGACGGCGAATGTGCAGCCGCCGAGCAGCACCCCCTCCGCCCACCGGTAGGGGCGGAAGCGGCCCCGGGGCGGCCACCGGACGGTGCTCAACAGCAGCAGCACCGGCGTGACCACCAGCACCCCCATCGCGTCCCCGGTCCACCACACCGCCCAGGCGGGCCAGAAGCCGGCGCCGGTCAGCGCCCCGGAGAGGACCAGGACCCCGCTGCCGACGGTGGCGCTCACCAGCATCCCGGTCAGGGCGCCGAGGCCCACCAGCGCCACCGCGTCGCGCAGCCGGTCCAGCCGGGTGTGGAAGTCCACCCGGCGCAGCAGCCGGTGGGAGAGCAGCGGGCCGAGCGTGTTGCCGGCCACGATGGCGCACACGACGAGGAACGACGGCCCCAGCGACACATTGACCAGGAACGCGCCCAGGGCGATGCCCGGCCACACCCGCGGCCCGAACAGCAGCAGCGCGGTCAGGGCGATCCCGGTCGGCGGCCACAGCGGGGTGACCTGCCCGCGGACCAGTTCCTGCAGCAGACCGAGCCGGGCACTGCCGTAGTAGACACCGGCGGTGCACAGGATCTGCACGGCGAGCGCCCGGTGCCCCGCCGTGGCCGCGAGCATCCGCCCGGCCGCGCTGCCGGGTCCGCTCGGCGCCTGCCCGTCCACCGCGCCCGCCTACCCGTAGGGACCGCCGTCGTGACGGAGCACCAGTACGGCGGCGTCGTCGGTGTGCCCGGTCAGATCGGCGACCGCGACCACCTGGCCGGCCAGGTCGTCGGCCGCGGCCTCGTACGCCGCCCCGACGATGCCGGCCACCCGGGCCAGCCCCTGCTCGATCGGGTAGCTCGGCCCCTCCACCACCCCGTCGGTGAGCAGGACGAACGCCCCGGCCCGGTCCAGCCGGCGGCGGGTGACGGGGTAGCGCTGGTCGGGGAAGACCCCCAGCGGCAGCCCGCCCGGGTCGGTGAGCACCTCGGTGCCGGCGGCGGTGCCCCAGACCGCCGGCAGATGCCCGGCCCGGGCGCCGGCGAGCTCGCCGCACGTCGGCTCGAACCGCAGGAAGGTGCAGGTCGCGAGGAGGTCGGAGCTCATCGACAGCAACAGGTTGTTGGCCCTCTCCAGGACGTCGCCGGGGTCGGTGGTGGCGCCCGCGACGGCGCGCAGGCCGGTGCGGACCTGGCCCATGAAGGCGGCGGCCTCCACGTCGTGGCCCTGGACGTCGCCGATGACGAAGCCGAGTGAGCCGTCCGGCAGGGCGAAGGCGTCGTACCAGTCCCCGCCGATGTCCAGCCCGGTCTGCGCGGGGACGTAGCGGGCCGCGGTGGTCAGCCCCGGAAGGCCCGGGAGCTCCGGCGGGAGCATGTGCCGCTGCAGTTCCACGGCGAGTGCCACCCGTGCCTGCTGGAGCTTGATCCGTTCCATGACCTGGCCGGTGAGCCGGCCGAGGAGCCCCAGCAGTTCCTCGGGCGACGGTCCGGTGCCGCGGCGTCGGTTCATCGCGCACTCCGCTCCGCATGCGGCTCGCGTCTGCTCTCACCCTACGCCCGGCCGTCCGGGCACCGCCGAGCCTTGTTGAGCAATGGTCAACAGCGGGCTAGGCTCGGAGATCAGTTGTTCCGTTGTCACCGCGGCCGTGCTCCGCCGTCACCGCAGCCGGCCGCCACCGGACGAGAGGCACCACCATGCCCACCGACGCCACCCCGGCCCCGGCCCCCTCCGACTTCGAGCGCCTGGAGATCCAGGTCGGGCCGCACACCCATGACGCCCTGGCCTGCGGGCCCGCCGACGGGGACCTCGTCCTGCTGCTGCACGGCTGGCCGGAGTTCGCCGACTCCTGGAGCGAGGTGCTGCCCGCCCTCGGCGCGGCCGGCTACCGGGCCGTCGCCGTCGACCAGCGCGGCTACGCCCCCGGCGCCCGCCCGCCCCGGATCGCGGACTACGCCGTCCCCGAACTCGTCGCCGACGCCCTCGCCTTCGCCGACTCCCAGGGCGCCGGCCGCTTCCACCTGGTCTCCCACGACTGGGGCGGCATGGTCGCCTGGGCGCTGGCCGGCGCCCACCCCGAGCGGCTGAAGTCCCTGAGCGTGCTGGCCACCCCGCACCCGGAGGCCCTCAACCGGGCCGCCGCCGAGGACCCCACACAGCATCACCGCCTCGACTACGTCCGCTTCTTCCGCCGTGCCGACGGCGCCGCCGAGGCGGCCCTGCTCGCCGACGACGCGGCCCGGCTGCGCGCCGTCTACGGCGGCAAAATCCCCGAGGCGCTGGTCGACGACAACCTCCGCCGGCTCTCGGCACCGGGCGCCCTCACCGCCACCCTCAACTGGTACCGCGCCCCCGAGTCCGTCATCTCGGTGCCGGCCGGCCGGATCGCGGTGCCCACCCTCTTCCTGTGGGGCAGCGAGGACGTTGCCCTGGGCCGGGGCGCGGCCGCGTCGACGGGGGAGTGGGTGGACGGCCCGTACCGCTTCGAGGTCCTGGAGGGCGCCAGCCACTGGCTCCCCGAAGAGGTCCCCGGGCTCGTCACGCCCCCGATCCTCGACCACCTCGCCCGGCACGCCTGACGCCCGGCCGGGCCGCCACGGCCGCCCGGACCCGGCCCGGCACCGCCGTACACTGCGGGCATGTCCGGCAAGCGAGGCACCCGACTCACCCCCGACCAGCGCCGGGAGCAACTGGTCGGCATCGGGCTGGAGATGCTCGCCGACCGGACCCTGGACGAACTGTCCACCGACGAGGTCGCCCGGCGCGCCGGCATCTCCCGCGGGCTGCTCTTCCACTACTTCGACTCCAAGCGCGACTTCTACCGCGCCGTGGTCCGCGCCGCCTGCGACCGCTTCACCGCCGCGACCGAACCGGCCGCCGGCCTGGAACCGGTCGCCTGGATGCGCGCCTTCATCGCCGGTTTCGTGGCCTACGTCCTGGAACACCGTCAGGTGTACCTCGCCCTGGTACGCGGCGCGGCGGGCAGCCACCCCGCGGTCGCCGACCTCGTCGACGAAACCCGCGCCACGGTCGCCCGCCGGGTCCGCGACGGGCAGCGGCGGCTCGGCCTGCCCCAGGACCCGCGGCTGGAGGTCGCCACCCGCGCCTGGATGGCCTTCGCCGAAGAGGCCGCCATCACCTGGCAGATGGCGGAGCACGGCACCGAGGAGGAGCTCTGCGCCTTCATCGAGGCCGGCCATGTGAGCCTGCTGGGCCTCCTCGACCGGCCCCAGACCCTCGCCCCGCGCTGAACGGCCGCCCCCGCGCCCGTGTCCCAAGCGTGACGGATCTCAAGTGGGCGGCGCGCCGAGCACGTTGTACGGTGCCTGTGCGCCTGCTGCCCGCTCCCCACCACGCCCGGGGGCACAGACGTGAGCACCACCCGCACACCCGGCAATACAGGAGAAGGTACCCATGGTCTTCGGGCGTTCGGACCGTCGTCAGCAGACCGTCGCCGCCGACCCGGTGACGCTCAAGATCCTGGTGGCCGGCGGCTTCGGGGTCGGCAAGACCACACTGGTGGGCGCCGTCAGCGAGATCAAACCGCTGCGCACCGAGGAGCGGCTGACCGAGGCGGGCCGCCCGGTCGACGACCTCCAGGGGGTGGAGGCCAAGAGCACCACCACCGTCGCCATGGACTTCGGGCGGATCACCGTCAACGACCAACTGGTCCTCTACCTCTTCGGCACCCCCGGACAGGACCGCTTCTGGTTCCTCTGGGACGAGCTGGCCCGCGGTGCGCTGGGCGCGGTGGTCCTCGCCGACACCCGTCGGCTCGCCGACAGCTTCGCCGCGATCGACTACTTCGAGCGCCGCGGACTGGCCTTCACCGTGGCCGTGAACTGCTTCGACGGCGCCGACCGCTACCCGCCCGAGGCGGTCCGCGACGCCCTGGACCTCGACCCCGAGGTGCCGGTGATGCTCTGTGACGCCCGGGAGCGGGACTCGGCCAGGGACGTGCTGATCGCCGTCGTCGAGCACGCGATGCGGACCGGCGGCCGGCGCCGGGAGCCCGCACTGCCCTGACCGGCAGGCACCCGCACGGGTACGGCCCGCACCCCGCCGTCCGGAGCCCGGGCCGTACGTCCGCCGCCCGCCGCTACGAAGCCGCCGAGCCGTCCTCGGTCAGCCAGCCGAAGCTCCGCTCCACCGCCCGCCGCCAGTTGGCGTACTCGCGGTCCCGGACCGCACCGTCCATCCGCGGCACCCACTCGGTGTCGCGCTTCCAGTGGCTGCGCAGCTCGTCCAGGTCCTGCCAGACACCGGTGGCCAGCCCCGCCGCGTAGGCCGCGCCCAGACAGGTGGTCTCCGAGATCACCGGCCGGATCACCGGGACGCCCAGCACGTCCGCCTGATGCTGCATCAGCAGCTTGTTGGCGGTCATCCCGCCGTCCACCTTCAGCTGCGTGATCCGCACCCCGGAGTCCTGGAACATCGCGTCCACCACCTCCCGGGTCTGCCAGCTGGTCGCCTCCAGAACGGCGCGGGCCAGATGCGCCTTGGTGACGTAACCGGTCAGACCCGTGATCACCCCGCGGGCGTCGGAGCGCCAGTACGGCGCGAAGAGACCGGAGAACGCCGGCACGATGTACGCCCCGCCGTTGTCCGGGACGCTCGCCGCCAGCTGCTCGATCTCCTCGGCCGAGGAGATGATGCCGAGCTGGTCGCGGAACCACTGCACCAGCGCACCCGTGATGGCGATGGAGCCCTCCAGGCAGTAGACCGGGTCCTCACCGCCCAGCTGGTAACCCATGGTCGTCAGCAGCCCGCTCTTCGACGCCACCGGGCGGTTGCCGGTGTTCAGCAGCAGGAACGAACCGGTGCCGTAGGTGTTCTTGGCCTCGCCGACGCCGTAACAGGTCTGCCCGAAGACCGCCGCCTGCTGGTCGCCCAGCGCGGACGCCACCGGCACCCCCTGGAGCTGGCCCACCGCGGAGCCGTACACCTCCGCCGACGAGCGGATCTCCGGCAGCATCGCGGCGGGCACGTTCATCGCCGAGAGGATCGCCGGATCCCACTGCAGGGTCGCGAGGTTCATCAGCATCGTGCGGCCCGCGTTGGTCACGTCCGTGACGTGCACCCCGCCGTCGATGCCGCCGGTCAGGTTCCAGATCAGCCAGGAGTCGATGGTGCCGAACGCGATCTCGCCGCGCTCGGCACGCGCCCGCAGGCCCGGCACCTCGTCCAGCAGCCAGGCCGCCTTCGGCCCGGAGAAGTAGCTCGCCAGCGGCAGACCGGTGGCCTCGCGGAACCGGTCCTGGCCGTCCGCGCCGCCCAGTTCCGCGCACAGCTGCGAGGTCCGGGTGTCCTGCCAGACGATCGCGTGGTGCACCGGCCGGCCGGTGGCCCGGTCCCACAGCACGGTGGTCTCCCGCTGGTTGGTGATCCCCAGCGCGCTGAGCTGGTCGGCGCGCAGCCCCGCCTTGGTGAGCGCACCCGCCACCACGGCCTGCACCTTCGTCCAGATCTCCGTCGCGTCGTGCTCCACCCAGCCGGGCCGGGGGAAGATCTGCCGGTGCTCGCGCTGGTCCACGGCGACGATCGACCCGTCGTGGTCGAAGATGATGCAGCGGCTCGACGTGGTGCCCTGATCGATCGCGGCGACGTACTTCTCGGTGTGCTGGTTCATGCCGTCAGGCCTCCTGGCTCCGAGTGGGTACCCGGGTCGCACCCGTGGTGCGCCCGCCTTCGTGCGGCCGCACCGGTCAGAATGCCGCCTGGTGGACCAGTCCGGAGAGCACCGCGCCGATCAGCGGCCCGGCCACCGGTATCCAGGCGTAACCCCAGTCCGACGACCCCTTGTTGGGGATCGGCAGCAGGGCGTGCACCACCCGCGGACCGAGGTCCCGGGCCGGATTGATCGCGTAACCGGTCGGCCCGCCCAGCGACAGCCCGATCCCGACCACCAGCAGCGCGACCAGCAGCACGTTGATGCCCGAGCCGTACACCCCGGCCCGCTCGCCCGGCACCTGGCCGATCCCGATGCCCTTGTTCTCGCCGAAGAACAGCAGCGGCAGGACCAGCCCGACGGTGGCGATGACCTCGGTGACGAGGTTTGCCACCGGCTTGCGGATCTCCGGGGCGGTGGAGAAGACCCCCAGCGTCGGCTGCGCCTTGCCCTCCTCGGCGTTCGCGGCGAACTGGGCGTAGTACAGCGCCCAGGCCAGCACCGCACCGATCGCCGCGCCCACCACCTGCGCCAGCACGTACACCGGCACCTTCGACCACGGCGTGCCGCCCGCGACCGCCGAGCCGACCGTGACCGCCGGATTGAGGTGCCCGCCGGACAGCGGCGCCGCGGTGTACGCCCCGGCCAGCACGCCCAGGCCCCAGCCGAAGGCGATCACGACCCAGCCGGCGCCACGTGCCTTGGAGTGGTGCAGGGTGACCGCGGCGCACACCCCCGCGCCGAAGAGAATCAGGATCGCGGTACCGATCACTTCACCGACGACGATGTCCCCATTGGTATACATGGCGGCTCCTTGTCCCTGGCCCGGGGACGTCCCCCGGTCCTCCGCGGTCGGGTGCGTGCCACCGGCGGGCAGCGGGCAGCCGCTGCCACCCGGCCGGGGCGCCGGAGTGCGGCGCCGCCGACATGGCACGGGGAAGTGTTCACCCGGGCTGAGGGAGCGTCAAGGTCGCCCGCAGCGGCGGCCGTTGACCGCGGAGGGCGGCCCTTCCCGGGCCGGCCGGCCGCCGTCAGCCCCGCGCCCGCAGCCCCTGTGGCCCGGCCGGATCCGGCACCCGGGCCACCGCCCCCCGGCGCACCTCCGTACCCGCCGAACCCGGCCGGCCCACCACCCAGCTCGCCCCCGGCAGCGCCTTGGCCTCCTTCTTCAGCGGGGCGAGCGCCGCCGCGGCCTCGTGGTGGCCGCCGACGCTGCCCGGCGGGCACACCACCGTCGCCAGCGACAGCGTCACCGGCCGGCCGCCCGCCTCCCAGGCCACGTCCAGCAGCGCGGCCGCGAACGGCTCCAGCCCGTCCGGTTCGGCCAGCACCAGGAAGTCGTCACCGCCGATGTGGCCCACCCGGCAGGACGGCTCGTCCGCCGCGACCCCGGCCAGCGTCCGCCCCACCGAGCGGATCAGCTCATCGCCCGCCGCGAACCCCGCACCGTCGTTGACCTGCTTGAATCCGTCCACGTCCAGCCAGCTCAGCGCGAACGCCCGCCCTTCGGCGATCCGCCGGTCCACCTCCGCGTTGACCTCGTCCGAACCGGGCAGCCGGGTCAGCGGATTGAGCCGGGCCGCCTCCTCCACCCGGCTCTCCGCCAACGCCCGCAGGATGTCGGCGAGATGCACCACGCCCATGCACCGGCCCCGCTCGTCCACCACCGCCACGTCGTCCCCGGTACGCGCCCGGTCGCCCTCCGCGATCACGTCGAGCACCTGCCAGGCGGTGGCGTCCGCACCGACCGTCCGCGGCCGGTCCGCCAGCCGCAGCGCCGGCCGGTCCGCGTACAGCGCATGCCCGTACCGCCCGGACAGCGACAGCAGGAACCGGTCCCGGTCGATCGCCCGGACCGGCACCCCGTCGGTGTCCACCAGCAGCACCCCCGACACCTCGGGAAAACCCGTGAGATGGCTGCGCACCGCGCCCGCCGACGCCGTCATCGGCAACAGCGCGGCCGGCTGCAGGAACTGCGCCACCGGCGGCCCGGACGGCGGACGGTACGTCGCCGCGGCCGGCCCGCTCACCACCGGGGACACCGACGGCGGCAGGTACACGTCGGTGGCCGGCCGCCGCGCCGGCGGGGCGAACAGATGGCCCTGCGCCAGCTGCACCCCGGCGTCCCGGACCGCCGCGTACTGCCGCTCGGTCTCCACCCCCTCGATGGCCAGCAGCCCGCCGGTCCGCTCGCACAGCTCCCGCATCGCGGCCACCACCGCCTGCCGGCCCTGGTCGGCGTCGAGCCCCACGCACAGCGACCGGTCGAGCTTCACCAGGTCCGGTGCGAGCGCGCCGAGCAGCCGCAGCGGCAGATCGCCGTCGCCGACCCCGTCCGCACAGATCCGGAAGCCCTCGTCCCGCAGGCCCGCCACCGACTCCAGCAGCGCCGCCCCCGGGACGTGCAGGAACGGCCCGCCGATGTCCAGGGTGACCTCCCACGGGCGCCGGCCCACCTCGTGCACGGCCTTGGTCAGCGACGTCAGCCGGGGCAGCTCGGCGACCGTGCCGGCGAAGACGTTGACGTGCAGCGGCAGCAAGGTCTCCTGGTGCGACGCCGCCCGGACCGCGAGCGCGGCCAGTTCGGCGTCCAGGTCCGGACAGCGCCGCGCGGACGTCAGGACGTCGGCCGCGCCCGGCTCGGGGCGGGCGAGTATCTCCATCGCCGCGACCGAACCGGTCGAGAGGTTCACCACGGGCTGGAAGGCGAAGCGAAGCTGGTCCGTCCACGCAGGCACGGGCAGCAGCATGCCCCGTGACGGACCGCTACGATGTGTGATTAACGCACTGTTCACGCATCCTTCCGGAGCTTACGGACGGCTGCCCCCGCAACGCACACACCGCGTTCGACCGGGCGCGATACGCCGGCCGACCGCGCCTTTGGGGGACCCGGCCGGCCCGGACGAGAAGAACGGACTGGACCGTGCCACATCCCGATTGCTATGTTGTTCTCGCCCCGAGAAAGACTCAGGGTGAGAACAACCGCCGGGGAGGTGACGGTCATGACCGGAAAGGGACGGCCCGCCAAGGAAGTTGGCGCCGACCGCGGCGACGACAGCGCCTTCCTCGCCGCCTACGACCCCCGGGACTTCCCCGCGATCGCCGTGACCGTCGACATCGTCGCGCTCACCCTGCGCGGCGGCGCGCTGCACGTCCTGCTGGTCGAACGCGGCGGCCGCCCCTTCCGTGGCGCCTGGGCCCTGCCCGGCGGTTTCGTCCGCGCCGGCCAGGAGTCCCTCGACGCCGCCGCGGCCCGCGAACTCGCCGAGGAAACCGGCCTGGACGCCGCCCACCTGGAACGCGTCCACCTCGAACAGCTCGGCTCGTACGGCGAACCGGCCCGCGACCCGCGGATGCCGGTCGTCACCGTCGCCTACCTCGCCTTCGCCCCCGACCTCCCCGAGGCCCGCGGCGGCGGCGACGCGACCGCCGCGGCCTGGATCCCGGTCTCCCGGCTCGCCCTCGCCGCGCGCCAGGACGGCCGTACGGACCGGACGCCGCCCCGGAGGAGCGCGGCCGGCGACCGGGACCGTACGGCAGGGACCTCCGGCGAACCGGACGCGGCCCGCCCGCGTCCCTCAGAGCAGGGTCCGGGGCACGGGATCGACGGGGGTGATTCCGTGCCCCGGACCCCGGACGTCGCCGCGCCGGGCCCGGACGCACCGGCCCCGCTGCCGCTCGCCTTCGACCACGCCCGGATCGTCGCCGACGGCCTGGACCGCGCCCGCGCCAAGATCGAGTACACCCCGCTGGCCACCGCCTTCCTCGGCGCGGAATTCACCATCGCCGAACTCCGCGGCGTCTACGAATCCGTCTGGGGCAGCCCGCTGCACGCCGGCAACTTCCACCGCAAGGTGCTCTCCGTCCCCGGCTTCGTCGAGCCCACCGGAACCACCGCGGCCCGCGGGGGAGCCCGCGGCGGGCCGCGGGCCCGCCTCTACCGGGCGGGCGACGCCGCCCTGCTGCACCCGGCGTTGCTGCGCCCGGACCGGGACGGTTCCTGACCACACCCCGCCCGGGCACGTCCCGCCAGGTCAGCCGCGCGGCCGGTGCCCGGTCAGCGACCGGCGGGACACCGGGAAGTCGAAGTAGGTGTCCGGGAACGTCTCCGGGGTGAAGGTGTAATGCCACCACTCCGCCGCATAGTTGACGAACCCCGCCCGCTCCAGGCCGTCCTTGAACAGCAGCCGGTTCGCCCGCTGCACGCCCGCGATCCGCGGGTCGAGGGTGTGCGCCAGGGTGTCGAAGCAGTCGAACCCGGTCCCCATGTCCAGCGAGTTGTCCGGGAAGCGGGCCTCCCGCGGCCCGTAACAGGGCGCGAGCGGCTCACCCGGCACATACGGGCGGGTCGGCAGCGCGGGCAGCCGCACCAGCGTCAGATCGACGGTACTGCCCCGGCTGTGCCCGGACTTCTCGGCGATGTAGCCGTCCCGGAACAGCGTCGACTTGTCGACCCGCGGATAGAACTCGCCCTTCATCCGCTGGTCCCCGAGGTCCTCCGCCCACGCCACGAAGTGGTTCACGGCGCGCTGCGGCCGGTAGCAGTCGTACACCTTGAGGGAGTAGCCGCGGCGCAGGAACGCGCGCTGCGCCCGGTGCAGTGCCCGCGCCGCGTCCCGGGTCAGCAGGCAGATCGGCGCCCGATAGCCGGTCACCGGGACGCCCATGAAGTTGTGCGGGGTGGCGTAGCGCATCTCCTGGAGGATGGTGGGATCGACGTCCCGCAGGGCGACGAACTCCGCGGGTGCCCTGGGGTCGTGGGCCGGCGTCGACGGCGGGGCGGGCCGGGCGGCCGGGGCCGCCGTGGCGGGGGAGAGCGCGGTGACGGCCAGCAGGGCGGCGGCAGCGGCGACGGTGGCGGCGCCGCGCAGCGCGGCAGCGAGTATCGGTCTCGGCATGGCCCCCGTCTATCAGGCGCGGCGGCCCGGCGGAAGACCCCGATCACCGGCCCGCGGGCCCGGGGCGCGGTCCGCCCTCCCGAGTCACCCGTCCGCCCCCGCCGGCACCTCCTCCGCCAGCCCCCGCACCCGTACCCGATAGCCCACCGCGCCCCCGTCCCGCCGCTCCACGGCCACCCGGCCGTCCGCCTCCCGCCGCGTCACGAAGCGCTCCACCGTCGGCCGTTGCCAGCCGTCCCCGGCGTCCGGAACCACCAGCCCGCCGCCCTCCCGGCCGGCCACCGGCGCCCACACCTCCAGCTCCGTCCCCCCGTCCCCGTCCGCCACCGGAAGCACCGCCCCCGCCCGCGCCAGCACCGGGATCCGCGACAGCGGCGCGTCCACCCACACCTGCCCGGGCCCCTCGTAGGCCCGACCGGTCGCCGTGTCGTACCACCGTCCGCGCGGCAGCCGCACCGCCCGCCGGGTCACCCCCGCCTGCAGCACCGGCGCCACCAGCAGCGCGTCCCCCAGCAGGAACGCGTCCCCGCAGTCCCGCAGCGCCCGGTCCCGCGGCGAACTCCACCACACCGGGCGCACATACGGTGCCCCCGCCAGCCGCGCCAACTGACCCAGCGTCACGAAGTACGGCAGCAGCCGCTGCCGCTCCCGCAGCGCCGCGCGGGCGTGGTCGAGCGCGGCTATGCCGAACTCCCACGGCTCCCGGCGGCCCGCCCACACCGCCGAATGCGTCCGGAACAGCGGGAGGAATGCGCCCAGTTGGAACCAGCGCACATACAGCTCCGGCGACGGCACCCCGGAGAACCCGCCGACGTCCGGACCGCTGTACGGCACCCCGCACAGCCCCAGCCCCAGGACGAGCGACAGCGAGGCCCGCAGCCCCTCCCACCCCGTCGCGACATCCCCCGACCAGGTGCCGCCGTACCTCTGGAGCCCCGCCCAGCCGGCCCGCGAGAACAGGAACGGCCGCTCGTCCGGCCGCAGTTCACACAGCCCCTCGAACCCCGCCCGGGCCATCGCCAGCCCGTAGACGTTGTGCGCCTCCCGGTGGTCCCCGCCCCGGCCCTCCAGCGCGTGCCGGGCCGAACGCGGCAGCGTCTGCTCCCCGAAGGGCGCGAACGACACCGGCTCGTTCATGTCGTGCCAGAACCCGGAGAACCCCTCCGCCAGCCGCTCCGCGTACAGCGCACCCCACCACTTGCGCACCCGCGCGTCGGTGAAATCCGGGTACACCGACTCACCCGGCCACACCACCCCGCGCACCTCCCGCCCCCGCGCGTCCCGTACGAAGGCATCGGCCGCCGCCCCGCCCTCGTAGACCGCGTCCCCCGGCTCCGCCTTCACCGCCGGGTCCACGATCGACACCAGCCGCACCCCGTCGGCCCGCAACTCCCGTGCCAGGCCCGGCAGATCGGGATAGCGCGCACGGTCCACGGTGAAGCCCCGGTGCCGGTCGAAGTGGTCGATGTCCAGATGGACGGCCGTCAGCGGAAGCTCCCGCTCCTTGTAGCCGGCCACGATCCGGCGCACCTCGTCCTGGCCGCCGAACCCCCACCGGGCGTGCTGGTACCCCAGCGCCCACCGGGGCGGCAGCGCGGGCGCACCCGTCAGCGCCGTCCACATCTGCAGCACCCGGGCCGGCGTGCCGGCCAGCACCCAGTAGCGCAGCGGTCCGCCGTCCATCCGCAGCTCACACGTGCCCGGCCGGTCGTGCCCGGAACCGGCGCCCTCCGCACCCTCGCGCAGCAGCACCCGGCCGTCCCACGAATTGTCGTGAAAAACCAGATGTGTTCCGGCGTCCGCCACCACCAACTGCACCGGCATCGTCAGCGACAGCGGATCGTCCCCCGGCACGAACGCGCCGCCCGGATCGGTGTTCCACAACCGGTAGGAGCCGTCCCGCAGCCGCGGCCCGTGTGCCCGGCCGCCCAGCCCGAAGAACCGCGCATCGGCCGCCACCTCGGACCGCTGCACCCACCGCGACCCGTCGCCGCCCTCCGGCCCCCCGCCCCGCTCACCCGCCCCGTCCGGCCCCGCCGTACGGTCCCACCAGCGCGGCGGCAGCTCCCGCCGCAGCACCGCCCCGCCCGGCGTGCGCACCTCCACCGCACCGTGCCGGGACACCGCGACCAGCACCCGCTCGGACACCACCCGCCAGCCGCCCTCCGTATCGGGCTCCAGCACCGCCCGCGCGTCCACCTCGGGACACGCCCCGGCCAGCGCGTAGGACGGCTCCGGCCCGGCACCGCCCCAGCCGCAGAACACCGCACCACCGGTCGCCACCCGCACCCGCAGCGACGACCGCGCAAAGTGGATCACCCCGCCGCCCGGCTGCGGCTCCGCCCCCGTGGCCGCCCCCGGCACCCGCGCCCGCTCCGGCGCACGCGCCGGCAACGCCACCGCATCCGCCCGCCGCGCCCGCCACGCCGCGCGCACGGAGCGGAGCCCCTGCGCCGGCCCGACCGCCCTGACCACCCGTACCGATCGCACCAGATCACGCCCGTCCATGCCGGTCAGCCTGCCATTGCCGCCCGGGCGGGCGGGCATCGTTCAACTGCCGTTCACCTGCACGGGGTCACGCTCGGCCACGCCGAGGCCCGGGCCCGGGCGGCCGGTGGCCGGAATCCGCCCGCGCCGCCCGGGCCACGTAGGCCCACCACATTCCCCACCCCCCGAATATGGGCGGTCCGCCCTGGTGCACAAGACGATCACATGGCATCGTCCAGACAAGCCGTGTCACGCGCACACGTCAGGCCGGGAGACCCCCACCATGGTGCGCGCCCGGCGCATACGCCGCGTACCACCCGGGAGCCGCCACATGACCACCGCACCGCACTCCGCACACCGGCCGGAACCCCTCTGGCAGCCCGGCCCGGACCGGATCGCCGGCGCACAGGTCACCCGCTTCCACACCTGGGCCGCCGCCCACCACGGCGCCCCCGCCCCCACCCCGGGCGACCCCGCCACGAGCTACGCCGACCTGCACCGCTGGTCCGTCGAGGACCTCCCCGCCTTCTGGCGCGCCGTCGCCGCCTGGTTCGACGTCCGCTTCGCCACGCCCTACGAGACCGTGCTCGCCGACCGCGCGATGCCCGGCGCCCGCTGGTTCCCCGGCGCCACCCTCAACTACGCCGAACACGCCCTGCGCGCCGGCGAGGACCCGGCCCGCGCCGACACCCCCGCGCTGCTGTACGTCGACGAGACCCACGAACCGACCCCCGTCACCTGGCGGCAGCTGCGCGCCCAGGTCGGCTCGCTGGCCGCCGAACTCCGCCGCCTCGGCGTCCGCCCCGGCGACCGCGTCAGCGGCTACCTCCCCAACGTCCCGCAGGCCGTCGTCGCCCTGCTCGCCACCGCCGCGGTCGGCGGCGTCTGGACGTCCTGCGCCCCCGACTTCGGCGCCCGCAGCGTCCTGGACCGCTTCCAGCAGATCGAACCGGTCGTCCTGTTCACCGTCGACGGCTACCGCTACGGCGGCAAGGAACACGACCGCCGCGACACCGTCACCGAACTCCGCGCCGAACTCCCCACCCTGCGCGCCGTCGTCCACATCCCCCTGCTCGGCACCCCCGCCCCCGAAGGTGCCCTCAACTGGTCGGACCTGACCGGAAACGACACCGAACCGGTCTACGAACAGCTCCCCTTCGACCACCCCCTCTGGGTGCTGTACTCCTCCGGCACCACCGGCCTGCCCAAGGCCATCGTCCAGTCCCAGGGCGGCATCCTCCTCGAACACCTCAAGCAGACCGGCCTGCACTGCGACCTCGGCCCCGACGACCGGTTCTTCTGGTACACCTCCACCGGCTGGATGATGTGGAACTTCCTCGTCGCCGGCCTCCTGGTCGGCTCCACGATCGTCCTCTACGACGGCAGCCCCGGACACCCCGACATCGCCGCCCAGTGGCGCGTCGCCGAGGCCACCCGCGCCACCGTCTTCGGCACCTCCGCCGCATACGTCATGGCCTGCCGCAAGGCCGGCATCCACCCCGCCCGCGACCTCGACCTCTCCGCCGTCACCTGCGTCGCCACCACCGGCTCCCCGCTCCCCCCGGACGGCTTCCGCTGGCTGCACGACTCCTTCGCGGAGAGCGGCGCCGACCTGTGGACCGCCTCCGTCAGCGGCGGCACCGACGTCTGCAGCTGCTTCGCCGGCGCCGTCCCCACCCTCCCGGTCCACATCGGCGAACTCCAGGCCCCCTGCCTCGGCACCGACCTGCAGGCCTGGGACCCGCAGGGCAAGCCCGTCATCGACGAGGTCGGCGAACTCGTCGTCACCAACCCCATGCCGTCCATGCCCACCCGCTTCTGGAACGACCCCGACGGCACCCGCTACCACGACAGCTACTTCGACATGTACCCCGGCGTCTGGCGGCACGGCGACTGGATCACCGTCACCTCCCGCGGCAGCGTCATCATCCACGGACGCTCCGACTCCACCCTCAACCGCCAGGGCGTCCGGATGGGCTCCGCCGACATCTACGAAGCCGTCGAACGCCTCCCCGAGATCCGCGAATCCCTCGTCATCGGCCTGGAACTCCCCGACGGCGGCTACTGGATGCCGCTCTTCGTCCACCTCGCCCCGGGCGCCACCCTCGACGACGCGCTCCGCGACCGCATCAAGCGCACCATCCGCGAACAGCTCTCCCCGCGCCACGTCCCCGACGACATCATCGAGGCCCCCGGCGTCCCGCACACCCTCACCGGCAAGCGCATCGAGGTCCCCGTCAAACGCCTCCTCCAGGGCACCCCGCTCGACAAGGCCGTCAACCTCGGCTCGGTCGACAACCTCGAACTCCTCCACTTCTACGAGCAGGTGGCCCGCGACCGCGCCCAGTAACACCCCCGGGCCGCCGCCGGCTCCGGAACCGCCGACCCGCACCCGGGCCCGGCGCCGGACGCCGTTGTCAGACCCCCCGATTACTCTCGGTGACGAGTGAACGCCGGGCCGTGCACCCGCCCGGCCCGGCGACCGCTCCGCAACCGACACCACCGAGGGGGAACCATGACCACCACATCCCGGCCCACCGACCCGGCCGCCGCCCGCCGCGGCCTGCGCCGCGAAATGCCCAGCGCCGCCGCCGTCCTCGCCGACGCGCGCGACTTCACCGCCATGCGCCGGTACGCCAGCTTCCCGTTCGACGACCACGCCGGCTACCTCCGCCAGATGGAGACCCTGCTGCGCACCCTCGCCGCCCAGGGTGTCCTCACCACCGTCGGCCTCTTCGACCCGGCCGCCTACGCGCAGTACTGCGCCGACCGCTCCCTGGACCCCGACCGGCCCGACAGCCGCAGCCGCTACACCGCCGAAGTGGCCCGCACCGGCGCCACCGTCATCTACGACGGCGAGCCGCTGACCCAGCTCCTCCCGTTACTCGCCGCCGAGGCCGACCGCCAGGCGAATTGGGACCACGCCACCGCACTGCTCACCCGCGCCGGCCGCTGCGAGACCTGCGGCGCCGACCTCGCCCACGCCGCCTTCACCCGCGCCGGCCAGGCCGTCCAAGGCCTCCTCGACGCCCTCGGCGACGGCACCCACCACCTCGTCTGCTCCATCGCCGCCGGCGATCCACCCCTGCTCGCCGTCCTGCACGCCGGCTGCCGCCCCGGCGCCCGCCCCCAGCTCGACGAACACGAAGCCCTGGTCTTCTGCACGGTCCTCGCCGCCGGCCTCGCCCTGCGCACCCCCGGCGGCATCGTCTCCCGCAGCACACCCGACCCCGACGACACCGCGTCCGACCCGGCCGATGACACCCACGGCGACCCGGCCGCCCACCCGATCCGCGGCACCTCCCGCGACACACCCCGCGACACGGTCCGCGGCTGGTCCCTGCGCGACGCCTGGCCGCACGCCCTCAGCGCCGGCGAGGTCTTCACCGCCTACTGCACCGACGCCGACAGCGGCGAGCCCGTCCCACCCGAACCAGGCGTCAGCTACGCCTCCGGCCTGCCCGTGACACCCCCGCCCGACCACCCCTGCCACCCCTGACCGGTCACCGGACACCGGGACACAAAAGAACGGCCGCCCCGCCACAAAGGCGGGACGGCCGTCAGGCCCGTGCGGCGCCACGCGCCGCCCGGCCTCACTCCCCGGAGAGCACCGCCTGCGCGGCCGCCCGCGCGTCCTCGGCGGTGTCCGCCGCACGCGCCGCGGCCGCCGCACGCTCGCACTGCGCCAGCGTGTGCTTGGCCAGCGTCGCCCGCACATAAGGAAGCGACGCCGCACCCATCGAAAGGCTGGTGACACCGAGCCCCGTCAGCACACACGCCAGCAGCGGATCCGAGGCCGCCTCACCACAGACACCACAGCTCTTGCCCTCGGCCTTCGCGGCCTCGGCCGACAGCGCCACCAGATCCAGCAGCGCCGGCTGCCACGGATCCTGCAGCCGCGACACCGCGCCCACCTGACGGTCCGCCGCGAAGGTGTACTGCGCCAGGTCGTTGGTCCCCAGCGAAAGGAACTCCACCTCCTGCAGGATCGACCGCGCCCGCAGAGCCGCCGAGGGAATCTCCACCATCGCCCCGAACTTCGCCCGCAGCCCCGCCGCACGGCAGGCATCCGCGAACGCCTTGGCGTCGGTCCGGTCCGCCACCATCGGCGCCATGACCTCAAGGTAGACCGGCAGCCCCTCGGCGGCCTTCGCCAGCGCGGAGAGCTGCGTCCGCAGCACCTCGGGGTGGTCGAGCAGGGTGCGCAGACCCCGCACACCCAGCGCCGGGTTCGGCTCGTCGGCCGGCGTCAGGAAGTCCAGCGGCTTGTCGGCACCGGCATCCAGCACGCGCACGACCACGCGCCCCTCCGGGAAGGCCTCCAGCACCTTCCGGTACGCCTCGACCTGCTTCTCCTCGGACGGCGCCTGCTTGCTGTCGTCGAGGAACAGGAACTCCGTACGGAAGAGCCCCACGCCCTCCGCACCGGCCTCGACCGCGGCATCCACATCACCCGGGCCACCGACGTTCGCCAGCAGCGGCACCTTGTGCCCGTCGGAGGTGGCGCCCGGACCGGACGACGCGGCCAGCGCCGCCTTCCGCTCCGCCGCGGCCCGCTCCAGCTCCGCCCGCCGCGCAGGGCTCGGCTCCACGAAGATCTCCCCGGTGCTGCCGTCGACGGCGATCACCGTGCCCTCGACCAGCTCACCCGCACCCGGCAGCGCGACCACGGCCGGCACCCCCAGCGCCCGCGCGAGAATCGCACTGTGACTGGTCGGCCCGCCCTCCTCGGTCACGAAACCGAGCACCAGCGACGGGTCCAGCAGCGCGGTGTCGGCCGGCGCCAGGTCCCGCGCGATCAGCACATACGGCTCATCGCTGTCCGGCACACCCGGCATCGGCACGCCCAGCAGCCGCGCCACGATCCGATTGCGCACATCATCAAGGTCTGCGACCCGCCCCGCGAGGTACTCCCCGGCACCGGCCAGCAGCGCCCGGTAGGCCGCGAACGCGTCGTAGACCGCACGCTCGGCGGTGCTGCCCACGGCGACCCGCCGCTCGACGTCCGCCATCAGCTCCGGGTCCTGCGCCATCAGCGCCTGGGCCTCCAGCACGGCCTGCGCCTCACCACCGGCCAGGTTCCCGCGCGCTATCAGGTCGGCGGCCACCGCCTCGACGGCCTGGCGGGCGCGCCCCTGTTCGCGCTCCGCCTCCTCCGCCGGGATCTGCTTGGCCGGCGGCTCCAGCACCGCCGTACCCATGTGCCGCACCTCGCCAATGGCCACACCGTGGCTCACCCCGACGCCCCGCAGCGTTGTCTCCATTGCACCCGTCTCCGGTTGTGATGCGACGGCCCGCGCCGTCGCGATGAATGTCGTACCCGCCGTCCGCGACGGCGCCCGGCCTACCGCCAGGAGAAGAGCTGGTCGCCGGCCTTCACATCGCCGTCCTCGCGCACCTCACCGAGCGCGTCGGCGGTGGCCTCCAGCGCGACGACCGGGCACACCGGGGACTTGCCGGCCTCCTCGACCGCGGCGGGGTCCCAGCGCACGATCTCCTGACCGCGGGTCACGTTGTCACCCTTGTTCACGAGCAGCTCGAAGCCCTCGCCATTGAGCTGAACGGTGTCGATACCGAGGTGCGTGAGCACGCCGTGGCCCTCGGGGTCCACGACGACAAACGCGTGCGGGTGCAGCGACACGACAACACCGTCCACGGGGGAGACGGCGGCGGACGGCTCACGGACGGGGTCGATGGCGGTACCGGGTCCCACCATCGCTCCGGAGAACACCGGGTCGGGCACTGCCGCGAGTCCGATGGCGCGTCCTGCGAGCGGGGACGTCACGGTGGTCATGGGAAGCCTCCCAGGGGTGGAGATTCATCAGGCCGCCGTCACTACCTGTCCTGGACGGCGCACCGTTCAGAGCGTAAGTCATAAGAATCGACGCTTCCGCATGACAGAGGCCGGTTGCACCCCGCGAGTCCCGCTGAATCGATTTGCCTCGCCCACAGCAGAGCTGTACTGTCTGAGACCTGCCCCGGACAGCCAGCCGCAATCAACTACGGCCCGGCCGAGGTGGGCGGCACTCCTCAGCGTCTTGATCGCGACTCAAGAATTGCGCGCTTCTGCATGCCTGCAGAAAAGCGGCGGTTCGAAAGCCCGAAAAGGCCTGATAGAGTGTGAAACACCGAAGGGAAGCGCCCGGAGGAAGCCCGAGAGGGAGTCCAAAGGAAGCGTCCGTTCCTTGAGAACTCAACAGCGTGCCAAAAGTCAACGCCAGA
>NZ_JBEZMM010000079.1:0-26257 GCF_040652715.1 Streptomyces sp. NPDC048196 | reverse complement strand
TGGACGTAAAGCGTCAGCAGTCCACACAACCGGCCCCGGAGGCCCGTCACCGCACCCGAAACACCACCCGCCCGCCGCAGGCGCAACGGCGAGACCACCCGCGGCGGGAAGGACGGGTACGTGCGGGGGCGCCGCAAAGCGCGCAACGGCGAGAAGCCCCGCGGCGGGAAAGACGGGTACGTGCGGGGCGCCGCAATGCGCGCAGCGGCGAGAAACCACCGCGGCGGGACGGCCAGGTACGTGGGAGGCGCTGCAACGCGCAACGCCCCTTGCCTAGAGTGCACTTGAACCGCTTGGCTGAACGACCATGAAGTACACGCAGCTCGGACGCACCGGACTCAAGGTCAGCCGACTCGTCCTCGGGACGATGAACTTCGGCCCGCAGACGGACGAGGCCGGCAGCCACACGATCATGGACGCGGCGCTCAACGCGGGCGTCAACTTCTTCGACACCGCCAACGTCTACGGCTGGGGCGACAACAAGGGCCGCACCGAGGAAATCATCGGCTCGTGGTTCGCCAAGGGCGGCGGCCGGCGCGACAAGACCGTGCTGGCCACCAAGGTCTACGGGAACATGGCGCCGGACGGCGAGGCGGCCTGGCCCAACCACGACAAGCTTTCCGCCGTCAACATACGGCGTGCGGTGGACGCCAGCCTCAAGCGGCTGGGCACCGAGTACATCGACGTCTACCAGTTCCACCACGTCGACCGGGACACGCCCTGGGACGAGATCTGGCAGGCCATCGACGTCCTGGTCCAGCAGGGCAAGATCCTCTACGCCGGCTCCTCCAACCACGCCGGCTGGCACATCGCCCGCGCCAACGAGACGGCCGCGCGCCGCGGTTCCTACGGGCTCGTCAGCGAACAGTGCCTCTACAACCTCTACGAGCGGCGCGCCGAGATGGAGGTCATCCCGGCCGCGCAGGGCTACGGCCTGGGCGTCATCCCCTGGTCCCCGCTGCACGGCGGGCTGCTGGGCGGCGCGCTCCGCAAGGAACGCGAGGGCGGCGGCGCCCGGTCCGTCTCCGGCCGCTCGGCCGATTCGCTCGCCGACGCCACGATCCGCGCGAAGATCCAGGCCTACGAGGACCTGCTCGACAAGTACGGCCTGGAGCCCGGCGAGGTCGCCCTGGCCTGGCTGCTGACCCGGCCCGGCGTCACCGGCCCGATCGTCGGCCCGCGCACCTCCGCCCAGCTCGCCTCCGCGCTGCGCGCCGTCGAACTGGAGCTGCCGGACGAGCTGCTCGCCTCGCTGGACGAGATCTTCCCCGGCCCCGGGCCGTCCCCGGAGGCGTTCGCCTGGTGAACTCCGGTTCGTTCGCGACCCGTGTCTGTGGACGTGATCCGCACATCCTGCCCCGCGTCTCCTGACCGGCGCATGCTGACCGCGTCTCCTGACCCGCGCATCCTGATCCGCGAACCGTAGGCCGCATGCGACACATGCGCCGCGTACGCCGCATACGCCGCGGCCGGGCGAGGCTCAGCGCAGGGCTGCCGCCACGATCACGACGATGAGCAGCACGGCGAGCAGGCCGGACATGACGCGGTTACGGGTTTTCGGGTCCACCCTCTGAGCGTAACCGGGGTGGACCCGAACATTTCACCGGGCCGGACCGTTCGCCTGCCTCACTCGCCGAGCGGCCAAGAGGCGATCTCTTCGTAGTGGGACTGCGCTCCGGCCGTGCCGGGGGCCGGCGGATGGCTGCGCATGAGCGAGAGCCTCCCGACCGTCCAGGAGCGGCCGCTGAATTCCTTGAGGGCGGCCGCGTACGGGGCGAGTTTCAGGTGGCCGACGCGGTTCCGGGCGAGGGTGAGGTGCGGGGTGTAGGGGCGGTGCTCGTCCACGTCGAGGCCCGCCCGCCGGCCCGCGGCCGCCGCCGAGTCGGCCAGCTTGCGCATGGCCGGCCGGTCGCCGTCCGCGCCGGCCCACACCACCCGGTCCGCGAAACGGCCACCGCCGGCGATCCGCAGCTCGTACGGATCCCGGCGGTGGGCCGCCCGGGCCAGCCGTTCCTGCAGCTCGGGCGTGGTGTCGTCGGGCACCTCGCCGTAGAAGGCGAGGGTGAAGTGCCAGCCGTCCCGCGCGCTCCAGCGCAAACGCTCGGCCGCGGGAAGCTTCTTCAGCAGCGCCACCTCGGCGGCGAGTTCGTCGAGCACGGCGGCGGGCGGCAGGACGGCGGCGAAGAGTCTCATGCGGTCAGTGTGGCGCAGCCGGGCGCCGTCCGGCCGGGTCCTGGAAGGCTCCCGGCCGCGTCCCGAACGGGTCCCGGCTCGCGTCCCGGAAGGGGCCCGGCCCGCGTCCGGGAAGGGGCCCGGCCGCGGGCCGAAAGGTGCCAGGGCCTGCCCCTTCGCCGCCGCCTTCCCGCGGACCGTTCCCAGCAGTCCGGCACGGCTCAGCCGCTGATCTCCTTGCGGGACGCGTCCCCGCCGATGGTGATCTTGCGGGGCTTGGCGCGCTCCGCGATCGGGATCCGCAGGGTCAGCACACCCGCGTCGTAGTCGGCGTGGATGCGCTCGGTGTCGAGGGTGTCGGCCAGCATCAACTGCCGGGAGAAGACGCCCAGCGGCCGCTCGGAGAGCTCCATCTGTACATCGCCGGCCTTGGTGACCGGCCGGCGCTCGGCCTTGACCGTCAGCATGTTCCGCTCGACGTCGATGTCGATCGCGTCCGGCGAGACACCCGGCAGGTCGAGAGCGATCACATATTCGTCGCCCTCGCGGTAGGCGTCCATCGGCATCGTGGACGGCCGCGACCAGGTGCCGGACGTGCCCAGCAGCTGCTGGGTGAGGCGGTCGAGCTCACGGAACGGGTCGGTGCGCATCAACATCGTGAAACACCTCCAGGGGGGATCAGGCTCTGATGCCGGCCAATGCGCTTCACCTGTCTTCTGTTGTAGCATTGTCATCGGATGGATGACAAGTGGAACGTCATCGGTGAGTTGACATCTGACGGACCCGGCACCTTGAGGCCCTCTCTTGAGGTAGGTATGGACCTCTTGGTGTCCCACGTCCTGACGTCGACGTGTCACGAAGGAGAGGCCCGTGCCCGCAGACGAACACCCCCAGAGCGCCGCACCCGCGTCCCTCCTCGCCGCCACGGCTGCCCTCCGCACGATCGACGAGGCCCTGCGCGACGCCCGTACACAGGAGACCGGCACTCCCGCTCACGCACCCACCGCCGGCCCGGCTGACGCACCCACTGACGGCCCGACTGCCGCATCCACCGACAGTCCGGCCGACGTACCCACCGCCGGCCCGGCTGACGCACCCACTGACGGCCCGACTGCCGCATCCACCGACAGTCCGGCCGACGTACCCACCGCCGGCTTGGCCGACGTACGCACCGCCGGCCCGGTCGCCGCACCCTCCGGAGGTACGGCCGGCGGGTCTGCCCATACGTCGGTGCTGGCGGACGCATCGTCGGCCGTGGAGGGCAGCCGCGTGGAGCAGGCGCTGGCCTCGCTGCTGTTGTTGCGGGAGGTGCGTGAGCGGCTCGCGACGTGGGAGACGGGGCTGATCGAGACCGCCCGGGAGGCCGGCGCCAGCTGGGCCGACCTGGCCGGCCCGCTCGGGGTGGCCAGCCGCCAGGCCGCCGAACGCCGCTATCTACGGCTGCGCCCCGGCGCAGCCGGCACCACCGGTGAGCAACGCGTCAAGGCCACCCGCGACCGCCGCGCCGCCGACCGCAGCGTCACCACCTGGGCCCGCCACCACGCCGCCGACCTGCGCCGCCTCGCCGGCCAGATCACCGCCCTGACCGACCTGCCCACCGCGGCCCGCACGCCCCTCGAAGAGCTCGGCCAGGCCCTCGGCGACGACGACGCCGCCCAGCTCGTCGCCCCGCTCACCGCCACCCGCCCCCACCTCCAGCACCGCCACCCCCAACTCGCCGCCCGCATCGATGACCTCACCCGCCACACCGACCGCCTCCGCCAAAACAGCGACGACCAACGCCGCATCACGCCCTGAGGGCGGGGAGACCAGGTCGGGGGCAACCCGGCCGGCCCCCCCGTACTCCGCCGCCCGCTGCACCGTCGTCTTCGCCGCCCTCTACACCGCCCCTACGCCGCCGGAGCCAGTTCCTGCTCCTCGGACCGTGTGCTGTCGGGGGCTCGGGGGACGAACCTGACGTGTGGGTGGCCGGGACGTAGGTCGATCTTGAGGCGGAAGCCGCCGACCCGGGCGAGGATCAGGCCGATGAGGGCCGCGGCCGCCATGGAGATCAGGCCGCCGGCCAGGAAGCCGATCCGGGCGCCGAAGGCGTCGGTGACCCAGCCGACGATCGGGGCGCCCAGCGGTGTGCCGCCCATGAAGACCATCATGAACAGGCTCATCACACGGCCCCGCATCAGCGGATCGGTGGCCATCTGGACACTGGAGTTGGCGGTGACGTTGATCGTCAGGCCGACCATGCCTATCGGGGTGAGCAGCGCCGCGAAGACCCAGAAGGACGGCGCGAGCGCGGCGGTGACCTCCAGGAGGCCGAAGAGCAGCGCCGCCCCCACCAGCAGCCGCAGCCGCGAGCTGCCCCGTCGGGCCGAGAGCAGCGCGCCGATCAGCGAGCCGGCCGCCATCAGACCGTTGAACAGGGCGTACGTACCGGCGCCCTGGTGGAAGACGTGGTAGACGAACGCGGTCAGCCAGATCGGGAAGTTGAAGCCGAAGGTGCCGATGAACCCGACCAGGACGATGGGCCAGACCAGATCCGGGCGGCCGGACACATAGCGCAGGCCCTCGCGCAGCTGGCCCTTGCGGCGCGGAACGCGGTCGACCTTGTGGAGTTCGGCGGTCCGCATCATCAGCAGACCGGCGACCGGTGCCACGAAGGACAGACCGTTGAGGAGGAAGGCCCAGCCGCTGCCGAAGGCGGTGATCAGGACACCGGCGACGGCCGGGCCGATCAGGCGCGCGGACTGGAAGTTGGCGGAGTTGAGGCTGACGGCGTTACGCAGCTCGTCCTGGCCGACCATCTCGGAGACGAACGCCTGGCGGGCCGGGTTGTCGACGACGGTGACCAGGCCGAGCAGGAAGGCGACCAGGTAGACGTGCCACACCTGGACGTGTCCGGTGAGCGTGAGCGCGGCGAGGGCGAGCCCGGTGAAGCCCATCGCGGACTGGGTGAGCAGCAGCAGCTTGCGCTTGGCGAAGCGGTCGGCGATCACCCCGCCGTAGAGGCCGAACAGCAGCATCGGCAGGAACTGCAGCGCGGTGGTGATACCGACCGCGGCGGAGGAGCCGGTGAGGCTGAGCACCAGCCAGTCCTGGGCGATGCGCTGCATCCAGGTACCGGTGTTGGACACCATCTGCCCGGTGGCGAACAGGCGGTAGTTGCGGATCCGGAGCGAGCTGAACGTGCCCTTACGCGGTGCGGCAGCGGGGCCGTTGGCTATCCGCGCACCAGCGGCAGTACCAGCATCAGTACGAGCGCCAGTACGAGCATCAGGGGGGCCGGCGGCGCCCGAGGCAGAGTGCTCCGCAACAGGCGGCCCGCCACGAGCCCGGATGCCCGAGGTGGTGGCCCTGGCGGTCTCGGCCGCGGCCGCGTCGTCCCTGGTCGCCTCAGGTGTGGCCGCGTCGGCGGGGGACGCGGCGCCCTCGGTGGGTGCGGCCGCGTCGACGGGTGCGGAGGCGACCGGCTCCCCGGTAACCGGGGCCGCGTCACCCTGAACCGCGTCACCGTGAATCGTGTGGCCGTGGACGGTGTGACCGTGAACCGTGCCGTCGCGAACCGTGCCGTCGCGAACCGTGTGGCCGTGGACCGCGTCGCCGTGAACCGGGGTGTGGCCGTGGACCGCGTCGCCGTCAGCGGTCTGACCGTGAACCGGATGGCCTTGAACCGTGTCGTCGTGAACGGTGTCGTCGTAGGAGTTCGGTGCGGGGGCGGAGTGTGCTCCGGATCCCGTACTCAAAGTGGGTTCGCCTCCTCGGCCTCGTGTTCTCTACAGCTGTGCCAGCTTCTCCAGTACGGGCGCGGCGGCCCGGATCTTGGCCCACTCGTCCTCGTCCAGCCCGGAGGCCAGCTCGGCGAGCCAGGAGTTGCGCCGGCGGCGGCTCTCCTCCAGCATCGCCTCGGCCTCTTCGGTCTGGGTGACGACCTTCTGGCGTCGGTCGTCGGGGTGGGGCTCCAGCCGGACCAGTCCCTTGGCCTCCAGCATGGCCACGATGCGGGTCATCGACGGCGGCTGCACATGCTCCTTGCGAGCCAGCTCGCCGGGGGTGGCGTGACCGCACCGGGCCAGCATCCCGAGCACCGACATCTCGGTGGGCGTCAGCGATTCGTCCACCCGCTGGTGCTTCAGACGGCGGGACAGGCGCATCACGGCGGACCGCAGAGCATTGACCGCGGCCGCGTCCTCTGGGGAGCCCTCCCCGCCTTCCGGCTGGGAGTGGGACAGTTCCGGCATGGTCTTTAGCATAACTCATTACCCTCTCTAAGGAAAGCGTGATGGCGCCGCTCGCCGCGGATCACCCATATGAGTGAGGACGCGGCGGAAAGTGACACACCTGACCGCTCAGGGGCGGGACCGTGTCCGTATGGGATCGCAAGTGCTCAGCCTGCGCGTGGACGGGGAGCTGCTGGAGCGCATTCGGCAGCACGCCACAAAACGCGGAATGAGCGTCCAGGACTATGTCGTCCGGACGCTCATCCGCGAAGACTTCGACGAACGCTTCAAATCCTCGGTCGACGAGACCGAACGCCTCGGCGTGTGGGGAACGGTCACCTGACGGCCCAGGAGCCCACTGTCTGAGCGTCTAGTGGTCGCTGCCCGAGCGCCTGGGACAGCCGCTGCCTGAGCGCCTGGAGTGGCCGCCCCCTCGGAACGGGAACGGCTACCCAAACCCTTCACTCTCCGCTACCCTCAGGCGAGAGCCAGTTACTCTCCGTGGAACTAATAACTCTCCGCGTTCGTTGCCGTAGAGGAAGGGGGCAGGCGGCAAGGAGGCAGGCGGCGGGGGAGGCGGCGCCGGCCGGCTACTTGACGCCGAGCGCCAGCTCGATCGGGTGCAGCAGGAAGTACACCAGGAAGCAGAGGCCGACAACGTCCAGCAGCCACGGGATCTGCTTGAAGCGCCCGGTGGCCGTGCGCAGCAGGATGAAGGCGAGCACGCCGATGCCGATGCCGTTGGTGATGCTGTAGGTGAACGGCATCGAGATGATCGTCAGGAACGCGGGGATGCCGACGGTGAAGTCGCCCCAGTCGATGTCCCGCACGTTGGCGGCCATGATCAGGAAGCCGACGACGAGGAGCGCGGGGGTGGCGGCCTGCGAGGGCACCACCGTCGCCAGCGGCGTGAAGATCAGTGCCAGCAGGAAGAGGCCACCGGTCATCAGGTTCGCCAGCCCGGTCCGGGCCCCCTCGCCGACGCCGGCCGTGGACTCCACGAAGCAGGTGTTGGCGGAGGCGGAGCCGAAGCCGCCACCGGCGACCGCGATGCCGTCGACCATCAGGATCCGGCCCATGCCCGGCAGGTTGCCGTTCTCGTCGGTCAGCCCGGCCTCCTCGCCGACGCCGATGATGGTGCCCATCGCGTCGAAGAAGCCGGAGAGCAGCACGGTGAAGACGAACAGGCAGCCGGTGAGCACGCCGACTTCCTTGAAGCCGCCGAAGAGGCTGATGTGGCCGATCAGGCCGAAGTCCGGGGCGCCGATGATCTTGTCCGGGACGTTCGGGACCGCCAGACCCCAGGCTGCGTCCGGGGTGTTGGTGACCGCGTTGACGACGATCGCGACGACGGCCATGGTCACCATCCCGATCAGGATCGCGCCCTTGGTCTTCCGTACCACCAGCACGAACATCAGGGCCAGGCCGATGACGAAGACCAGTACCGGCCAGCCCTTGAGCTGACCGCCCTGGCCCAGCCCCATCGGAACGGTGGTGTGCGCGGCGTCCGGGTTGCGGCTGACGAAGCCGGAGTCCACCAGGCCGATCAGCGAGATGAACAGGCCGATGCCGATCGCGATGGCGCGCCGCAGGCCGTTGGGGATCGCGTCCATCACCCGCTGCCGCAGGCCGGAGGCGACCAGGATCATCAGCACCAGGCCGGCGAGCACCACCATGCCCATCGCGTCCGGCCAGCTCATCTTGGGGGCGAGCTGGAGGGAGACCACGGCGTTGATGCCGAGGCCGGCGGCGATGGCGATCGGGACGTTGCCCATCACGCCCATCAGGACGGTGCTCAGGCCGGCCATCAGGGCGGTGGCGGTGACCAGCTGGCCGTTGTCGAGATGGTGGCCGAACTTGTCGACTCCGGAGCCAAGGATGATCGGGTTCAGCACGATGATGTAGGCCATCGCGAAGAACGTGGCGAGCCCACCGCGGAGTTCACGGCCGACCGTGGACCCCCGCTCGGAGATCTTGAAGAACCTGTCGAAACCGTTCTTCGGGGGCTGCGGGGCCGGGTTCTCAAGGGTGTCGACCGGCGTGGTGGCCGAGGGGGACATGCGGGACCTCAGTCGGACGGGCCTGGGCAGGCACAGGGGCCCGAGGGCCCGGGAACACGTACAGGAACATCACTATCCGGATCAGATTGGATGAATCGACGATTCAAAACGGTCAGATCCAGAAAGGTTCAGTATGAATAAACAATGCGGTGATCGCTATCTCCGCGCGTAGACCCTTGGTGGGCAAGGGGTGCACTCAACGGCAACTCTGGTGGAGGGTCGTCCGACCGGCCCCCGTAAGCTGAGCACCATGTGGAAGAAGTCCGAACTGCGCGAGGCTCCGGCGCCTCTCGAGGGCCCCGTCGTCGGCACGATCACCGGCGGCACCATCATCTGGTTCGTGCTCTTCCTCGGCCAGCTCCCCTTCTACGGCTGGTTCGCCGACCGCGGCCACGCGTGGTGGGTGTGGACGTGCCTGGCCGGCGGCGGGCTCGGTCTGCTGGGCATCTGGTACGTCCGTAAGCGGGACGCCGCCATCAAGCGCGATGCCGCGGCCAAGCGGGCGGCGACCACGACGGACGCGCACTGATCGTTCGAGGCGCCTGTCCCTCTTCCCTCTTCACCTTCACCTTTCTGCTTTTTCTCTTCTCTCTTCCGTTCCCTTCCGTCGGGCGTCCGGTCGACGGGTAATTCCGGTATTTCGCCCGTAACGTCGAGGGCATGACGGAGCGGGCCCGAACCGGAACCGAGCACCCCGTGCCGAGCGGCAGCGGGGAGCGGGGTGGCCGGAAACCGACCGACGGTGAGCCGGGCGACGGTGAACCGGGCGGGCGGGAACGGGGCGAACAGGAACGGGGCGAGCGGGAGCTGGCCAAGCGAGAACCCGCCGACCGCGAGCCGGCGGACTTGAAACCGGCCGAGCCAGTTGGACCAGCCGAACCGGCCGAGCCAGTCGAGCCGGCCGAGCCAGTCGAGCCGGCCCCTGGCCTCACTCCCGCCGAGGTTGCCGAACGTGTTGCCCGAGGGGAGGTCAATGACGTTCCCGTGCGGTCCTCGCGTTCGGCCGTTGAGATTGTCCGCGCCAATATCTTCACGCGGTTCAATGCGATCATCGGCGTGCTCTTCGCGATCATTCTCGTCGTCGGACCGATCCAGGACGGACTGTTCGGCTTTGTGATCGTGGCCAACACCGGCATCGGCATCGTCCAGGAGCTGCGCGCCAAGAGGACGCTCGACAAGCTGGCGGTGATCGGCGAGGCGCAGCCGACCGTCCGCCGGGACGGCACCGCATCCCGTATCCCCACCGCCGAGGTCGTCCTCGACGACGTCATCGAGCTCGGTCCCGGTGACAAGGCCGTGGTCGACGGCGAGGTGGTGGAGACCGACGGGCTGGAGATCGACGAATCGCTGCTCACCGGCGAGGCCGACCCGGTCGTGAAGAAGCCCGGGGACCCGGTGATGTCCGGCAGCTTCGTCGTGGCCGGTGGCGGCGCTTTCACCGCGACCAGGGTCGGCCGCCAGGCGTACGCCGCCCAGCTCGCGGAGGAGGCCAGCCGCTTCACCCTGGTCCACTCCGAACTGCGCACCGGCATCAGCCGGATCCTCAAGTACGTGACGTGGATGATGATCCCGACCGCGCTCGGCCTGATCCTCAGCCATCTGCTCACCCTCGGGCTGCCCGGCGACGCCGCGATCCGCCGGATGGTCGCCGGTATCGTCCCGATGATCCCCGAGGGGCTGGTGCTGCTCACGTCCGTTGCCTTCGCCATCGGTGTCATCCGCCTCGGCCGCAAACAGTGCCTCGTCCAGGAACTCCCCGCCATCGAGGGCCTGGCCCGCGTCGACGTGGTCTGCCTGGACAAGACCGGCACGCTCACCGAGGGCGGCATGGACGTCTGTGAGCTGCGCATCCTCAATGGAACGGATGACGCCAATGGCACCGGCGACATCGAGGGCACCGACCGCACCCACGGCACCGATGACACCGATGACACCGATGACACCGATGACGCCGACGGCGCCGATGACGCCGACGGGTCCTACGTAGTGGAGGGCTCCACCGACAAGCCCCCCACCAACACCCCCACCCCCCACAACCCCAACCCCCGCCCCCACAACCCCGACCCCCGCCCCCACAACCCCACCCCCCGCCCCAGCGACCCCTACATCCGTCAGGTTCTCGGTGCCCTGGGCGGTGCCGACCCTCGCCCCAACGCCTCCCTCCAGGCGGTCATCGATGCCTACCCCGCGGACGGGTCCTGGCGGTGTACCCGGTCGCTCCCGTTTTCCTCCGCGCGGAAATACAGTGGCGCGTCCTTCAGTGACCCGTACGGCGAGTCCAGCACCTGGTTGTTGGGTGCTCCCGATGTCCTCCTGCCGACGGGGGACCCCACCCTCACCGAGGCCGACGAACTCAACGCCCAGGGGCTCCGCGTTCTCCTCCTCGCCCGCGCCACCCGTGAGCTGGACGACCCCGAGGTCGCCCGGGATGTCCGGCCCGCTGCTCTGGTCGTTCTGGAACAGCGGCTGCGTCCCGACGCGCCCGACACCCTGCGTTACTTCGCCGAGCAGCGGGTCCACGCCAAGGTCATCTCCGGCGACAACGCGGTCTCGGTCGGTGCGGTCGCCGGCAAACTGGGGCTGCCGGGTGCCGACGCTCCCGTGGACGCCCGTGAACTTCCCCAACTCCAGGCCGGGCGGGACGCGTTGGGTGCCGCGCTCGATGAGGGTACGGTCTTCGGCCGGGTCACCCCGCGGCAGAAGCGCGACATGGTCGGCGCTCTGCAGTCCCGCGGCCATGCCGTCGCGATGACCGGCGACGGCGTGAACGACGTGCTCGCCCTCAAGGACGCCGACATCGGCGTCTCCATGGGCTCCGGTTCCGAGGCCACCCGCGCGGTGGCCCAGATCGTCCTGCTCAACAACAGTTTCGCGACCCTCCCTTCGGTGGTCGCCGAGGGCCGCCGCGTCATCGGCAACATCACCCGTGTCGCAACCCTCTTCCTCACCAAGACCGTCTACTCGGTCCTGCTCGCGATCCTGGTGGCCTGCTGCCAGATCCCCTATCCGTACCTGCCCCGCCACCTCACCCTGCTCTCCACGCTGACGATCGGCGTGCCGGCCTTCTTCCTGGCCCTCGCCCCCAACAAGGAACGTGCCCGCCCGCACTTCGTCCGCCGGGTCATGCGCTACGCGATCCCCTCCGGCCTCATCACCGGTCTGGCCGCCTTCGCCACCTACCTCCTGGCGCGCGTCTACTACACCGGCCCCGGCTCCCTCGCCGCCGAAACCAGCGCCGCGACCCTGACCCTCTTCCTCACGGCCCTGTGGGTCCTGGCGATCATCGCCCGCCCCTACACCTGGTGGCGGGTCGTCCTCGTCCTCACCATGGCCGTGGCCTTCCTCGTCGTCCTCGCCACGCCCTGGCTGCAGTCCTTCTTCGACCTCCGCCTGGTCGGCACGACGATGCCGTGGGCGGCCGTCGGCATCGCCCTCGTGGCCTCGGCCCTCCTGGAACTCACCTGGCGCCGGATCGCCCACCGCTTCCCCGCCTGAGCCCCTACGGGTTCGCACGCCACCGGCCCGTATTTCACCCGGTCACAGAACCCGTGCCACCGTGGCGCCCCTGTTCCCCTCCCCCTAACCTCCGCCCCATGAAGCCGATTACGGGGGACCTCACCTACGAGCTACTGGCACGTGGCTCCCACCATTCCCACCACTACCACCACACCGGCACCTACGGAGGCGGCGGCGACGGCGTCTTCGACTGGTGGGAGTGGCTCATCCTGGGCATCGGCGTCATCGTCGTGATCTGGGCGCTGGTGAAGAAGTTCAGCTCGGACTGACCGGCGCCCGGCTGTGGGGGCCGACCGGCGTACGACAGGCCGCGCAGTCGTACGGCCTGGCGGGGTGCATCCCGCTTGGGAGGCGGCGGCTGCGGTCGGCGCAGCCCGCCACCCACCCCGTCGGCGACCAGGACGACCAGGACGACCGGGACGACCGCCCGGTACTAGTCGGCGGCCGGCCGTTCTTCACGGCTGTCCGCGATCCGCCGGACAGCCCGCAGGGCATCGGCCAACCCACGGGCGAGGAAACGCACCTCCTGGGTACTGGTCGTACGGTCGGCGAGCATGTTCTCGGCGTAATCGAGGATGTCGTCCGCCATGCCCAACTGGACGCTCTCGACGTCGTCGGCCAAGCGGGACACGAATCCGGTGCCGTCACCGACGAGGTAGCAGGGATTCCCGTTCGGACTCGTCCACGGCAACAG
This sequence comes from Streptomyces sp. NPDC048196, assembly GCF_040652715.1. Classification (NCBI taxonomy): domain Bacteria; kingdom Bacillati; phylum Actinomycetota; class Actinomycetes; order Kitasatosporales; family Streptomycetaceae; genus Streptomyces; species Streptomyces sp. NPDC048196. Next base: position 13,604 of record NZ_JBEZMM010000079.1, on the reverse strand, counting down.
CCGCGCCGGGCCCGCAGATCGCTCGCTCATGCCACCGCCTCCAGGCCATATTGCTGCTCGTACGCGACGAGGGGCGGGGGCAGGGGCGCGACGGCGTCGGCCCTACGGCGTCCCGAGGGCGGGAACAGCCGCCTCAGCAGTGGACCGAACAGCTTCGCGGTAGCGTGATACACGTCGTCGACCTCCACAGGATTGATGACCATGCCCCCGGGTCGTTGCCGCGACCGCGGGGGTTCTCGTTACTCAGCATTGCCGATCGAGCACGCTCGGTGCACGCTGTGCGTGTCACCAAAGTCCCCCAGTGGACAGCAAGTTGAAGGTGTGTTCGTGCAATGGAGCTGAACAACGAGGACGACGGCAGGCCCACTCCGCGTAAGGTGCTGGGGCGGCGCCTACGACACCTGCGGGAGACTGCGGACCTCTCCCAGCGGGGCCTGGCCGACAAGGTCGGCTATCCGCACACGTACATCAGCCGGGTCGAGCGTGGGGAACAGCTTCCCTCCGAGGCGCTCGCTGAGGATCTGGACACGCATTTTGCGACGGCCGGACTCTTTGTCGAGTTGCTCTCGCTGGCGCAGGATGCGTCGATTCCGGACTATGGGCGGGCGGTCGTAGCGGGTGAGGCCAAGGCGGCCCGCATCCAGGTGTTCGGAAGCAGTCTGGTTCCTGGACTCCTGCAGACGGAGGAGTATGCGCACGCCCTGATGCGCGCTTCGCTTCCCGGTGAATCCCAGGAACGGATAAACGAACGGGTCGCAGCGCGAATGCACCGAAAGCGCGTATTCAGCAGAGCCCAAGCGCCATTTTACTGGGCAATCATGGATGAAGCGGCCTTAAAGCGCCCAATCGGGGGTGCAGTGTGCATGAGAGGTCAGCTTCATCATGTATTGGATGCGGCTGATTCGCCTCGCATCTCGGTTCAGGTCCTCCCCTTCTCGGAGGGGGAACATCCCTTGCTCGGCGGCAGTTTGAGTCTGTACACCGTGCAGAACGGGTCAACCTTCGGATATGTAGAAAGCTTTGCTTCGGGCGAGTCCGTAGAGTCACCGGAGAGGGTTATCGAGCTCACGCAGAGGTTTGACGTTGCGCGTTCCAAGGCTCTGCCGGAAAGCCGAAGTCTCGACCTGATTCGAAGCTACCTGAGAGAGTACGGAGATGAACACAATTCCTGACGCGTCTGCTCTGAGCGGCTGGCGTAAGTCCAGTCACAGCAACGGCGAAGGGGCTGAGTGCATCGAGGTTGCCGACGGCTACCCCGGTCTCGTCCCCGTGCGCGACAGCAAGGCCCCGCAGGGTCCGGCACTGTTCTTCCCCGCGGACGGCTGGTCGGCGTTCATCGGGGCCGTCAAACGCGGTGAGTTCCGGGCCTGAGTCTCCCCACACGAGACGTTCCGCATGTCGCAGTTCCCCGGCCGCCGGCCCCGTCTCACGCCCCCCTGCCCCCCTCCTCGGGCTGTCCCATCACCTCCCGTGCCAGTTGGATCAGGTCGGGGATGCGGGGGTGGCCCGGGGCGTCGCGCCAGGCGAGGAGGACGGGGACGGGTGGGGCGTCGGTGAGGGGGATGTAGGCGATGGTGGGGTGCGGGTACATGTCGGCGGTGGCGGTGGTGGTGACGCCCACGGCGCGGCCGGCGGTGAGGGCGGCGAACCAGTCGTCCTGGTTGGCGATGGGGAGGGTGGAGGTGGGGCGGGCCGTTGCGGGCCACAGGTCGAGGGTGGTGGTGCCGGAGACGGTGTTGAGGGCGATGGTGCGGGTGGCGAGGTCGCTGAGGGAGAGGGCGGGGCGGTGGGCCAGCGGGTCGTCGGCGGGGAGGCCGGCGACGCGGGGTTCGGTGGTGAGCTGGGCGGTGAGCAGGCCGGGGGTGTGGACCTCGCCGCGGAGGAGGGCCGCGTCCACGTCGCCGCGGGTGAGGCCGGCCGTGCGGTCGTCGATGCGGAGGAGTTCGAGCGGGGTGTCGGGGTGGACCTGGTGCCAGCGGCGGAGCAGGGCGGTGGTGTCCGTGCCGGCGGCGGACCAGGCGTGGCCCAGGCGGAGGGGCCAGGCGGTGTGCCGGCCGAGGCGCAGGGCGCGGTCGAAGGCGGTGACGGCGATGGCCGCCTGGTCGCGGAAGGAGGCGCCGTCGGGGGTGAGGGCGAGGTGGTGGGTGGAGCGGTCGACGAGCCGGCGGCCCAGTTCCTGTTCGAGCTGGCGGAGCGTCCGGGAGACGGCCGGCTGGGTCAGGTGCAGGCGTTCGGCGGCGCGGGTGATGCTCAGGGTGTCCGCGATGGCGAGGAAGCAGCGGAAATGACGCAGCTCGATGCTCATGCGCGCGGAGCATAACAAGAGGAAGAGCGGCATTTCACGGAGCGGATGGGCGGGCCTTAGCGTGGGGATGTGAACGCTTCGTCCGAGGGTCCTGAGGGACGTCTTTCCGCCGCCTCCCTCCACGATCACGCGCAGGGTGGGGGTGGCGCGCACGGTCACGGGCCGGGCGCGCCCGGGCCGGAGATTCTCCGGCCGGTGCCGGCCTCGCCCGAGGTGCTGACGGCGGAGGCCGGGGCCGCGGGTGCCGGCGCCGCCGGGGCGGGCGGGCGGATCGGGTCGGTGGCGCTGGTGATCGGCGGCATCGTGTCGCTGCAGTTCGGGTCGTCGGTGGCGGTGCTGCTCTTCCCGCGGGCCGGGGCTCTCGGGGTCGTCACGCTGCGGCTGGTCGTCGCCTCGTTGGTGCTGCTGATCGCCTGCCGTCCCAAGGTGCGCGGTTATTCGCGGGGCGACTGGGGGACGGTGCTCGCGTTCGGGGTGGCCCTGGCGGGGATGAACTCGCTCTTCTATCAGGCGATCGACCGGATACCGCTCGGGGCGGCGGTCACGCTGGAGTTCCTCGGGCCGCTGATCCTTTCGGTGGCCACGTCACGGCGGTTGCTCAGTCTGGTGTGGGCGGCGCTGGCGTTCGGCGGGGTGGCGCTGCTGGGCCGGGAGGGGTTCGACGGGCTGAACCTGGCCGGCGCGGGGTTCGCGCTGGCCGCCGGCGGGCTCTGGGCCGCGTACATCCTGCTCTCCGCCCGTACGGGGCAGCGCTTCCCGCAGGCGGACGGGCTGGCGCTGGCGATGACCGTGGCTGCGCTGCTCAGTCTGCCGCTCGGGGTGTTCAGTGCGGGCGGTGCGTTGCTCGATCCGGTCACGTTGGGGCTGGGGACCGCGGTGGCGCTGATGTCGTCCGTGCTGCCGTACACGCTGGAGCTGCTTGCCCTGCGCAAGCTTCCGGCGTCGGGTTTCGCGGTGATGATGAGCCTGGAACCGGCCGCCGCGGCCACCGCCGGGTTCCTGGTGCTGAGCCAGGCGCTGGGGTGGCCGGAGATCGTCGCGATCGGGTTGGTGGTCGTGGCGAGTGTGGGGGCGGTGCGGTCGTCGGCGCGGTGAACCGGCCGGCTTCTCTGTCCGGGGACCGCGTCCGGTGTGGCGCGGTTCCTTCCGTTCCGTGCGGGTCGTCGTTGCCGTCGCCCTCGCCCGAGGTGCTGGCGGCGGAGGCCGGAGCCGCGGGTGCCGGCGCCGCCGGGGCGCGCGGGGCGCGCGGGGCGGATCGGGTCGGTGGCGCCGGCGACCGGTGGCGTCGTGTCGCTGCAGTTCGGGTCGTCGGTGGCGGTGCTGCTCTTCCCGGGGGCCGGGGCGCTCGGGGGCGTCACGCGCCGATCCGGTTCAGCCCGTCGAGCCTGTCCCCGCCGGCCGTTCGTCGGTGCGGTCGTCCGCCGGGCCCACCGTGGCGGCGACCAGGTCGAGGTCGCGCCGGCTGCGGGCGTGGGCTCAGTGCGGTACCGCGAACCGCAGTTCCGGGCGTTCCCAGGTGATCTTCGGCGGTGACGGGGGGACCGTGCCCACCCGCTGGGCGCCCAGGCGTCGGTAGAAGTCCTCGGCAGGGGGGTGGGAGACCACCCGTACCTCGGGCAGCCGGGCCTGTGCGGCGCGCCGGAGCATGTGTGCCAGCAGGCGCCGGCCGATGCCCAGGCCCTGTGCCTCGTCGGCGACGAACGCCAGGTCCAGTTCCGGTGGGTCCAGTACGAGGGCGTAGAAGCCCAGCAGTCGGTCGTTGGCGTCGGCGGCCAGGAACACCTCGTGCCGGGCGAGGTAGTCGGCGGTGACCCGGTAGCCGGTGATGATCGGGGCGTACCTGCCCCGGTAGGCGCCGGACGACCGGACCAGGGCGGTGAGGCGGGCCGCGTCCGCTGCGGTGGCGCGCCTGATCGTGAAGGTGGGCTGCACCCGCGCGAGTATAGGGGCGCAGGCATCGAGTGGTCATTACGTGGGCCGAAATCATGCAGGCGTGCTTGATTGTTTCCCGGTGCGCTGGCACGCTCGGACCGCACGTCGTCCAGTCATCACCCGATGAGTCAACGCCCCCTGCCGCGAACGCAGTTGGGGCCGAGGAGGGGAGTGCCCCGTGTCCGACCGTGACCCCGGTGCCGTATTGGCGGACCTCCAGGCGGAGAGCGAGGAGCTGGACGCGCTGGTGGCCGGGCTGCCGGCCGGGCGGTGGGCGGAGGCGACGCCCGCCGAGGGGTGGACGATCGCCCATCAGATCGCGCATCTGACCTGGACGGACCGGCAGGCGTTGCGGTCGGCGACCGACCCGGAGGGGTTCGTGCGGGCCGCGCGGGAGGCGCTCGCCTCACCGCTGACCTTCGTCGACGAGGCCGCCGGGGCGGGGGCCGCGGTGCCGCCCGCCGAGCTGCTCGCCGACTGGCGGGCCGGCCGTGAGCAGCTGCTGCGGGTGCTGGCCGAGCGGCCGGCGGGGGAGAAGCTGCCGTGGTTCGGGCCGCCGATGAGCGCCCTGTCGATGGCGACCGGACGGCTGATGGAGACCTGGGCGCACGGGCAGGACATCGCCGATGCGCTGGGCGTCACCCGGCTGCCCACCGCGCGGCTGCGGCACGTCGCCCGGATCGGCGTGCGCGCCCGGGACTTCTCCTACGCCGCGCACCAACTCACTCCGCCGGACGAGGAGTTCAGGGTCGAGCTGCGGGCGCCGGACGGTACGGTCTGGGCGTACGGGCCGGCCGGGGCCGGGCAGCGGGTGACCGCGGACGCGCTGGAGTTCTGCCTGCTGGTGACCCAGCGGGCGCACCGCGACGATCTGCCGTCGGTGCGCGCGGAGGGGGCGGAGGCGGAGCGCTGGCTGGGGATCGCCCAGGCGTTCGCCGGCCCGCCGGGGAAGGGCCGGGCGCCCGGGGCCGGGGGAGCCACCGCGTGAGCGGGGGCGGGCCGCTGCGGATAGGCAACGCCTCCGGTTTCTACGGCGACCGGTTCAGTGCGTTCGAGGAGATGCTGACCGGCGGGCCGCTCGACGTCCTGACCGGCGACTACCTCGCCGAGCTCACCATGCTGATCCTGGGGCGGGACCGGCTGAAGGACCCGTCCCGCGGCTATGCCAGGACGTTTCTGCGGCAGCTGGAGGCGTCCCTCGGGCTCGCCGTGGAGCGGGGCGTGCGGATCGTCACCAACGCCGGTGGGCTCAATCCGGCCGGACTCGCGGACGCCGTACGGGGGTTGGCGGCGAAGGCCGGTGTGCCGGTGCGGGTGGCGCATGTGGAGGGCGACGATCTGCCGGCCCGCCGGTCCTGGGGCGACGGGGTGCTCACCGCCAACGCCTATCTGGGGGGTGAGGGCATCGCGGCCTGTCTGCGAGCCGGCGCCGATGTGGTGATCACCGGGCGGGTCACGGACGCCGCGCTGGTCAGCGGGGCCGCCGCCGCGCACTTCGGCTGGGCGCGGACGGACTTCGACCGGCTGGCGGGGGCGGTGGCGGCCGGGCATGTGCTGGAGTGCGGGGCGCAGGCGACCGGCGGCAACTACTCCTTCTTCGCGGCGCATGACGTGCGGCGGCCCGGTTTCCCGCTCGCGGAGATCGCCGCGGACGGCTCCGCGGTGATCACCAAGCATCCGGGGACCGGCGGGGTGGTCGACACCGGGACGGTCACCGCCCAGCTGCTGTACGAGACGGCCGGTGCGCGCTACCCGGGGCCGGACGTCACCACGCGGCTGGACACCGTACGGCTCACCCAGGACGGCCCGGACCGGGTGCGGATCGAGGGGGTGCGCGGCGAGGCGCCGCCGCCGGACCTCAAGGTGGGCCTGACCCGGCTCGGCGGCTGGCGCAACGAGGTCACCTTCGTGCTGACCGGCCTGGACGTCGAGGCCAAGGCGGAACTGGTGCGGACGCAGATGGCGGCGGCCTTCGACGCGGCGGGCCGGCGGCCGGCCGAGGTGCGCTGGACGCTGGCCCGTACGGACCGGGCCGACGCGGACGTCCAGGAGGAGGCCGGTGCGCTGCTGCGGCTGGTGGTGCGGGACGCCGACCAGGAGGCGGTCGGGCGGGTGGTCAGCGGCGCCGCGGTCGAGCTGGCGCTGGCCAGTTACCCCGGTTTCCATCTGACCGCGCCGCCCGGCAAGGGCGCCCCCTACGGCGTCTTCGAGGCGGCGGCGGTGCCCCAGGCGGAGGTGCGGCAGGTGGCCGTCCTCCCGGACGGGGAGCGGGTCGCGATCCCGCCGATCGAGGAGTCGGCCGCGCCGGAACCGGTGCCCGAACCGCCGCTGCCCGCCCCGCTGCCCGTCACCGCCACCCGGCGGGCGCCGCTCGGGCTGGTCGCCGGGGCCCGCAGCGGCGACAAGGGCGGCGCGGCGAACGTCGGGGTCTGGGCCCGTACCGACGCGGCCTGGCGCTGGCTCGCCCACACCCTCACCGTCGACCGCTTCCGCCACCTCCTGCCCGAGACCGCCGAACTGCCCGTGGCACGCCACGTCCTGCCGCGGCTGCGGGCCCTCAACTTCACCGTCGACGGGCTGCTCGGCGAGGGCGCCGCGGCCCAGGCCCGGTTCGACCCGCAGGCCAAGGCCCTGGGGGAGTGGCTGCGCGCCCGGCACCTGGACATACCCGAGGAGCTGTTGTGACCGTACTGGGAACCGCGCTCGACACCGCCGGCCCCGGTTACGCCGAGCGGCGGACCGCGATGCTCGCCAAACTGGCCGAGGTCGAGGCGGAACACGCCAAGGCGCTCGCGGGCGGCGGTGAGAAGTACGTCCAACGCCACCGGAAACGCGACAAGTTGCTCGCCCGGGAGCGCATCGAGCTGCTCCTCGACCCCGACACCCCGTTCCTGGAACTGTCGCCGCTGGCCGCCTGGGGAAGCGAGTACGCCGTCGGTGCCTCGCTCGTCACCGGCATCGGGGTCGTCGAGGGCGTCGAGTGCCTGATCACCGCCAACGACCCGACCGTACGCGGCGGCGCCAGCAATCCGTGGTCCCTGAAGAAGGCGCTGCGGGCGAACGAGATCGCGTTCGCCAACCGGCTGCCGTGCATCTCGCTGGTCGAGTCCGGCGGCGCCGACCTGCCGTCGCAGAAGGAGATCTTCATCCCGGGCGGCGGCATCTTCCGCGACCTCACCCGGCTGTCCGCCGCCGGGATCCCCACCGTCGCCGTCGTCTTCGGCAACTCCACCGCCGGCGGCGCGTACATCCCCGGCATGTCCGACCACGTGATCATGGTGAAGGAGAAGGCCAAGGTCTTCCTCGGCGGACCGCCGCTGGTGAAGATGGCCACCGGCGAGGAGAGCGACGACGAGTCCCTCGGCGGCGCCGGGATGCACGCCCGCACCTCCGGGCTCGCCGACCACTTCGCCGTCGACGAGGAGGACGCCGTCCGGCAGGCCCGCCGGGTCGTCGCCCGCCTCAACCACCGCAAGGCGTACGGCGATCCACCGCTCGCCGAGCCACCCAAGTACGACCCCGACGAACTCCTCGGCATCGTGTCCGACGACCTGAAGGTGCCCTTCGACCCCCGTGAGGTCATCGCCCGCCTCGTCGACGCCTCCGACTTCGACGAGTTCAAGCCGCTGTACGGGAGCAGCCTCGTCACCGGGTGGGCGGCGCTGCACGGCTACCCCGTCGGCATCCTCGCCAACGCCCAGGGGGTGCTCTTCAGCGCGGAGTCCCAGAAGGCCGCCCAGTTCATCCAGCTCGCCAACCAGCGCGACATCCCGCTGCTCTTCCTCCACAACACCACCGGCTACATGGTCGGCAAGGAGTACGAGCAGGGCGGCATCATCAAGCACGGCGCGATGATGATCAACGCGGTCAGCAACAGCCGCGTCCCCCACCTCTCCGTCCTCATGGGCGCCTCCTACGGTGCCGGCCACTACGGCATGTGCGGCCGCGCCTACGACCCCCGATTCCTCTTCGCCTGGCCCAGCGCCAAGTCCGCCGTCATGGGCCCGCAGCAGCTCGCCGGTGTCCTCTCGATCGTCGCGCGGCAGTCCGCCGCCGCGAAGGGGCAGGCCTACGACGAGGAGGCCGACGCCGCGCTGCGCGCCATGGTCGAGCAGCAGATCGAGGCGGAGTCGCTGCCGATGTTCCTGTCCGGGCGGCTCTACGACGACGGCGTCATCGATCCGCGCGACACCCGCACCGTCCTCGGCATCTGCCTGTCCGCGATCCACACCGCACCGTACGAGGGCGCCCGCGGCGGCTTCGGCGTCTTCCGGATGTGAGGTTCCCGTGATCCGTTCGCTCCTCGTCGCCAACCGCGGCGAGATCGCCTGCCGTGTCTTCCGCACCTGCCGTGACCTGGGCATACGTACCGTCGCGGTGCACTCGGACCCGGACGCGGACGCCCTGCACGTCCGCGCGGCCGACCTCGCCGTACGACTGCCGGGGGCCACCCCCGCCGAGACCTACCTCCGCGCCGACCTCGTCGTGCAGGCCGCCCTGGACGCGGGCGCCGACGCCGTCCACCCCGGCTACGGGTTCCTCTCCGAGAACGCCGGCTTCGCGCGGGCCGTCACCGACGCCGGACTGGTGTGGATCGGGCCGCCGCCCGAGGCGATCGAGGCGATGGCGTCCAAGACCCGCGCCAAGGAGCTGATGGGCATCGCCCCGCTGGGGGAGGTGACCGCGTCCGATCTGCCGGTGCTGGTGAAGGCCGCCGCGGGCGGGGGCGGGCGCGGTATGCGGGTCGTCCGCGAACTGACCGCCCTGGAGGGCGAGTTGGCGGCGGCCCGGGCCGAGGCGCGGTCCGCCTTCGGGGACGGTGAGGTGTTCGTCGAGCCGTACGTCGAGGGCGGGCGGCACGTCGAGGTACAGGTGCTCGCCGATGCGCACGGGGCCGTGTGGCTGCTCGGCACGCGCGACTGCTCCCTGCAGCGCCGCCACCAGAAGGTGATCGAAGAGGCGCCGGCCCCGGGCCTCGCCCCCGAACTCGTGAAAGAACTCCACGAGCTGGCCGAGCGCGCCGTGCGGGCCACCGCGTACGTCGGCGCGGGCACCGTCGAGTTCCTCGTCACCGACGGCGCCGGAGGACCCACCGCCCACTTCCTGGAGATGAACACCCGCCTCCAGGTCGAGCACCCCGTCACCGAGGCGGTGTTCGGCCTCGACCTCGTCGCATGGCAGCTGCGGATCGCCGAGGGCGAAGCCCTGGACGCCACGCCCCCGACACCGCGCGGGCACGCCGTCGAGGCCCGCCTGTACGCCGAGGACCCGGCCGCCGGCTTCGCGCCGCAGACCGGCACCCTGCACCGGCTCGCCGTACCGGACTCCGTCCGCCTCGACACCGGATACACCGACGGCGACACCATCGGCGTGCACTACGACGCCATGCTCGCCAAGGTCGTCGCGCACGCGCCCACCCGCGCCGCCGCCGTCCGCGCGCTCGCCGGAGCGCTGGAACGGGCCGAGGTGCACGGCCCGGTCACCAACCGCGACCTGCTCATACGGTCCCTGCGCCACCCCGGGTTCACCGACGCCCGCATGGACACCGGCTTCTACGACCGGCACCTCGCCGAACTGACGACCCCCGACGAGGACCCGTACGCGCCGCTCGCCGCCGCCTTGGCCGGGGCCGTCGGGGCGTCCCGCTTCGGCGGGTTCCGCAACGTCCCCTCACAGCCCCAGCGCAAGCGTTACCGCGCCGAGCCGTACGGCACCGAGCACGAGGTCCGCTACCGGCACACCCGCGACGGACTCGAAGCCGACGGAGCGCGGGTCGTGCACGCCACACCGACCCGCGTCGTGCTCGAAGTCGACGGGCTGCAAAGGAAGTTCAGCGTCCACACCTACGGCGACCGCGTCCACGTCAACGACGTCGCCCTCACCGCCCTGCCCCGCTTCACCGACCCCAGCGAGCAGCGCGCCCCCGGCTCCCTGCTCGCACCCATGCCCGGCACCGTCGTCCGCGTCGCCGAAGGGCTCACCGAAGGCGCCGCCGTCACCGCCGGACAGCCCCTGATCTGGCTGGAGGCCATGAAGATGGAGCACCGCATCTCGTCTCCCGCCGCCGGAACGCTCACCGCCCTGCACGCCGCCGTCGGCCGTCAGGTCGAGGTCGGCGCGCTGCTCGCCGTCGTGGACGTCGCGGACCCCGCAGACGTCGTACAGGAGGGAACGCCCGCATGAGCACCGTCCTCGAAACCGAAGAGCACCAGGCCCTGCGCGCCGCCGTCGCGGCCCTCGGCAAGCGGTACGGCCGCGCCTACCTGACCCGCGTCGTCGGCGCCGGCGGCCACCTCGACGAGCTGTGGACCGAGGCGGCCAAGCTCGGCTACCTCGGCGTGAACCTCCCTGAGGAGTACGGCGGCGGGGGCGGCGGCATCGCCGAACTCTCCATCGTGCTGGAGGAGCTGGGGGCGGCCGGCTCCCCGCTCCTCATGATGGTGGTCTCGCCCGCGATCTGCGGCACCGTGATCGCCCGCTTCGGCACCGAGGAGCAGAAACGCGCCTGGCTGCCGGGTCTGGCCGACGGCTCCCGGACCATGGCGTTCGGCATCACCGAGCCCGACGCGGGCTCCAACTCGCACCGGATCACCACCACCGCCCGCAAGGACGGCGGGGACTGGATACTCAACGGCCGCAAGGTGTTCATCTCCGGCGTGGACATCGCGGACGCCACCCTGATCGTCGGCCGTACCCAGGACGCGCGCAGCGGCCGCCTCAAGCCCTGCCTGTTCATCGTGCCGCGCGAGGCCCCCGGCTTCGGCCGCAGCCACATCCCGATGGAACTGGCCGCCGCGGAGAAGCAGTTCGAGCTGACCCTGGACGACGTACGCCTCCCCGCCGACGCCCTCGTAGGCGACGAGGACGCGGGGCTCCTCCAGCTCTTCGCCGGGCTCAACCCCGAACGCATCATGACCGCCGCGTTCGCCCTCGGCATGGGCCGCTACGCCCTCGACCGGGCCGTCGACTACGCCCGCACCCGCCAGGTGTGGAAGGAGCCGATCGGCGCCCACCAGGCCGTCGCCCACCCGCTCGCCCAGGCCCACATCGAACTGGAGCTGGCCCGGCTGATGATGCAGAAGGCCGCGCATCTCTACGACGCCGGTGACGATCTCGCCGCCGGCGAGGCCGCGAACATGGCCAAGTACGCGGCGGGGGAGGCCTGCGTGCGGGCCGTCGACCAGGCCGTGCACACCCTCGGCGGCAACGGCCTCACCCAGGAGTACGGCCTGGCCTCCCTGATCACCGCCGCCCGGGTCGCCCGGATCGCCCCGGTCAGCCGCGAGATGATCCTCAATTTCGTCTCGCACCAGACCCTGGGGCTGCCCAAGTCGTACTGAGCGGCAATGATCCTGTGCGGTGCGGCGGACGACAGCGACCCGGCCCGCTGCCCCCGCCCCCACCGCACAGTCCCCGCCCCACCGCACAGATTCCGTCCCACCGCACAGTCCCCGTCCCACCGCACAGATCCCGCCCCACCGCACAGATTCCGTCCCACCGCACAGATTCCGTCCCACCGCACAGTTCCCGCCCCACTGCACTGTCCCCGCTCCACTGCACTGTCCCCGCCCCACCGCACTGCCCCCGCTCCACCGCACAGTCCCCGGAAAGATCCCGTCCCGCGGCGTCATTGCACCCGCCGGGGAAAGGAGTTCGACCGCCCGATGACCGACGCACCCGTGACCCCGCTGGTGACGCGCTCCCACGAGCGCGGCATCACCACCCTCACGCTGGACTCGCCGCACAATCGCAACGCGCTGTCCGCCCGGCTGGTGGCCGAACTGCACCAGGCGCTCGCGGACGCCGCGGCCGACGACGGCACCCGAGCGGTCGTGCTGACCCATACGGGCACGACGTTCTGCGCCGGCGCGGACCTGTCCGAGGCCACGTCGGGCGCGGCGAAGGACGGGCCGCTGGAGCTCGCCCGCCTGCTGCGCGCGATCGTGGCCCTGCCGCGGCCCGTCGTCGCCCGCATCACCGGCCACGTCCGCGCCGGCGGCCTCGGGCTGCTCGGCGCGTGCGACATCGCGGTGGCCGGCCCGGCGGCCACCTTCGCCTTCACCGAGGCCCGGCTCGGGCTCGCCCCGGCCGTCATCTCGCTGCCGCTGCTGCCCCGCATCGACGCACGGGCCGCGGGCCGCTACTACCTGACGGGCGAGAAGTTCGGCCCGGCGGAGGCGGCCCGGATCGGGCTGGTCACGCTCACCGCCGACGACGTCGACACCGGCCTGGCCCCCGTACTGGACGGCCTGTGCAAGGGCTCTCCCCAGGGCCTCGCGGCGTCGAAGAAGCTGGTCACCGCGGAGGTCCTGGCCGCCTTCGACCGCGACACCGACGCGCTGGCGGAGGAGTCCGCACGCCTCTTCGGCTCCGCGGAGGCCCGCGAGGGCATGACCGCCTTCCTGGAGCGACGGGCCCCGGCATGGGCGCGCTGATCCCGGCCCGCGGCGGCCGGACGGGCACGGAGCCGCGAACCGATGGCCGGCCGCAGCCGGGCGGCCGGCCGCAGCCTGGCGCTCGGCCGCAGACCGGCAAGGAGCCGCAGCAGGAGCGCAGCCGCGCCACCCGCCGCAAGCTGCTGGAGGCCGCGATCTCCTGCCTCGCCGAGCGCGGCTGGAGCGGCAGCACGGTGTCCGTGGTCGCCGAGCGCGCGGGCGTCTCCCGGGGCGCCGCCCAGCACCACTTCCGCACCCGCGAGGACCTCTTCACCGCGGCCGTCGAGCACGTCGCGGAGAAACGGCAGGGCGCCCTGAAGGCGGTGGCGCACAACCTGCCGCCGGCCGGCTCGATCGCCCGTACCGGGATCATCGTCGAGGAACTCGTCGGCCTCTACACGGGACCGCTGTTCCGGGCGGCCCTGCACCTGTGGGTGGCCGCCTCCGACGAGGAACAGCTCCGCGAGCGCGTCACCGCCCTGGAGGCCCGCGTCGGCCGGGAGGCCCACCGTACGGCGGTGGCCCTGCTCGACGCGGACGAGTCGGCCCCCGGCGTCCGCGAAACGGTCCAGGGCCTGCTCGACATGGCCCGCGGCCTGGGCCTCGCGAACCTCCTGACGGACGACTCGGCCCGCCGGGAGCGGGTGGTGCAACAGTGGTCAAAGATCATCGACGCTGAGCTGAACCGGTCGGATTGATCCCCACGTACTTGGCTGTCCCGCCGTGGGGGTTGCTCGTCGTTGTGCGCTTTGCGGCGCCGCGTACGTAGCCATCTGCGGCGCCGCGGGGCTTGTTCGCCGTTGCGCTTTGCGGCGCCTCGCACGTAGCTGTCTGCTGCGCCGCGGGGCGTCTGGCCGTTGCGCCTGCGGCGGGCTGGGTTGTTGTTGGGTGCGGTGACTGGCCTGCGGGGCCTTGTTCGTGGACTGCTGTCG
>NZ_JBEZMM010000078.1:0-26693 GCF_040652715.1 Streptomyces sp. NPDC048196 | reverse complement strand
ATCGTCGCCGTCAACATCCAAGCCTGCGCCGAGGCCGTGGTCTTCCTGGAGAAGTCCGGCGTCGACCTCGCCGCCGCCCTGGACGTCCTCAACGGCGGCCTTGCCGGCTCCACCGTCCTGACCCGCAAGAAGGACAACTTCAAAACCCGCGACTTCGCCCCCGGCTTCCGCATCGACCTGCACCACAAGGACATGGGCATCGTCACCGACGCCGCCCGCACCGTCGGCGCCGCCCTGCCCGTCGGCTCCGTCGTCGCCCAACTCGTCGCCTCCCTGCGCGCCCAGGGCGACGGCGGCCTGGACCACTCCGCCCTCCTCCGCGGCGTCGAACGCCTCTCCGGTTACCCGACCGAAGGCTGAGCCGGTTCGCGGCACGTCCCGCGACGGTCCCGGAACGGCCGGCGCCGCGACCGCCGCACTGCGGTCGCGGCGCCGGTATGCCCATGTCCCACGCCTTCGTGGAGTCCGCGCTCCGGCCCTTCGTGGAGTCCCCGCGCTCCCGACTCCCCGTGGATTCCCCGCTCCCGACTCCCCGTGGAGTCCCTGCTCCCGGTTCCCCGTTCCCGACTCCCCGTCGAGTCAGCGGACGAATGTCACCGGCAGGCGCGCCGGTCCGCGCATCAGACGCGTGCGCCGCCATTCCACCGCGTCCGGTCCGTGGCCCGCGGGCCGGATGTCGGTCCAGCGCGTCAGCAGCACCTCGAACGCGATCCGGGCCTCGACGCGGGCCAGTGCCGCGCCGAGGCAGTGGTGCGGGCCGTGCCCGAAGGAGAGGTGCCCACCCGCGCGGCCGAGTCGTACGGAGTCCGGTGCGTCGAACCGTGCCGGATCGCGGTTGGCGGCGCCGGGCGCGACCTGGACGACATCGCCCGCGGCGATCGTGGCGCCGCCGAGGACCAGCGGTTCGGTGGCGTAGCGGAAGGTCGCGACGGTCAGCGGGCCGTCATGGCGCAGGAATTCCTCGACCGCGGCGGGCAGCAGCCCGGGGTCGGCCCGGAGCCGGGCGCGCAGGGCATCGTCACGGAGCAGGGTCACCATCCCGTTGCCGATGAGGTTGGCCGTCGTCTCGTGCCCGGCGACCACCAACAGGGCGGCCAGCGAGACCAGTTCGGGCTCGGAGAGCCGATCGCCGTCGTCCCGGGCGGCGATCAGCCCGCTGAGGACGTCTTCCCCGGGGGCCGCGCGCCGGTCCGCGATCAGCCGGGTCAGATAGCCGCTCAGGGCGTGCGACGCACGGTCCACGGTGTCCGGGGCGGCCGCGGCGAACAGCTCGTCGGACCAGCGCCGGACCGCCGCGCGGTCCGGCTCGGGGATCCCCAGCAGCTCGCTGATCACGGCGATCGGCAGCGGCACCGCGAAGCCCTCGATCAGATCCGGCTCGTCCCGTTCCGCCAGGGCGTCGGCCAGTTCCCCGGCCAGCACCCGGATGCGGGGTTCCAGGCGGGCGACGGCCGCCGGGGTGAACGCCGTCATCGCCAGTTTCCGCAGCCGGCCGTGGTCCGGCGGGTCGGTCGCGAGCAGGGTGCGGCTGACCGCCGGGGCCAGATTGCGGGTGCTCGGCCGATCGGCGAAGTAGCGGGCGGTGTCCTTCGACAGCCGGGCGTCGGCCAGCGCCGCCCGCGCTTCCGCCCAGCCGGTCACCAGCCATGTCGTCCGGCCGTTCCCGGTCCTGATCCGCTGGACGGGACCGCCCGACCGCACGGCGGCGAGCAGCGGATACGGGTCACGGAAGTACTCCGGTGAGGCCAGGAGATCCGCTCCCGAGGCGTTTGTCTGCACGGCAACACCATTCCTTGTGGGGCTTCTCCGTCGGGAGGTCCTGGTACGCAGTCCCCGTAACGCAACCATTCCTTGCGTGGGCAACGATTGCTGCCCCTGGGGGCGGTCGACGTGCGGGAGTGCGCCGCCCGTCGCACGCTGGAGGCATGACCGAGCACCCGCCAGTCATCGTGCACCCGCCGACACCGTCCGGTGGACGACGGGTGACCGTGCGTGGGCAGATCGTCGGCCTGGCCCACGGCCGCGGCGACGTCGCCGAATTCCTCCGCCGTGCGGGTGTCGCCGGCCCGGCGGAGGACATCCGGCTCGACGACCCACGGCTGGTCGAATGGCGGGGCGGTTCGCTGGACGACTGGCCGATGCCGTCCGCCTGAGCCACCGGCCGGGCCCGGGGCCGCGTCGCTCCGCAGCACGACGTCCGATTTCCGCCGGTGCACGCCTGCGACCTGCGGCACAGTGGTTTCCGTGACACTCATGACGCTCTACACCCACCTCGACAGCCCGCTGGGCGAACTCCTGCTGGTCGGGGAGGAGTCGGCCACCGCACCGGGCGGAACCGCGCTCGTCTCGCTGTCCCTGCCCGGGCAGAAGGGCGGTGCGGCCGTGCAGGACGGCTGGGTCCGCGACCCCGCCGCGTTCGACGGGATCGCGCGGCAGCTGCGGGCCTACTTTGACGGGACGCTGACCCGCTTCGACATCGAGTACGCCGACACCGCGGCCACCCGCGGCACCGCCTTCCAGCGGCGCGTCTGGCAGGCCCTGGAGGCCGTTCCGTACGGCACCACGACCACCTACGGGCGGGTCGCCGAGGCGATCGGGGCGGCGCCGGCGGCGGTCCGTGCGGTGGGGACCGCGATCGGCCGCAATCCGCTGCTGATCGTGCGGCCCTGCCACCGCGTGATCGCCGCGAACGGCTCGCTCTCGGGCTACGCGGCCGGCCCGGAGAGCAAGCGGCGGCTGCTCGGCCTGGAGGGCGCCGCACCGCGCCCGCTCTGACCCCGCCGGCGGGCGCCGCGCTCAGAGCATGGAACCGCCGGTGACGTCGATGCGCTGCCCGGTGATCCAGCGGGAGTCGTCGGAGGCGAGGAACGCGGCGACGTCGGCGATGTCGGCGGGGCGGCCGATGCGATTGAAGACGGAGTACGCCGCCAGCGCCGCTCGCCCCTCGGGCGTCGCCGTCCGCGCTGCGGTCACATGGGTCTCGACCCAGCCGGGAGCGATGGTGTTCACCGTGATCCCGCGCTCGCCCAGATCCTTGGCGAGCGTCAGGGTGAGCGTGTCGAGTCCGCCCTTGGAGACGCTGTAGGCAATGGACGACGGGTGTGCCGTACTCGTGACCGCAGACGAGATGTTGATGATGCGTCCGCCGTCCCGTATCCGGCGCAGACCGTGCTGGATGATGAAGAACGGTGCCTTGACGTTGACCGCGATGGTGCGGTCGAACTCCTCCTCCGTGGCCGTGTCTATGCGTCCTGAGAACCTGGTTGCTGCGTTGTTCACGAGGATGTCGAGACCGGGTTCCGCGCCGTGAGCGGCCAGTTCGGCGTCGAAGGCGGCGAAGAGAGCTTCGGCATCGCCCGGAACCCCTAGTTCCGCGCCGATCGTGAAGGCCTGGCCCCCGGCGCCGGCGATGCTTTCGGCCGTTTCTTTGGCTGCTTTCTCATTGGTGCCGTAGTGGACGGCGACCAGAGCACCGTCGTCAGCAAGGCGCTGGGCGATGCCCCGGCCAATTCCCCGGCTGGAGCCGGTCACCAGCGCGGTCTTTCCTTTGAGGTCACCCATGAATCTCTGGCCTTCTGTGTAGGCGGGCGTGCTGCCGATGCTGCGACAGCGGTGCGGATCGCAACCGTATGCGGAGAGGCGGACGCGATGGTGCCCGGTGTCTGCGGCAGATGAGCAGTCGGTTCAGTCGCGGGCATCCAGAGCCGTGAGGGTCGAGACGAATACCGACTCACCGTCCTGCACGCCGGTGACCTGGACCGTTGTTGTGCAGGGTAGCGCCGACGGGACCTGGCGCGCCTCGATCACACAGGGCGTTCCGTGCTCGGCGTAGCGGTGGAATTCCGTACCGAAGGAGTACGGGACGAAGGGGCCCGGCGCGGTCAGGGCGTGGGCGGCCTGCTGTGCCGCATCGAGCAGAACCATGCCCGGCACATGGTCGTTCGCCGGATTCACGACCGCGGCGTGGCCGGTCGCGACCCGCAGCAGCCATCGGTCGGGACGGTCGGTGGGGGACAGCAGGACGTCGCGCTCCGTGGCGCTGCCGGTCAGCCGGGGCGGGACGGAGGTGGGGAGCGGCCCGAGGGCGCGCCGCGCGGTCAGCCGTTCGCCGCGGATCCGGCCGTATACGGCGGGTGAGGTCACAGTGACGTGGGAGTGGCCCGTTGCCACGATCCGGCCCGCGCCCCGGATGGTCATGTCGAAGCGACCGCTGATCAGCGTGCCGGCCCGCATCCGTATCTTGCTGCAGGTGACGTCGATCGTGAGGGGCGTCGGCCCGCTCGCGGTCTCGAGGTGCTGGGCGTCCGTGGTGAAGGTCAGGTCCCCCAGGATGAAGTGGTGGCCGACCGGCACGCCGAGTTCGGTGTGGGACAGCAGCAGTCCCGCCTGACGGATGGTCTCGCCGGTGAGGATCAGGGGAGGGCGACTGTGGTCGGGAGTGAAATACCCGTGTTCCTGGGGCCACTGAGCGGCGACGGAAAAGTGCAGATCGTCCACTCGGCGCCAGCCCGTGACCAGAATGTCGTCGACGAGCGGGCGGTGCACGAATTCGCGGCGGACTTGCGCACCGGGAAGGGCCGGGGACGCGGCGCGCTGACTGCGGGTCCGGTGCATCTGCTGCGGGGCCCGGTGCTGAACTGTGCCGCTGACGTGCAACGCTTCGCTCATTACTGCCCCCAGGCGTCTCCACGGGATGAGGTCCATCGCTGTTAAGATACGTACCATCCGGTTTTATTTTCAATGCCGGGCTGGGGGAAAGAGGAAATAGGCTGGTGACGCCGCAAATTGAGCAGTAACCAGCATGTGCGGAACTTGAAGCTTCGATAGGCAGGAGGCGTCCTGTGGCACAACAGGACCGTGCGATCCGGACCCGCCGAGTGATCTTGGAGGCGGCTGCGTCAGTCTTTGACGAGCAGGGTTACGACCGCGCCACGATCGCCGAAGTCCTTGAGCGTGCCGGTGTGACGAAGGGTGCCCTGTACTTCCACTTCGCCTCCAAGGAGCAGCTGGCGCTTGCCGTGCTCGAAGAGCATGTGACCGACATCGCCGTGGAGCCGCAGAAGATCAAGCTGCAGGAATTCGTCGACTCGGGCCAGGTTCTGGCGTTCCGGCTGCGGAGCGACCCGATGCAGCGCGGCGCGGCCCGCCTGGCGGTTGAGCAGGGCTCCAACCATCTGGACCGCAAGCGGTCGATGATCTCGTGGACCGTGTTCGTCGAGGGCCTGCTGAACGACGCGAGGGAGCGCGGCGAGATCCTGGAGAGCGTCGTCGTCCGTGAGACTGCCGAGCTGTTCGTCGGCGCATTCGCCGGTATCCAGATGATGTCCCATGCGCTGACCAACCAGGCCGACCTCTGCTACCGGCTGACCGTCTTCTTCCAGCACACCCTGCCCAGCATCGCGGTGCCGGCCATCCTCGCCAGGCTGAACCTGGACCCGGGGCGCGGGGAGGAGCTGGACGCCGGACTTCAGCGGGCGAAGACGGGTGCGGCAGCCGGTGCCGGGCTGAACGCCGTCGCGAGCTGAGGCTCACCAACAGGACATATTCGGATGCACGCCCCCTTTTGGGGTGCAGGAACATACCGCGCGTGCGGTGTGTGATCCCCGAGGGCGCATTGCGAAGACCTCGGAAAGGTGTCGCGGAAAAGCCGTGGCGCCTTCTTCGTGCGTCGGATTGTCAGTGGTGTGCGCTTCACTGGTTCTCGGCGGTCCGGTGGGCGGCGTGAGGCAGATCACCGTGCGGTGCTGCGGATGCCTCCCGACGTGCGGAATAGGCCGCCGAGTTGAAACGTTCGTCATGCACGTATCAAGGGCTCGCCGTGTCGACGCCCTGCCCCGTTCCTTGACGACTTCTCACGACTTCGCACGCTTCTCACGATTTCTGAGACGACAGTCCTTCCGCCGCCTGGAGGCCGCACGTATGACGCAGACGACGACGGATCAGCTCCCCGGAAGGGCCGTGGGTGCCGTGGGCGCCACCGAGGCCCCCGCGGTGTCCGGACCGGCCGCGGACGGACAGCGCAGAGCCGGCGGTGCCCTCGTCCCGATCCTCGCCTTCGCCGGCATCGTCGTCGCGGTGATGCAGACGCTGCTCGTACCGGTCATCAAGGACCTGCCGGTGCTTCTCGGCACCGCACCGAGCAACGCCACCTGGGTCATGACGGCCACCCTCCTTGCCGGTGCCGTCGCCACCCCCATCATGGGACGGCTCGGTGACCTCTACGGCAAGCGGCGGATGCTGCTGACCAGCCTCGCGGTCATGGTCGTCGGCTCGCTGGTCTGCGGGTTCACCAGCGACCTGGTCACGATGATCGTCGGCCGGGCGCTGCAGGGCTTCGCCATGGGCGCGATACCGCTCGGCATCGGCATCATGCGGGACGCGCTGCCGCGCGAACGGCTCGGCTCGGCCATGGGCCTGATGAGCTCGTCGATCGGCGTCGGCGGCGGACTCGCGCTGCCCGTCGCCGCCCTCGTCGCCCAACACGCCGACTGGCACAGCCTGTTCTTCGGAGCCGCCGGACTCGGCGTGCTCTCCATCCTGCTCACCCTGCTCCTCGTGCCCGAGACGCCGGTCCGCGCCCCGGGCCGCTTCGACGTGGCGGGCGCCGTCGGGCTCTCCGCGGGGCTGGTGGCACTGCTGCTGCCGATCACCAAGGGCAGTGACTGGGGCTGGAGTTCACCCACCACCCTCGGGCTGTTCGGGATCGCGGTGCTGGTCCTGGTGCTGTGGGGCGTGATGGAACTGCGCATCGCCGACCCGCTGGTGGACCTGCGCACCACCGCCCGCCGCGAGGTGCTGCTGACCAACCTCGCCTCGATCACGGTCGGGGTGGCCTTCTACGCGATCTCGCTGGTGCTGCCGCAGCTGCTGCAGCTGCCCGAGTCGACCGGCTACGGCCTGGGCGAGTCCATGGTGGTGGCCGGCCTGTGCATGGCGCCGCTGGGGCTGACCATGATGCTGGTCGCGCCGGTGTACGCGCGGATCGCGGCCCGTCGCGGCCCGAAGGCGACGCTGCTGCTGGGCATGCTGGTCATCGCCGTCGGATACGGCGCGGGCATCGGCCTGATGGACGCCGCCTGGCAGACCGTCATCATCGCCGTGGTCGTCGGCGCCGGCATCGGGCTGGCGTACTCCTCGCTGCCCGCGCTGATCATCGGCGCCGTCGACGCCTCCGAGACCGGCGCGGCCAACGGCCTGAACACCCTGATGCGTTCGATCGGCACCTCGGTGTCCAGCGCGGTGATCGGCATGGTGCTGGCCCATATGTCCCAGCGGATGGGCCCGGTCACGGTGCCCACCATGGCCGGCTTCCGGGTCTCCTTCCTGATCGCCACGGCCGCGGTCGTCCTCGGCGTGGCGCTGGCCTCCTTCCTGCCGTCACCGCGCAAGCCGTCCCGGCCGACCCTGTCGGCCCAGAGCACGGACGATGCCGAGCACGGGCCAGGTGAGGTCAGCGAGGACCACATCGACCACGGGACCGGCCGGGGCAGCGACATCGACGCCGACCGCGGGACGGAACGGGGCAGCGACATCGACATCGACACCGACTGCGGGACGGACCAGGGCGACGGGGAGGACGCCGATCGCGGGGCCGGCCGGGGCAGCAAGGAAGGCGGGGCCGCGTCCGGGCCCCGGCCCGGATTCCGGGGCCGGGTCCTCGGGTCGCACGGCGGGCCGGTCCCCGGTGCGAGCGTCACGCTGATCGACCACCAGGGGCGGCAGGCCGGCGTCACCACCGCCGCGTCCGACGGGCGGTACGCGCTCGCCGCCCCGGCGGCCGGCACGTACGTCCTGACCGGCGCCGCACCCGGACACGCCCCGTACGCCGCCTCCGCGACCTACCGCGGAGCAGGTACGACCGTCGAGACCGATCTGCTGCTCACCGTCAGGGGCCGGCTCCACGGCACGCTGCGCGGCGGATCCGAGGGCACCCCGCTCGTCGGCGGCGGCATCGTCGTCACCGACGCGGCGGGCGAGGTGGTGGCCCGTACGGCCGCCGGGGCCGACGGGCGGTGGGAGGTAACCCAACTCCCGCCCGGCAGCTACACCCTGGTCCTCAGCGCCCCCGGCCACCAGCCGCAGGCCCGTGCGGTGGACGTGTCCGGTGACGCCGGCCGGGAACGGCAGGACGTCCGGCTGCGGCCGGCCGCCACCGTCCGCGGCACGGTACGCGGGCCGGGCGGCCGCCCGCTGGCCGACGCCGCGGTGACCCTTCTCGCAGACGCGGACGGCACGGTCACCGGGCACACCGTCACGGGACCGGACGGCGCATTCGCCTTCGCCGGCCTGAGCGGGAGCCGGTACACCCTCACCGCGGCCGGCTATCCGCCGCACGCCACACCGATATCCCTCCCCGGTGGCGCCGAGCAGACCCACGACCTGACCCTCACCCAGCCGACACCGACCGGCCCCCAGCCGTCCGCCCCCGACCTCCAGCCGTCCGCCGCCGGTCTTCAGCCGGCAGCAACCGGCCTCCAGCCGTCCGCTCCCGATCCCCAACTGGCAGCGACCGACCTCCGACCGTCCGCTCCCGATCCCGAACTGGCAGCGACCGACCTCCGACCGTCCGGCCCCAGCCTCTGACCCTCCAGCCCCGGTCTCCAGCCGTCCGCCGCCGGTCTCCAGCCCTCCACCCCCGACCCCCAACTGGCAGCGACCAACCTCCGACCGTCCGCCCGCGACCTCCGACCCTCCGGCCCCGCCTCCGACCGTCCGGCCCCGGCCTCCGACCCTCCGGCCCCGGCCTCCGACCGTCCGGCCCCGCCCTCCAGCCTTCCGCCACAGACAGCTGAGCGGGGAGGGCGTACCGGCCCGGCCCGCACGTTCGCCCTTCACCGTTCCGCCAACTGCCGCAGGGTCTCGTCGAATTCCTCCCGGAGGATCCGGCTCGCCGTCGTGCCGTCGCCGTCCGCGACGGCGTCGACCAGCGCCGCGTGCCGGGCGTCGCCCGGCTGCGGGTCCCGTCCGCGCAGGTCCAGCAGCTCGACGAGGTCGATCAGACCCTGGCGCAGGGCGGGCACGAACTCGGTGAAGAGATCGATCAGTACGGGGTTGTGCGCGGCCGCGACGACGGCCGCGTGCAGGGCGATGTCCGCGTCCACGAACGCCGCGGTATCGGACCCGGCGGCGGTACGGCGGCCCTCCAGGGCGGCGCGCAAGGCGGCGACATCGTCGTCCGTGCGCCGGATGGCGGCCAGTTGGGCGGCCTGTACCTCCACCATGGCGCGGACCTCGTACACGTCCCCGACGGCCGCGCGGCGCAGCCGGGTGGGCCAGTCCTCGGTGGGCTCGGTCGCGATCACGAACACCCCGGCGCCCTGCCGCGGCTGGACCAGCCCCGCACCGGCCAGCGCCCGTAGGGCCTCGCGGACCGTCGAGCGGCCGACGCCGAGGGTCTTGGCCAGGGTGGTCTCACCGGGAAGCCGGGTGCCCACCGGCCAGTCGCCCCCGGTGATCTGGTCCCGCAGCCGCTGGGCGGCCTGTTCGACCAGGGGGCTGGGGCGGAGCGCTTCGAGCGGCATGCCGTGATACCTCGCACCTTCCGAACTCTCAGTTCCGAACTCTCAGTTCCGAACGCTCAGTTCGGAACATCTCCATTCCGAACCCCTCAGGTTGTCTGAGGAGTTGATGTGTGGTTACTGTACCCGGCATGACGCTGCGTGGTCTCCTTCTCGGCCGCCGTGGCGGGGCCTGACGCGACCGGCACCCCGCCGCGGGGTTCGGTGCTGCCGGTCTCCCTCCGGCTCCTGTGAAGGAACGCGATGTCCCACGAGATCTCCCGCGCGATGCCCAGCCCCGACCGCAGTACCGGCAACTCCCGCCCCGCCACCGACACCAGCGGCACAGGCACCACAGCCGCCGGCGCCGCCCCCGGCACCGCGACCGCCACCACGGCCGCCCCCGGCGCCTCCCTCGTACTCACCCCGGCCCCCACCGCCGCCCCCGTCCTCGCCCCCACCCTCCGTACGCCCGCCGGCCTCGTCCCCGCCGACGCGCCGGTGTGGAATCCGCAGCGTCACAGCGCGATGCCGTCCCACCGCTACCGGCCCGCGCACCAACGCGTCGAGGTGCCGCGTACCGCCCGGGCCTGGCCCGCCGCCCGGATCGAGCGGGCCCCGCTGTGGGTGCCGGTCGATCTGCGTGACGGCAACCAGGCGCTCGCCGAACCGATGGACATCCCGCGCAAGCGCCGGATGTTCGATCTGCTCGTCTCCATGGGCTTCAAGGAGATCGAGGTCGCCTACCCCTCCGCCAGCCGCACCGACTTCGACTTCGTCCGCCATCTGGCCGAGAGCGGCGCGGTGCCGGACGACGTCACCGTGGTCGTCTTCACCCCGGCCCGACGCGAGCTGATCGAGCGGACCTTCGCCGCGATCGACGGGCTGCCGCGCACCGTCGTGCACCTCTACACGGCCACCGCACCCACCTGGCGCGAGGTGGTCCTCGGCCGCAGCCGGACGGAGGTGCGCGACCTGGTGCGGGACGCGGCCGCCCAGATGGCGCGGCTGGCCGCGGCCCGCCCGCAGGCCGACATCCGGTTCCAGTTCTCGCCCGAGGTCTTCAACCTCACCGAGCCCGATCTCGTCCTGGAGATCTGCAACGGTCTGACCGAGCTCTGGGACGCCTCCCCGGAGCGCCCGGTGACCCACAACCTCCCGGCCACGGTGGAGGTCGCCACGCCCAATGTGTACGCGGACCAGATCGAGTACATGCACCGCCATCTGGAGCGACGGGACGCGGTCGTGCTCTCCGTGCATCCGCACAACGACCGCGGCACCGGCGTGGCGTGCGCGGAACTCGCCGTCCTGGCCGGGGCGCAGCGCGTGGAGGGGTGCCTGTTCGGGAACGGCGAGCGGACCGGGAACGTCGACCTGGTCACCCTCGCGCTGAATCTGCACACCCAGGGCGTCGACCCGATGATCGACTTCTCGGACCTCGCGACCGTGCGCCGCACCGTGGAGGACTGCATCCGGCTGCCCGTCCACCCGCGGCACCCCTATGCCGGCACCCTGGTGCACACCGCCTTCTCCGGCACCCACCAGGACGCCATCAGCAAGGGCCTGGCCCACCACGCCCGGCGCGCCGCCGAACTCGGCGTACCCGAGTCCGAAGCGCCGTGGGCGGTGCCGTACCTGCCGGTCGACCCCGCGGATCTGGGGTGCAGTTACGAGGCGGTCATCCGGGTCAACAGCCAGTCGGGCAAAGGGGGGATCGCGCATCTGCTGCGGCTGCACCACGGCCTGGACCTGCCGCACGGGATGCGGCCGGACTTCTCCCGTGTGGTCCAGCGGGCGACCGACGACAGCGGGCAGGAGGCGACCCCCAAGGAGCTGTGGGAACTGTTCCGCGGCAGCTATCTCGACCCGGGGGAGGAGGGGCCGCTGACCCTGGACTCCTGGACCGCGACCGAGCCCGTGCCGGGCGAGCACCGGATCCGCTGCACGCTGGGCCGGGCCGGGCGTCCCGCGGACGCCCGGCAGGCCGAGGGCACCGGCAACGGTCCGCTCGCCGCGTTCACCGCGGCGCTGGCGGCCGCCGGCCACCCCGCCGAACTCCTCGACTACGCCGAACACGCCCTCACCTCCGGGCCGGACAGCACCGCCGTCGCCTACGTGCGGTGCCGCATCGGCGGCGTCCCGTACTGGGGCGCGGGCCAGGACACCTCCGTCCTGACCGCCTCCCTGCGGGCCGTGCTCGCGGCCGTCAACCGGGCGGAGCGGGGTCGGGAGGAACGGAAGTAGCGCCCGGCTGCGGGCCGGCTCCCCGGCGCCGGGGGCGGGCGTAACGGTGCCGAACGGGGGTAACCGGGATGTCTACGGCAACCCGGTCGCCGGTCCGCCGACCACCGGAGCCGACCAGGGACGGGGGAAGTGGGCCGAATCCGGTGGTGCCGCGTCCGCAACTCGGGGATTTTCTGCAAGCCTGAGCGGCGCCCCGGAATCCCGGCTGGTCAAAGACGTGCCGGTGGTATCGGCGCGCCGCCCGGGCCGGCTCGTTAGTGGTGTGTTAGTGCCTCGTTAGCGGACCGGCAGCGCCCGGGGCCACGCTGGAAGAGCAACGGACGGACCGTACGCAACCAAACGACGAGCTCGCACCTACCTGACGAGGGGGAGACACTCATGTCGCTCACCACCCAGACACTCGGCCGTGGCCGCCGTGTCGCCGCCGGATCGCTGATCGCCGTCGCGGCGCTCACGCTCACCGCCTGCCAGGACGGGACCGGCGCCGCCTCCCGCCCCTCGTCGGCCGCCGCACCCGCCACCTCCCAGGAGGCCGGGAGCGGTGCCAAGGCGTCCGGCAGCACGACCGGCGGTACCCAGCAGTCGGCCGGTGGCGAGCGGCCCTCGGCGAATTCGGCGTCGGCCGGCAGCAAGGCGAAGGGCAACGTGCCGGGCACCACGGAGTCGCGCGCCTCGGTCATGACGGCGTCGGACCGCTGCACCGCCGCCAACATGTCGCTGCGGCTGGGCGCCTCCGACATCGGCGCGGGCAACATCCGCTACCCCCTGGTCTTCACGAACAAGGGCAAGAAGGCCTGTACGCTGCGCGGCTTCCCCGGTGTCTCGCTGATCCAACGGGACGGCTCGCCGGTCGGCAAGCCCGCCACCCGCGAGGGCGGCCCGGGCGGTGCGGTCCGTCTCCAGCCGGGGCAGAGCGCGCACGCCGTGCTGCACACCGTCAACGAGGGTGTGTCGGACACCCCCTGCTGGAGCCGTTCGCAGCTCGTCTTCGTCTACCCGCCCGGCTCCAAGGAGTCGATGACCACCGGCAGCCGCGGCCTGCGGGTGTGCGGCGGCCGGTTCGACGTGACCGCGGTGCAGGCCGGTTCGCTGGGCTGACGGACGGCACGGCTTTGCGAGGGCGCCCGGTACTCCGGGCGCCCTCGACCTGTTTCCGGGCCTTCACCGCAACGGCCCAGGACAACCGGCCGCGCACCGCGTGGGGTGTTACCAAGGTGAACGGAAGTCCTGTACGGGGCTTTCGTTGTAGATTCGCCGAGGAGATCCCATGTCCGCAGCATCGAGCGTGGCCCCCCAGTCCGCCGCGGACGGAAAGCCGTCCACCGAGGACCAGTCGCCGATCCACATCCTCTGGATCAACGCCGGCCTGAGCTGCGACGGTGACTCGGTGTCGCTCACGAACGCGACCCAGCCGAGCATCGAGGAGATCGCGCTCAGCGTGCTGCCCGGCCTGCCCAAGGTCGCCGTCCACTGGCCGCTGATCGATTTCGAATGCGGGCCGGTCGGCGGCGCGGACACCTTCATCGAGTGGTTCTTCAAGGGCGAGCGCGGCGAGATCGACCCGTTCGTCCTGGTCATCGAGGGGTCCGTCCCCAACGAGGCCATCAAGCCGGAGGGCTACTGGTGCGGTTTCGGCGACGACCCGGAGACCGGCCAGCCGATCACCACCAGTGAGTGGATCGACCGGCTCGCCCCCAAGGCCCTCGCCGTCGTCGCCATCGGCACCTGCGCCACGTACGGCGGGATCCACGCGATGTCCGGCAACCCGACCGGCGCCATGGGCGTGCCCGACTACCTGGGCTGGGACTGGAAGTCCAAGGCCGGCATCCCGATCGTCTGCGTGCCCGGCTGCCCGATCCAGCCGGACAACTTCGCCGAGACCCTGGTCTACCTGCTCTACCAGGCCGTGGGCGCGGCCCCGATGATCCCGCTCGACGACCAGCTGCGGCCCACCTGGCTCTTCGGCGCCACCGTCCACGAGGGCTGCGACCGCGCCGGCTACTACGAGCAGGGCCAGTTCGCCACCGCCTACGACTCGCCGAAGTGCCTGGTGAAGATCGGCTGCTGGGGTCCCGTGGTCAAATGCAACGTGCCCAAGCGGGGCTGGATGGACGGCATCGGAGGCTGCCCCAACGTCGGCGGCATCTGCATCGCCTGCACCATGCCCGGCTTCCCCGACAAGTTCATGCCGTTCATGGACGAGCCGCCCGGCAGCAAGCTCTCCAGCACCGCCAGCGCCGCGTACGGCGGGGTCGTCCGCCGCCTGCGCGACATCACGGCCAAGACCGTCGACCAGGAACCCAAGTGGCGGCACCGCGGCGACCAGCTGACCACCGGATTCCGCCGGCCGTGGTGACCGTACGGACCGTGCGGCGGCCGACCCGGCCCCGCTCGCTGTCCGGCACCCCCGCCGCCCCGTGCGACCCCACCTCCCGCGTACAGAAGAAGGGCAACGGCACACACGATGGCACCGACGACTAAGGCGGCCGGTGACGGCAGCGGTCTGACGGAGATGTCCTGGGACCCGATCACCCGGATCGTGGGCAGCCTGGGCATCCACACCAAGATCGACTTCAAGCAGAAGCGGGTCGCGGAGTGCTACAGCACCTCGTCGGTCTTCCGCGGCTACAGCGTCTTCATGCGCGGCAAGGACCCGCGCGACGCGCACTTCATCACCAGCCGGATCTGCGGCATCTGCGGTGACAACCACGCCACCTGCTCGGTCTACACCCAGAACATGGCGTACGGCGTCAAGCCGCCGCACCTGGGGGAGTGGATCATCAACCTCGGCGAGTCCGCGGAGTTCATGTTCGACCACAACATCTTCCAGGAGAACCTGGTCGGCGTCGACTACTGCGAGAAGATGGTCCGCGAGACCAACCCGGGCGTCTGGGAACTCGCCCAGCGCACCGAGGCCCCGCACGCCGGCGAGCACGGCTACCGCACCATCGCCGACATCATGAGCTCCCTCAACCCCATCGAGGGCGAGTTCTACCGCGAGGCGCTCCAGGTCAGCCGCTACACCCGGGAGATGTTCTGCCTCATGGAGGGCCGCCATGTGCACCCCTCCACGCTCTACCCGGGCGGCGTCGGCACCATCGCCAGCGTCCAGCTCTTCACCGACTACCTCAGCCGGCTGATGCGCTACGTCGAGTTCATGAAGCGGGTCGTCCCGCTCCACGACGACCTCTTCGACTTCTTCTACGAGGCGCTGCCCGGCTACGAGGAGGTCGGCCGGCGGCGCGTGATGCTCGGCTGCTGGGGCGCGTTCAACGACCCCGACCACTGCGACTTCACCTACCGCAACATGACGGACTGGGGCCGCAAGATGTTCGTCACCCCGGGCATCATCGTCGACGGCAAGCTCGTCACCAACGACCTCACCGAGATCAACCTCGGCATCCGCATCCTGCTGGGCAGCTCCTACTACCAGGACTGGGCGGACCAGGAGAAGTTCGTCACCCACGACCCGCTGGGCAACCCGATCGACGCCCGCCACCCGTGGAACCAGCACACCATCCCCGCCCCGCAGAAGCGCGACTTCGCCGACAAGTACAGCTGGGTGATGTCCCCGCGCTGGTTCGACGGCAAGGAGCACCTCGCGCTGGACACCGGCGGCGGCCCGATCGCCCGCCTGTGGTCCACCGCGCTCTCCGGACTCGTCGACACCCCCTACGTCAAGGCCACCGGCCACAGCGTCGTCATCGACCTGCCGCGCAGCCTGACCCGCCCCGAGGCCCGCTTCGAGTGGCGGATCCCCAAGTGGAGCAACGCCCTCGAACGCAACCGCGCCCGCACCTACTTCCAGGCGTACACCGC
Organism: Streptomyces sp. NPDC048196; assembly: GCF_040652715.1. Taxonomy (NCBI): domain Bacteria; kingdom Bacillati; phylum Actinomycetota; class Actinomycetes; order Kitasatosporales; family Streptomycetaceae; genus Streptomyces; species Streptomyces sp. NPDC048196. The sequence goes on along the minus strand of NZ_JBEZMM010000078.1, from coordinate 11,133 downwards.
CGCCATGGCGCTGCACTTCGCCGAACAGGCCCTGGAGGAGGTCCGCGCCGGACGCACCCGGACCTGGGAGAAGTTCGAGGTCCCCGACGAGTCCATCGGCGTCGGCTTCACCGAGGCGGTCCGCGGCGTCCTCTCCCACCACATGGTCATCCGGGACGGGAAGATCGCCAACTACCACCCGTACCCGCCGACACCGTGGAACGCCAGCACCCGCGACACCTACGGAACCCCCGGCCCCTACGAGGACGCGGTGCAGAACACCCCCATCTTCGAGGAGAACCCCCCGGAGAACTTCAAGGGCATCGACATCATGCGCGCGGTGCGCAGCTTCGACCCCTGTCTGCCCTGCGGCGTCCACATGTACGTCGGCGACGGCAAGACCATCCGGACCGAGCACGTGCCCACCGGGCTGAGCGGACTGGCCGGATGAGCGCCCCCACCGACCGCCAGGCACCGCCCGCCGCCCCGAGCGCCGAAGAGGCCGGCCGCCGCGTCGAGGAAGTGCTCGACCGGCTCACCGGGAACGGCGACCCCGAGACCGGCGCCGCCGCCGAGGAACTGGTCCGCGTCCTGATGGACTTCTACGGCGCCGGGCTCGCCCGCATCATGCACCACCTGGAGCGCACGCCGGACGGCGCCGGCCCGCACCCCGCCCTGCGCACCGCGCTGCTCGGCGACCCCTTGGTCACCAGCCTGCTCGCGCTGCACGACCTGCACCCCGAGGACACCGAGGCCCGCATCGGCCGGGCCCTGGAGAGCGTCCGCGGCCGGCACCCCGCCGAGGCCGCCGGCTTCGACCCGGACACCGGCACACTGCGGCTGCGGGCGGCCGACGCCGGCGGCTGCGGCTGTTCCGGCGCGGACGGAACCGGCCGGCAGACCGTGGAAGCAGCGGTCAGCAGCTTCGCCCCCGAGGTCAGCACCGTCGAATGGGAGGCGGCACCGGCCGCGGACGAACCGGTCCTGCTGCAGATCTCCAGCCGGCCGCCGGCCCCTGCCACCGCCTCATGACCGGCCGTCAGCCGGTGGCCACGCGCCTGGGACCGCACACCGCCCACCGCGGCCTGCGCCGCTTCCGCGCCCCGACCCCGGCCACCCCCGAACGCTGCGAACTGTGCGGAGTGGTGCTCGCCGACCACAACCACCGCCACCTCGTCGACACCGAACGCCGGGCCCTGGCCTGCGCCTGCACGCCCTGCGCCCTGCTCTTCGAACAGCCCGGCGCCGGCCGCGGACGGTTCCGCACCGTCCCCGACCGCTATCTCACCGACCCCGGCCACACCCTCGACGAGGCGGCCTGGGACCTGCTGCGGATCCCCGTCGGCGTCGCCTTCTTCCTCCGCCACACCGGCCTGGACCGGCTGGTCGCGCTCTACCCCAGCCCGGCCGGCGCCACCGAGAGCGAACTCGACCCCGCCGCCTGGGAAACCGTGCTCGCGGGCAGCCGCCTCGCCCCGCTCCTCCGGCCCGACGTCGAGGCCCTGCTGCTGCGCCGCACCGACGAGCGCACCGACTGCTACCTCGTACCGATCGACATCTGTTACGAACTCGTCGGCCGGATGCGGCTGTTGTGGCACGGCTTCGACGGCGGCGCCGAAGCCCGTGCCGCGCTCACCGACTTCTTCACCACGGTCGCCCGCCGGGCCCGCGAGCCGAGGGAGGACGACCGGCCGTGACCGAGCTGACCTTCGACTGCACCGGCGTCCGCGCCGACCGCCGCGCCGCCGCCCCCACCCTCCTCTTCCGGCTGCGCCTGTCCACCGCCGACCCCGCCGACCGGGTGCACGCCGTCGCGCTGCGCTGCCAGATCCGGATCGAACCCGCCCGCCGCGACTACCGGCCCGACGAGGCCGAGGCGCTCACCGACCTCTTCGGCGACCGCTCCCGCTGGAGCAGCACCCTGCACCCCCTCCAGTTCGCCCAGGTCTCCCACGTCGTCCCCGGCTTCACCGGCACCACCGAGATCGAGCTGCCCGTCCCCTGCAGCTACGACCTCGACGTCGCGGCCGGCCGCTACTTCCACGCACTCGCCGACGGCGAGGTCCCGCTGCTGCTGCTGTTCTCCGGCACCGTCTTCGCCGGTGCCGGCGGCTTCCGGGTCCACCCCGTCCCCTGGCACAAGGAAGCGCAGGTGCGGATGCCGGTGACGGTCTGGCAGGAAATGATCGAGACCCACTTCCCGGGCTGCGGCTGGCTGCGGCTGCCCCGCACCACCCTCGACGCGCTGCTCGCCTACCGCTCCCGGCACGCCCTGCCCTCCTGGCAACAGGCCGTCGAGGCGCTGCTCGCCGCGGCCGGCGACGACCCACCACCCCCGCCGCCCGCCCGGCACGCACGGCCCTTCCCCGGCACCGCCGCCCGCCCGCTCGCCGAGAGGACCGCCCCATGACGACCGGCATCCGGCCCGACGGGACGACGGACCGCTTCGCCGCCGCCCGCCAGGTGGCGGACGCCGTGCTGTTCGAGGGCTATGTGCTCTACCCGTACCGCGCCTCCGCCGCCAAGAACCGGCTGCGCTGGCAGTTCGGCGTCCTCGTCCCGCCCGGCTGGACCGCCGCCGGCGCCGAGCACGCCCACCAGCGCACCGAATGCCTGATGGAACCCAAGTCCGGCGCCCGGCTCTCGGCCGAACTGCGGTTCCTGCACGCCCAGCGCCGCACCGTCCAACGCCTGCGCCCCGACGGCGAGTTCGAGACCGTCGACGAACTGGAACTGCCCGACCGGGTGCTGGTCCCCTGGGACGAGGCCACCGAGGAACGCCTCACCCTCGACGCCGCCGTCACCGAACTGACCGGCACCGGCCGCACCCTGCCGTTCACCCGGCCGGCGAGCGAGGAGACCGAGCCGGTGCACGACGCCGACGGACGCCTCATCGGCCGGCTGGTGCGCCGCCGCGCCCGGATCGACGGGCGGATCCGGCTGACCGCGAGCCCGCTCGACGGACCGTACGCCGCACTGCGGCTGACCGCGACCGTCGAGAACACCGGCGACTGGACCCCCTCCGACACCACGGACCGGACCGAAGCGCTGCCGCACGCACTGATCGGCGCCCACCTCTTCCTCGGCCTGAGCGCCGGCCGCTTCCTGTCCCAGACCGACCCGCCCGAATGGGCCCGGGCCGCCGTCGCGACCTGCCGCAACGAACACACCTGGCCGGTGCTGGCCGGCGAACCGGGCCGCGCCGACGTGGTCCTGTCCTCGCCGATCATCCTGGAGGACCACCCGGCCGTCGCCCCCGAAAGCCCCGGCGCGCTCTACGACGCCCTGGAGATCGACGAGATCCTCGCCCTGCGCACCGCGGCCCTCACCGACCAGGAGAAACGTGAGGCCCGCGGCACCGACCCGCGCGCCGCCGACGTCATCGCACTGGCCGACACCATGCCCCCCGAGGTCCTCGACCGGCTGCACGGCGCCGTACGCGCGCTGCGCGAGGTCACCGGTCCCGGCCCGGAGGCACCCGGCAACCAGGCCCCCGACGTGCCCGGCACCCGCCCCGGCACCCCTTGGTGGGACCCGGGCGGCGACCGCGACGTCGACCCCGCCACCGACCGGATCAGCATCGACGGGCGGCCGGTCGGCGCCGGCAGCCGGGTGCTGCTGAAGCCCGGCCGGCGCCGCACCGACGCCCAGGACCTCTTCCTGCACGGCCGCACCGCCCTCGTCGAGGCCGTGCTGCACGACGTGGACGGCGGGGTGCACCTCGCGGTGACGCTGGAGGACGACCCGGGCGCCGACATCCGGCGCGAACAAGGCCGCTTCCTCTACTTCCAGCCCGACGAACTCGCTCCCCTGGAGGACATGTGAGCGCCCCCGCCGCCGGCGCCGCCCGGCCGCCCGAGAAGACGCTGATCGCCGGCGTCGGCAACATCTTCCTCGGCGACGACGGCTTCGGCGTCGAGGCCGTCCGCCGGCTCGGCGCACACCCCCTCCCGGACGGCGTCGAGATCGTCGACACCGGCGTACGGGGCGTCCACCTCGCCTACCAGATGCTGGACGGCTACGACACGGTGCTGCTCGTCGACGCCACCGCCCGCGGCGCCGAACCCGGCACCGTCCACCTCCTCGACGCCACCCAACCGGCCACCCCGCGCCCGCGGGCCGCCGCCCTCGACGCCCACCACATGACCCCCGACGCGGTGCTCGCGCTGCTCGACACCCTCAGCGCCGGCACCGGTGGCCGCCCGCCCCGGCGCGTCCTCGTCGTCGGCTGCGAACCGGCCGACATCGCCGAGGGGATCGGCCTGAGCGACCCGGTCGAGGCCGCCGTCGACGAGGCCGTCGACCTCATCCTGCGGCTGGTCGCGGCCGACGCGCACACAGAAGCAGAAGCAGAAGCAGAAGCAGACGCAGACGTGGACGTGGACGGGGAGACCGACGCGGACGCGGAGACCGAAGCGGAGACCGAAGCGGACACCACCGAGAGGAGCACCACCCGATGCTGAAACTGATCCTCGGCACGGCGGCCGCCGCCGTGCTCGCCCTCGCCCTGAAGAGCAACCTGCCCGACATCAAGCGCTATCTGCGCATCCGCGCGATGTGACCGCGGCGGCGCTGCACCGAACGAAGGACGCCGCAGCGCCGCCCCGGCGAGGCACCCCGGCCCGCCCGCGCCCGCGCCGTCTAATGATCCCAAGGGCCCGGGGCGGCCCCGCGCGGATCCGCGGACCGGCCCGGCGGCACCCATTAGTCCCGCAGCAGAGAGGGACCGATGCACGAGATGTCCATCGCGCTCGCGGTCGTCGACCAGGTCGACGGCGCGACCCGGCCCGCCGGGGCCACCGCGGTGCGCAGCGTCCGCCTCCAGGTCGGCGAACTCGCCGGAGTGGTCCCCGACGCACTGACCTTCTCCTTCCAGCTCGCCTGCGCGGGCACGGCGCTGGAGGGCGCGGAACTCGCCATCGAACCGGTACCGGCCCGCGCCCGCTGCGGCGCCTGCGCCCGGACCTGGCCGCCCGGCATGCCCCCGCAGCTCACCTGCCCGGGCTGCGGCGGGACCGACACCGAGCTGCTGTCCGGCCGTGAACTGCAGATCGTCCGTGTGTGCTGGCACGACACCGCGCCGCACCCACCGATTTCCCAGGAGCGCTGAACCATGTGCCGTGTCGTCGACCTGCAACAGGCCGTTCTCGCCAAGAACGACGCCTGCGCCCACACCCTGCGCGAGGACCTCGCGGCCCGCGGCACCGCGCTGGTCAACCTGCTCTCCAGCCCCGGCAGCGGCAAGACCGCCCTCCTGGAGCGCGAACTCACCCTCGCCCGCGAGCGCGGCATCCCGGTGGCCGCGCTCACCGCCGACCTGGCCACCGAGAACGACGCGGTCCGCCTGGCCCGCTCCGACGTACCCGTCAAACAGATCCTCACCGACGGGCTGTGCCACCTGGAGGCCGAGATGCTCGGCGGGCACCTGCACGACTGGCTCCCCGCCGACACCCGGCTGCTGTTCATCGAGAACGTCGGCAACCTGGTCTGCCCGGCCTCCTACGACCTCGGCGAGACCCTGCGGGTGGTGCTGGCCTCGGTGACCGAGGGCGAGGACAAGCCGCTGAAATACCCCACCGCCTTCGGCCTCGCCCACCTGGTCGTGGTCACCAAGACCGACATCGCCGAGGCGGTCTCCTTCGACGAGGAGGAGTTCCGCGCCAACGTCGAACGGGTCAACCCCGGCGTCGAGGTGCACCTCACCTCGGTGCGTCAAGGCGTCGGCGAGGGCGTGCTGCTGGACCGGGCGCTGGCGGCCCGCGAGGGCGCACCGGTCCACATCCCCGTGATGACCCGCACCTCCCACCACGTCCACGACGACGGCGAACCCCAGCCGTGCGACGAGCACTCCGCCGACCTCGGCACCGTGGCGTCGAGCCGCTCATGACCACCGGGCAGGTCGACCGGGCCCCCGCGGGCGCCCCCGCCCCGGTCACCGCACGCCGCAGGATCACCGTCCGCGGTGTCGTCCAGGGCGTCGGCTTCCGCCCGTTCGTCCACGGCCTCGCCACCGAACTGGGCCTGGCCGGTCATGTGACCAACACCGGCGAGGGCGTGCTCGCCGAGGTCGAGGGCCCGCCCGCCGCGCTCGCCGCCTTCGGCGCCCGGATCACCGGCGAGGCGCCGCCGCTGGCCGTCGTCGACGCCGTGGAGGGCGAGGACCTCACCGCCACCGGCGACACCGGATTCCGCATCCTGCCCTCCCACGGCCAGGGCCCCTCCCGCACCCTGGTCGCGCCGGACGCCGCCACCTGCGACGCCTGCCTGGCCGAACTGGCCGACCCGGCCGACCGCCGCCACCGCCACCCCTTCATCACCTGCACACACTGCGGTCCGCGCTTCACCATCGTCACCGCGCTGCCCTACGACCGGGCCCGCACGACCATGGACCGCTTCCCGATGTGCCCGCGCTGCGCACGGGAGTACGCCGATCCGGCCGACCGGCGGTTCCACGCCCAGCCGATCGCCTGCCACGACTGCGGCCCCCGGCTGCGGCTGCTGCTCGCCGACCCCGGCGACCCCACCGCCGCGCCGCGGCCCGCACCGGACCCCGACCCGGTCGCCGCCACCCGGCAGCTGCTCGCCGCCGGCGCGATCGTCGCCGTCAAGGGCCTCGGCGGCTACCACCTGGTCTGCGACGCCACCGACGACACCGCCGTCGCCCTGCTGCGCCGCCGCAAGGCCCGCGGCGACAAACCCTTCGCCCTGATGGCACGTCATCTCGACGACCTCGCCCACCTGGTACGCATCCGACCCGCGGAACGCGCACTGCTCACCGGACCCCAGCGCCCCATCGTCCTGCTCCGCCGCAGCCCGCACCCCGCACCCGCCCCGGACGTGCCGGTGCCGTCCCCCGCCGTCGCCCCCGGCAGCCCCGACCTGGGCGTCATGCTGCCGTACACCCCGCTGCACCACCTGCTGCTCGGCCTGCCCGACGACCCGCACCCCCTGGCCCCTCCCGGGCGTGGCGACCGCCACGGCCCCCGGCTGCTCGTGATGACCAGCGGCAACCTCGCCGGCGAGCCGATCGTCACCGACGACGAGGACGCCGTGCGGCGGCTCGCCGGACTGGCCGACGCCTGGCTCACCCACGACCGCCAGATCCGCGTCCCCTGCGACGACTCGGTGGTCCGGGTCACCGACGACGGCGAGCCGCTGTTCGTCCGCCGCTCCCGCGGCTACGCCCCGTTCCCGGTCCCGCTCCCGGTGCCGGTCCGCCCCGCGCTCGCGACCGGCGGCGACCTGAAGAACGTGCTCTGCCTGGCCGAGGGCCGCCGCGCCTGGCTGTCCGCGCACATCGGCGACATGGACGACCTCGCCACCCAGCTCGCCTTCGAACGGGCCGAGGCGCACCTGGAGACGGTCACCGGGGTCCGCCCCCAGCTCCTCGCCGCCGACCGGCACCCCGGCTACCGCTCCGGCCAGTGGGCCCAGCGGCACACCGACGGCCGTCCGCTGGTCCGCGTCCAGCACCATCACGCCCACATCGCCGCGGCCATGGCCGAACACGGCCTCGACGGCAGCCACCCGGTCATCGGCGTCGCCTTCGACGGCACCGGCTACGGCGACGACCAGGCCGTCTGGGGCGGCGAGATCCTGCTCGCCGACTACGACGGCTACCGCCGCTTCGGCCGCCTCGCCTACGTCCCGCTGCCCGGCGGCGACACCGCCGTACGCCGCCCCTACCGGATGGCCCTGGCCCACCTGCGCGCGGCCGGCATCGACTGGGCCGCGGACCTCCCGCCGGTCACCGCCTGCCCGCCCGACGAACGGCGGCTGCTCGCCCGGCAGCTCGAACGCGACCTCAACTGCGTACCCACCTCCAGCATGGGCCGCCTCTTCGACGCGGTCTCCTCCCTGGCCGGCGTCTGCCACCACGCCGGATACGAGGCACAGGCCGCACTCGCCCTCGAAGCCGCGGCCCTGACCGCCGGCGAGGACCCCGCACCCGGTTACGCCTTCGCCCTGCGCGCCGGCCCCGACGCCCCGGCGGACCGCGCGGCCGCCGACACCGTCGCCGACCCGGCGCCGCTGCTCACGGCCGTCGTCGCGGACCTCCGGGCCGGCACCGCACCGGCACTGATCGCCGCCCGCTTCCACACCGCGGTCGCCGGACTCGTACGGCGCTGCTGCGCGCTGGCCCGGGAACGCGCGGGCCTGACGACCGTCGTCCTGACCGGCGGGGTGTTCGCCAACACCCTGCTCGCCGAGGCCGCCGCCCGGCTGCTCGGCCAGGACGGCTTCACCGTGCTGCGACACCGCCGGGTCCCGCCCAACGACGGGGGCCTGGCGCTCGGCCAGATCGTCGTGGCGGCGCGCACCGCACCCGTGCACGGCGGGGTGGGCGTGCCCTGAACGGCGCCGCGGTCGCGGCGGACGACGCTTGATGACGAGGAGAGGCCCATGTGCCTGGCGGTACCCGGCAAAGTACTGGACATCGAGGAACGGGACGGCACCCGGATGGCCACCGTCGACTTCGGCGGAGTGGTCAAGGAGGTGTGCCTGGAGTACGTCCCCGACCTCCGGGTCGGCGAGTACGCGATCGTCCACGTCGGCTTCGCGCTGCAGCGCCTGGACGAGGACTCGGCCCGCCAGACCCTGGCCCTCTTCGAAGAACTGGGGCTGCTCCAGGAGGAGTTCGGCGACCCCTGGGAGGCGGCGGCCGCGGAGGCGGGCGCCGCACCTGCGGCCGTCGGCGGCGACACGGCGCGGGAGGCGCGGAAGTGAAGTACATCGACGAATTCCAGGACCCCGAGCTGGCCCGCCGGCTGCTGGACGACATCCGGGCCACGGCGACCCGGCCGTGGGCCCTGATGGAGGTCTGCGGCGGCCAGACACACACCATCATCCGGCACGGCATCGACCAACTCCTCCCGGAACAGGTCGAGTTGATCCACGGGCCGGGCTGCCCGGTGTGCGTCACACCGCTGGAGGTGATCGACAAGGCACTGGAGATCGCCTCCCGCCCGGACGTGATCTTCTGCTCCTTCGGCGACATGCTCCGGGTCCCCGGCAGCGACCGCGATCTGTTCCAGGTACGCGGCGAGGGCGGCGACGTACGGGTGGTGTACTCCCCGCTCGACGCGCTGAAGACCGCCCAGCAGAACCCCGACCGCGAGGTGGTGTTCTTCGGCGTCGGCTTCGAGACCACCGCCCCGCCCAACGCCATGACGGTCCATCAGGCCCGCAAGCTCGGCATCCGCAACTTCAGCATGCTGGTCTCGCACGTCCGGGTCCCGCCCGCCATCGAGGCGATCATGAACTCGCCCAGCTGCCGGGTCCAGGCGTTCCTCGCCGCCGGCCATGTGTGCAGCGTGATGGGCATGGCGGAGTACCCCGCACTGGCCGAACGCTTCCGGGTCCCGATCGTCGTCACCGGCTTCGAACCCCTGGACATCCTGGAAGGCATCCGCCGCACCGTGCGCCAACTGGAGCGCGGCGAACACACCGTGGACAACGCCTATCCGCGCGCCGTCCGCAGCGAGGGCAACCCCGCCGCGCAGGCCATGCTCAAGGACGTCTTCGAGGTCACCGACCGCACCTGGCGCGGCATCGGCACCATCCCCGCCAGCGGCTGGCGGCTCTCCGAGCGCTACCGCGACTTCGACGCCGAACACCGCTTCTCCGTCCACGGCATCACCACCCGCGAACCGGCCGCCTGCCGCAGCGGCGAGGTCCTCCAGGGGCTCATCAAGCCGAACCAGTGCGAGGCGTTCGGCACCACCTGCACCCCGCGCACCCCGCTGGGCGCCACCATGGTCTCCAGCGAGGGCGCGTGCGCCGCCTACTACCTGTACCGCCGACTCAGCACCCCGCCCACCCCGCTGGAGGCGAGCCCCGTTGCCTGACACCCCGCACACCCCGCTGACGACGTCGCACGCGTCCCACGCCCCCGCCGACGCCCCCACCCCGGCCGACCGCGGACTGCCCACCGTCGACATCTCCGGCTGGACCTGCCCCACCCCGCTGCGCGACCAGCCGCGGGTCGTCATGGGGCACGGCGGGGGCGGCGCGCTCTCCGCCGAACTCGTCCAGCAGATCTTCGTGCCCGCCTTCGGCGGCGAGGTCCTCGCCCAGCTCGGCGACTCCGCCGCGGTCTCCCTGGGCGGCGCCCGCCTGGCGTTCTCCACCGACTCCTTCGTCGTCCGTCCACTGTTCTTCCCCGGCGGCAGCATCGGCGACCTCGCCGTCAACGGCACCGTCAACGACCTCGCCATGAGCGGCGCCCGGGCCGCCTACCTCTCCTGCGGCTTCATCCTGGAGGAGGGCGTGGAGATGCCGGTGGTCGCCGGCGTCGCCGATGCGATGGGCGCGGCCGCCCGGATCGCCGGGGTCGAGGTGGCCACCGGGGACACCAAGGTCGTCGAGGCGGGCCACGGCGACGGCGTCTACATCAACACCGCCGGCATCGGTCTGATCCCGGAAGGCGTCGACCTCCGCCCGCAGCGCGTCGTCCCCGGTGACGTGGTGATCGTCAGCGGCGACATCGGCGTGCACGGCGTGGCCATCATGAGCGTCCGCGAGGGCCTGGAGTTCGGCGTGGAGATCGAGAGCGACTGCGCGGCGCTCGGCGGACTCGTCGAGACCATGCTGGCGGTCACCCCCGACCTGCACGTCCTGCGCGACCCCACCCGCGGCGGCCTGGCCGCGGCGCTGTGTGAGATCGCCTCCGCGTCCTGCACCGGCATCGTCATCGAGGAACGCGCCGTCCCGGTACCGCCCGCGGTCGCCAACGCCTGCGCCATCCTCGGGCTGGACCCGATGTACGTCGCCAACGAGGGCAAGCTCGTGGCCTTCGTCCCGCGCGAACACGCCGACGCGGTACTGGACGCGATGCGGAGGCACCCGTTGGGCGCGAGCGCGGCGATCATCGGCGAGGCCGTGGCCACCCACCCCGGCATGGTCGTGGCCCGCACGCCCCTGGGGGGCACCCGGGTGGTGGACCTGCCGCTGGGGGAGCAGTTGCCGCGTATTTGCTGACGCCTTTTTCCCACGTAGTTGGCCGTCCCGCCGCGGTTGTTGCTCGCCGTTGCGCTTTGCGGCGCCGCCGCACGTGGCTGTCTGCGGCGCCGCGGGTGTTGTTCGCCGTTGCGCCTGCGGCGGGCTGGGTTGTTGTTGGGTGCGGTGACGGACCTCCGGGGCCTTGTTCGTGGA
>NZ_JBEZMM010000077.1:0-26910 GCF_040652715.1 Streptomyces sp. NPDC048196 | reverse complement strand
GGCCGGTTGTGTGGACGTAAAGCGACAGCAGTCCACACAACCGGCCCCGGAGGCCCGTCACCGCACCCACCACAAACCCAGCCCGCCGCAGGCGCAACGGCGAGACGCTCCGCGGCGGGAAAGACAGCCATGTACGCGGCGCCGCGAAGCGCAACGGCGAACAAGCCCGACGGCGGGACAGACGGCTACGTGCGGGGGCGCCGCCAAGCGCAACCGCGAGCAACAACCGCGGCGGGACACCCAAGTACGTGGGCGGAAAACCAAGCGTCAGCGAGGCCCGTACTTCCGCCCCGTCCGCGACGTAAGACCCCCCAGCACCCCCCGCGGCGCCAGCTTCACCGCGCCCATGAGGGCCTTGTAGCGGGGGTCGGGGATCGACAGGGACTTGCCGCGCATGAGGTCCTTCATCGCCGCGTCGACCAGCTTGTCGGCGTCCAGCCACATCCAGCCGGGAATGTTGTCCGTGCCCATCCCGGCCCGCTGGTGGAACTCGGTCCGTACGAAGCCGGGGCACAGCGCCATCAGTCGCACCCCGCTGCCCGCCAGGTCGCGCGCCGCGCCCTGCGTGAACTGCACCACCCACGCCTTGCTCGCGCCGTAGGTGCCGCGCGGCACGAACGCCGCCACCGAGGCCACGTTGACCACCGCACCGCGCCGCCGGTCCCGCATCCCGCGTACGCCGGCGGTGGTGAGCCGCAGCACCGCCTCGCAGTGCACCTTCAGCATCGTCAGTTCGTCGGCCATCGGGACTTCGAGGTACTCGCCCTTGTTGCCGAAACCGGCGTTGTTCACCAGCAGATCCACCGGGTGTTTGGCGTCCGAGAGCCGCGCCTCGACCGCCGCGATGCCGTCGTCCGTCGACAGGTCGGCGCTGAGCACCTCCGCCTCGATGCCGTGCCGGTCGTGCAACTCGGTGGCCTGCTCGTGCAGTCGCTTCTCGTCGCGGGCCACCAGCACCACGCTGTGGCCGTCGCTCGCCAGCCGCCGGGCGAACGCCGCGCCGATGCCCGCCGTCGCTCCCGTGATCAATGCAGTCGTCATACCGGCACGCTATCCGCCCGGAGCGCGCCACCGGAGCCCCAACCCCCGCCACCGGAGCCCCAACCCTCGCTACCGGAGCCCCAGCTCCCGCCACCGGAGCCCCAACCCCCACCGCGCGGCAGCTCCTGCCGCTCCGTCCCGGCCCGCGGGTGGCACCGGTCCCGAGGGTGGCAACGGCCCCGAGGTGGCACCGGTCCCGCGGGGCCCCACCGGCCCACAGGTCTCATGCGCGCTCCAGGTACTTCGCCACCTGCCGGCGGGTCTCCTCCGGGAGCGCCTCGCCCGCGTCCAGCAGTTGCGGCAGCAGCTCCCGCCGGCCGGTCAGCGCCCGGAACACCGTCCGGACGGTCACCTCATGGTCCGGGCGGTGCTCCCGCCGGACTCGGTCCCCGGCGCGGATCTGGCCCGGCTCGATCACCCGGAGGTACGCGCCGGGCACCGCGGCCCCGATGAACCGCTTCATCCAGCGGGGCTCTCCCATCCGCCCCTGGAACGTACGGCAGGGGACCCGCGGCGCCGACACCTCCAGCAGGACGTGGTGGCCGATCCGCCAGCGTTCACCGATGCGGGCGTGGGTGACCTCGACCCCCCAAGTGGTGAGGTTCTCCCCGAAGAGCCCGTTGGGCAGCGCGCGGCCCAGTTCGTGCTGCCAGACGTCCAGGTCCTCGCGGGCGTACGCGTACACGGCCTTGTCGTCGCCGCCGTGGTGGCGACGGTCGACCACCGTGTCACCGGTCAGCCCACTGCCGCCGACGCCCCTCGGCCCGGGGGCGCGGACCGTCACCGGGCCGTCCACGGGCCGTTTGAAGATGCCCGTGCCGGCCTCGACGGCGGCGTGCGCGTACGGGGTGCGGTGTCCCAAGTTCACGGTCAGCAGCTTCATACGGAGCTCCGATGCCCGGTCGCGGCGGCAGGATGCGGTCCCTACACCAGGGTGACCGCAATTCGCCCCGGCACGCCCCGCACACTCCGCGCGCCCCCGAGCTTCCGATGCCCGCTCCGTGCACCGTGCGGTGATCCCGGCCCCCGGCCCCGCCCCCGTGCCTCCACGCATGCGCCCGGTGCCTCAAAGCAACCGACCGGTTTTTCCTGATCAACCCAAGACCCGCTTATGCTCGAAACATGATCGAGGCCCGTCACCTCCGCGTGCTGCGCGCCGTCGCCAGGACAGGCTCGTTCTCCGGCGCGGCGCGGGAGCTGGGCTGCACCCAGCCGGCCATCAGCCAGCAGATGAAGGCGCTGGAGCAGTCCGCCGGGACCCCGCTGCTGGTCCGGGCGGGTCGCGAGATGCGGCTGACGCAGGCCGGCGAGGCACTCGTACGGCATGCGGTCGGCATCCTGGCCGGGCTGACCGCCGCCGAGGAGGAGGTCGCGGCCATCGCCGGCCTCCGGGCCGGGCGGGTGCGGCTGGTGTCGTTCCCCTCGGGCAGTTCGACGCTGGTGCCGACCGCCCTGGCGAAGATGCGCGCCGCCCACCCCGGCACCCGGGTCTCGCTGGTGGAGGCGGAGCCGCCGCGCTCGATCGAGATGCTGCGCAACGGCGACTGCGAGATCGCCCTGGCGTTCCGGTACCCGGAGGTGCGCGGGGCGGACCCGGCGGCCGGTGCGGAGTGGGGCGACCTGGTGGTGCGGCCGATCCTGGCGGACCGGCTGATCGGCCTGGTCCCGGACGGCCACCGGCTGGCGAGGGCCGGCCGTGCGCGCTTCACCGACCTGGCCGACGAGCCGTGGATCGCGGGCTGCCCGCGCTGCCGCCGGCATCTGGTGGAGGTCTGCGAGAGCGCCGGCTTCACGCCCCGCATCGACTTCGCGACGGACGACTACCCGGCCGTGATCGGCCTGGTCGGAGCGGGGCTGGGGGTCGCCGCGCTGCCCGAGCTGACCCTCGCGTCGGTACGTCCCAAGGGAGCCACCGCGATCCGGATGGAACCCGCCGTACACCGGGAGATCGTCGCCCTCACCCTGCCGGACCTGGCCCAGGTCCCCGCCGTCGAGGCCATGCTCGACCAGCTGGTGAACGCCGCGGCCCACTGAGCGCCCCAGCACGAAAGCGGACCGGCGGACACAATCAGACGGGCGGCCGCAAGCGGACAGGCGGACGCAAGCGGACAGGCGGACGCAGGCAAACGGACGGGCGGCCGCAAACGGACGGGCGGACGCAGGCAAACGGGCGGATGTAAGCAGACGGACGGACGTAAGCGGGCGAGCGGACGCGACCAGGCGGACGCCCACCCCCACCACCCGCGGGGGCAAGCCGACCCCCGGGACACCGACGCCGACACCGACCCCACGCACACGCCGAACGCCGCGCAAGCCGCAGCTGCCCGCACGCAGAAACCGATCCCGCCCCTGATCCCGAAACTGAACCCGAACCTGATCCCCTCCCTGAACCCGACCCCGATTCCCTCCCCAACCCCGCCGCCCCACCACAGGCAGGTCCCGCCGCCGCATCGCAGGCATGACCTCGTCCCCGCACGAACGATCCCCTCAGGGCTCCCCTGCAGGAACGTTTCTTCCCGAGCTCCGCGCGTCCTTCTCCTCAGTGGCCGGGCGCCCCCGGCCGGCCCGTCATCGAGTTCGCGGGGACCAGGCGGTGGCGGGCCCGGCCCATCAGTTCCTCGCGTTCGTCCTCGGTCAGACCGCCCCACACCCCGTAGGGCTCACGGACGGCCAGCGCATGCGCCGCGCACTCGGCCCGCACGGGGCAGCGCATGCATACCTCTTTCGCCGATGTCTCACGCGCGCTGCGAGCCGCTCCGCGCTCGCCCTCGGGGTGGAAGAAGAGTGAGCTGTCCACGCCGCGGCAGGCGGCCAGCAACTGCCAGTCCCAAAGATCTGCGTTCGGGCCCGGGAGGCGGGAGAAATCTGCCATTGCTTGTCCCCTCGAAGCGATGCGGATTCGGGCTCGGTGCTCACGACCGTACATCTACTGTCGAAGTAGATGTAAATATGACTCATTGCGAATCTAGTCATAGTCAACGCAAAAATGGAAGAAAGGGAGCCAAATAGGGCATAGGGTGCACGCGCGGATGCCGGTCGCCCGATGAGTCGTCTGCGTATCCGGCTCCTCACGGAGCGTGCTGAACTCGGTCGCCGAAGCCGTAACTCTTTCGGGTGACCGTCGTTGAGTGTGCGGAGGCGATTGGCAGAGGTAGCCCTCGGGCAGGTGTCCGAGGCGGCCGTCAATCGCACAGGTGACGATACGTACCAGCCTGGAGGCTCAAGGTGACGCGCATCAGCTGCGGAGGGCGGTCATGACATCCGTCCTCGTCTGCGACGACTCCCCGCTTGCCCGAGAGGCGCTCCGTCGGGCGGTTGCGACCGTGCCCGGCGTCGAGCGTGTGACGACCGCGGCCAACGGCGAGGAAGTCCTCCGCCGCTGGGGTGCCGATCGCTCGGACCTGATTCTGATGGACGTACGGATGCCCGGGCTCGGCGGTGTCGAGACCGTGCGCCGGCTGCTGTCCGCGGACCCGGGCGCCCGGATCATCATGCTCACGGTGGCCGAGGACCTCGACGGCGTCGCGCTCGCGGTCGCCGCCGGGGCCCGTGGCTATCTGCACAAGGACGCCTCGCGCGCCGAGCTGCGGGCGACGGTGACCCAGGCGCTCGCCGACCCGACGTGGCGGCTCGCCCCGCGCCGGCTGCGGTCCGCCGAGATGGGTGCCGCGCCGACGCTCACCGCGCGCGAGATCCAGGTGCTGGAGGGCATGAGTCACGGCCGTTCGAACGCCGAGATCGGCCGTGAGCTCTTCCTGTCGGAAGACACGGTCAAGACGCACGCCCGGCGGCTGTTCAAGAAACTGGGCGCCTCCGACCGGGCCCATGCGGTGGCGCTCGGCTTCCGCTGGGGACTGGTCCGCTAAGGCGTTGTGACGTGCAGCGATGCGGGGGAGTGAAGATCCCCGCCCGCCCTGTGGCGGGCGGGGCGGCATGGTGCCCCGCATGCCCCGGTCGCCGACGGCGGTCCGATTCGCCGCGCGGTGCCGCATCCTTGAGGTATGGAGTTCCTCGGGGACGGGCCGCTCGGGCACGAGGGGAGGGCGCGGGAGATGACTGCCGGCGCACCTGCCGCTCATAACGCTTCAGTGCACAACTACGGACCTGGTGCCGCGGACCGTGCGGCGCCAAGGCACCATGGACCGATGCGCGACGACGGGAAGCAGGAGATCGGCGATCTCGTCGCACGCGCCGTCGAGGGGGACCAGCGGGCCACCCATGACCTGCTGGCCCATGTCCACCCCCTTGCCCTGCGCTACTGCCGCACCCGGCTGTCCCGGCTGCCCGGCGATGCCCGGCACTTCGTCGAGGACCTGGCGCAGGAGGTGTGTGTCGCGGTGCTCTGCGCGCTGCCGCGCTACCGCGACACCGGCAAGCCCTTCGAGGCGTTCGTCTTCGCCATCGCCGGCCACAAGGTCGCCGACCTGCAGCGGGCCGCGATGCGCCACCCGGGCAGCACGGCCGTGCCGTCCGACGAGATGCCCGAGCAGCCCGACGACTCCCTCGGTCCCGAGGAGCGGGCGCTGCTGAGCAGTGATGCCGAGTGGGCCAAGAAGCTGCTGGCCAACCTTCCGGAGAACCAGCGCGAGCTGGTGCTGCTGCGGGTGGCGGTCGGGCTGACTGCCGAGGAGACCGGGCAGATGCTGGGGATGTCGCCCGGTGCCGTGCGGGTCGCCCAGCACCGCGCGCTGAGCCGGCTGCGGGCGCTCGCCGAGCAGTAGCCCTCAGGTGACGTGAAGTCGCCGTAGGAAAGTACAAGTGACGAGGCCCTCATCGCTCGTGGAATGGGCCACCCCCATAGGCCGTTAGCATGGGAGTCCGCGCTGAGGCAAGAGCATTGGGGAAGGTGTCATGAGTGACAACGTCGACGGTATGCCCGCCAAATTCGCCATGCTCGGGCTGACATACGACGACGTGCTGCTGTTGCCCGGCGCGTCGGAGGTGCTGCCCAACGCGGTGAGCACCGCGTCCCGGGTCTCGCGCAACGTCACGGTGAACATCCCGCTGCTCTCCGCGGCGATGGACAAGGTCACCGAGGCGCGGATGGCCATCGCCATGGCGCGGCAGGGCGGCGCGGGCGTGCTCCACCGCAATCTGTCCATCGAGGACCAGGCCAACCAGGTCGACCTGGTCAAGCGCTCCGAGTCCGGCATGGTCACCGACCCGATCACGGTCCGTCCGGACGCCGACCTCGCCGAGGCCGACGCGCTGTGTGCCAAGTTCCGCATCAGCGGTGTGCCGGTCACCGACGCCGCGGGCAAGCTGCTGGGCATCGTGACCAACCGCGACATGGCCTTCGAGATGGACCGCCGCCGGCAGGTCCGCGAGGTCATGACCCCGATGCCGCTGGTCACCGGCAAGGTCGGGATCTCCGGTGACGACGCCATCGAGCTGCTGCGTCGCCACAAGATCGAGAAGCTGCCGCTGGTCGACGACGAGGGCGTGCTCAAGGGCCTGATCACGGTCAAGGACTTCGTGAAGGCCGAGAAGTACCCGAACGCCGCCAAGGACGCCGAGGGCCGGCTGGTCGTCGGTGCGGCGGTGGGTGTCGGTGACGCCGCGTACGAGCGGGCGCAGGCGCTGGTCGAGGCCGGTGCCGACTTCCTCGTCGTGGACAGTGCGCACGGCCACTCCCGCGGCATCCTCGACATGATCGCCAAGATCAAGTCCAACATCAGCGTCGACGTGGTCGGCGGCAACGTCGCCACCCGCGACGGCGCCCAGGCCCTGATCGACGCCGGCGCGGACGGCATCAAGGTCGGCGTCGGCCCCGGCTCGATCTGCACGACCCGGGTCGTGGCCGGTGTCGGCGTGCCGCAGGTCACCGCGATCTACGAGGCGGCGCAGGCGGCGAACGCCGCGGGCGTCCCGCTGATCGGCGACGGCGGCCTGCAGTTCTCCGGCGACATCGCCAAGGCCATCGCGGCCGGTGCGGACACCGTCATGCTGGGCTCGCTGCTGGCCGGCTGCGAGGAGTCGCCGGGCGAGATGGTCTTCATCAACGGCAAGCAGTTCAAGTCGTACCGCGGCATGGGCTCGCTGGGCGCGATGCAGTCCCGCGGCCAGGGCCGGTCCTTCTCCAAGGACCGCTACTTCCAGGACAACGTCCTCTCCGAGGACAAGCTGGTGCCCGAGGGCATCGAGGGCCAGGTCCCCTACCGCGGCCCGCTCGCCTCGGTCGCCCACCAGCTCGTCGGCGGTCTGCGCGCCTCGATGGGCTACGTGGGCTCCGCCGACATCCCCGAGCTCAAGGAGAAGGGCCGGTTCGTCCGGATCACCGCCGCGGGCCTGAAGGAGAGCCACCCGCACGACGTCCAGATGGTCACCGAGGCGCCGAACTACTCCCGGCGCTGACACCCGCAGGTAGCCCCGGGCCCCGTAGGCCCCTACCGTGAGCCCGCGGCCGCACCCCGGCCGCGGGCTCCGGTGCGTCGGGGATACTGGAGACGCAGACGTAGAAGGAAAGGCCACACACGTGACTGAGATCGAGATCGGGCGCGGCAAGCGCGGCCGCCGGGCATACGCATTCGACGACATCGCCGTCGTACCCAGTCGCCGCACCCGCGACCCGAAGGAGGTCTCGATCGCCTGGCAGATCGACGCCTACCGCTTCGAGCTGCCGTTCCTGGCGGCACCCATGGACTCGGTGGTCTCCCCGCAGACCGCCATCCGCATCGGTGAGCTGGGCGGCCTGGGCGTCCTCAACCTCGAAGGCCTGTGGACCCGCTACGAGGACCCGGAGCCGCTGCTCGCCGAGATCGCCGAGCTCGACGAGGCCGACGCGACCCGCCGGCTCCAGGAGATCTACGCCGCCCCGATCAAGGAAGAGCTGATCGGCCAGCGGATCAAGGAGGTGCGCGACGCGGGCGTGGTCACCGCCGCGGCGCTGTCGCCGCAGCGCACCGCGCAGTTCTCCAAGGCCGTCGTGGACGCCGGAGTGGACATCTTCGTCATCCGCGGCACGACGGTGTCGGCGGAGCACGTGTCGAGCGCGGCCGAACCGCTGAACCTCAAGCAGTTCATCTACGAGCTGGACGTCCCGGTGATCGTCGGCGGCTGCGCCACGTACACCGCGGCCCTGCACCTGATGCGCACCGGCGCGGCCGGCGTGCTGGTCGGCTTCGGCGGCGGCGCTGCGCACACCACCCGTAACGTCCTGGGCATCCAGGTCCCGATGGCGACCGCGGTCGCCGATGTCGCGGCCGCCCGTCGTGACTACATGGACGAGTCCGGCGGCCGTTACGTCCACGTCATCGCCGACGGCGGCGTGGGCTGGTCCGGCGACCTGCCCAAGGCGATCGCCTGCGGCGCGGACGCGGTGATGATGGGCTCCCCGCTCGCCCGCGCGACCGACGCGCCGGGCCGCGGCCACCACTGGGGCATGGAGGCGGTCCACGAGGACGTGCCGCGCGGCAAGCGGATGGACCTGGGTGCGGTCGGCACGACCGAGGAGATCCTCCTCGGCCCCTCGCACACGCCGGACGGTTCGATGAACTTCTTCGGCGCGCTGCGCCGGGCGATGGCGACCACCGGCTACTCGGAGCTGAAGGAATTCCAGCGCGTCGAGGTCACGGTCGCGCCGCGGCGGTAGTCCGTGCGGTAGTCCGTAGGGCACGTCAGGGCACGTACGAAAGGCCGGTCATCCTGGTGGGTGACCGGCCCTTTCGCATGCCCAACTGCCTTCGGCCGGGGGCGCCTTGTGCGATGCGGGGGCGCACGGTTGTCTTCGCGGCATATGCGGGCCGATCGGCGGGGCCGGGCCCGATAGCGTTCACGTGGCGCCCCGGCCTTTCGGGAGCGCCCCCTTCCAAGGACTTGGTTCCGGACCCCGGCCCTCGGGGCCCGGCCCGATTTCCGACGGACCGTCCCACCGGGCTACTGGGCGGTGTTGTGGAAGGGGGCGACGCCCATGGGACGTCACCGCAAGCCCACCCGCTGGGACCGGATCCGTCTTCGGATGGTGAAGTGCCGGAGGAGGTGGATCTTGCGGATTTTCGGATGGTGAGCGGCCGCCCCCAAAAGGCTTAGGGGCGGACACTCCGTGATCCATCCAGGAGCCTGCCGCAGTACCGGCTGCGGTGGGCTCCACCTGTTGCGGTGATGGTGAGCGGCCGCCCCCAGAAAGGCTAGGGGCGGACACTCCGTGATCCATCCAGGAGCCTGCCGCAGTACCCGCTGCGGTGGGCTCCACCTGTTTCCGTAAGGTACCCGTGCTGCGCGCCGGGTGCCACCAGCTGCGGAGTTCGGGCCGCGGTGTGCGCCCCCTTCACAGCCGGTGCGCCGCCCCCGTGGGTGTGGTGCCCCTCGTGTCCAGCAGCAGCTGGGCCTTTACCGACAGGCCCTGGAGGTCGTAGGTGCGGTGGGGCTGGAGGAGGAGGGTCAGGTCGGCGGCGGAGGCGGCGTCGTAGAGGGAGTCGGCGCGCGGGACCGGGCGGCCGTGGACGGTCCAGTGGGGGACGTGCGGGTCGTGGTACGTGACGTGGGCGCCGAGTTCGCGGAGGCGGGCGGCGATCTCCCAGGCGGGGGAGCCGGTCTGGTCGGCGACGTCGGGTTTGTAGGTGACGCCCAGCAGGAGGATGCGGGCGCCGCGGGCGGACTTGCCGTGTTCGTTGAGGAGGGTGGCGCAGCGCTGGATGACGTAGTGCGGCATCCGGCCGTTGACCTCTTGGGCGAGTTCGACCATGCGGAGCGGGATGGGGAGGGGGAGGAGGGGGGACGGTGAACCTCCCCGTTCGGTAAGGGAGTTGGGGTCTACTGCGGGGGCGTGGCCGCCTACGCCGGGGCCGGGGCGGAAGGACTGGAAGCCGAAGGGTTTGGTTTCCGCGCAGCGGATGACGTCCCACAGGTCGACGCCGATGTCGTGGCAGAAGACCGCCATCTCGTTCATCAGGGCGATGTTGACGTGGCGGTAGTTCGTTTCGAGGAGCTTTGCGGTTTCCGCCTCGCGGGGGCCGCGGGCGCGGACGACCTTGTCGGTGAGCCGGCCGTAGAAGGTGGCGGCGGCCTCGGTGCAGGCGGGGGTGAGGCCGCCGATGACCTTGGGCGTGTTGGCGTAGTGGTGGGTGCGGTTGCCGGGGTCGTGGCGGCCGGGCGAGTAGGCGAGGTGGAAGTCGCGGCCGGCGGTGAGGCCGGAGCCCGCTTCGAGAAGCGGGCGCAGGAATTCCTCGGTGGTGCCCGGGTACGCGCTGGATTCCAGGATCACCGTGGTGTGCGGCCGTAGTTGTGCGGCCAGGGTGCGGGCGGCGCCGGCGACGGCGGAGAGGTCCAGGGCGCGGTCCTCGCCGAGCGGGGTGGGGGCGCAGATGACGGCGGTGCGGACCCGGCCGAGGGCGGTGGGGTCGGCGGTGGTGCGGAAGCCGGCGGCGAGCAGCCGGCGGAGTTCGGTGGCGGTCAGCGGCCCGTCGGTGGCGGCGTGCGGGTCGGGGTCGTAGCCGAGGGTGCCGATGCCGGCGGTGGTGGCGGCCTGGGCGAGGGGGAGGCCGAGGTGACCGAGTCCGATGACGGCGAGATCTGCGGGCATGCTGCGACCGTCCTTCCCGGGCGGAGGGGGTGGCGGGTGGTGTGCGGGGCGGAAGTGCATGACGTATGCGAAGAGTGCATAAGTAGACTAAGCGGATATTTGGCCCAGAATGGGGATTGAGGGATCAAGGTGGCCGGGGTGTTGCCGTGTGGGTGAGGGGGGATAGCGGCAAGGAGCGCGGTCAGAATCGACGGACGGGGCGGGGCCCCGGTCACGGTGGCCCCGACCACAGCGGGAGGCAGCGGTGAGGACAGCGATACTGGGACCGGCACAGCGGGCCGAGGCGCTCGCCCGAATGGCGGAGCGGGAGCTGGACGTTCTCGTGGTCGGGGGCGGGGTCGTCGGCGCGGGGACCGCGCTCGACGCGGCGACCCGCGGACTGGACACCGGACTGGTCGAGTCCCGGGACTGGGCCTCCGGCACCTCCAGCCGGTCGAGCAAGCTGATCCACGGCGGTCTGCGGTATCTGGAGATGCTGGACTTCGCGCTGGTGCGGGAGGCGCTGAAGGAGCGTGGGCTGCTGCTGGAGCGGCTGGCGCCGCACCTGGTCAAGCCGGTGCCGTTCCTGTATCCGCTGCAGCACAAGTTCTGGGAGCGCTGGTACGCGGGCTCCGGTGTGGCGTTGTACGACGGGATGTCGGTGTCGTCGGGGCACGGCCGCGGGCTGCCGGTCCACCGGCACCTGTCGCTCAAGAAGGCGCTGCGGGTCGCGCCGTGCCTGAAGAAGGACGCGCTGGTGGGCGCGTTGCAGTACTACGACGCGCAGATGGACGACGCGCGGTACGTCGCGACCCTGGTGCGGACCGCGGCGGCGTACGGCGCGCACGCCGCCAACCGGGCGCGGGTGGTGGGCTTTCTGCGCGAGGGCGAACGGGTGGTCGGCGCGCGGGTGCAGGACGTCGAGGGCGGCCGGGAGTACGACGTCCGGGCGCGGCAGATCGTCAATGCCACCGGGGTGTGGACGGACGACACCCAGGCGCTGATCGGGGAGCGCGGGCAGTTCCACGTGCGGGCCTCGAAGGGGATCCACCTGGTCGTTCCCAAGGACCGCATCCACTCGACGACCGGGCTGATCCTGCGGACCGAGAAGAGCGTGCTGTTCGTCATCCCCTGGGGCCGGCACTGGATCGTGGGCACCACGGACACCGACTGGGACCTGGACAAGGCGCACCCGGCGGCGTCCAGCGCGGACATCGACTATCTGCTGGAGCATGTGAACGCGGTCCTCGCCACCCCGCTGACCAGGGACGACGTCGAGGGGGTCTATGCCGGGCTGCGGCCGCTGCTGGCGGGGGAGTCGGACGCCACCAGCAAGCTGTCGCGGGAGCACACGGTCGCGCATCCGGTGCCGGGCCTGGTGGTGGTCGCCGGCGGCAAGTACACGACGTACCGGGTGATGGCCAAGGACGCCGTCGACGAGGCGGTGCACGGGCTGGACCAGCGGGTCGCGGAGTGCGTCACCGAGGAGGTGCCGCTGGTCGGGGCCGAGGGGTACAAGGCGCTGTGGAACGCCCGGGCCCGGATCGCGGCCCGCACCGGACTGCACGTGGCGCGGATCGAGCACCTGCTCAACCGGTACGGCGCGCTCACCGAGGAACTGCTGGAGCTCGTGGTGGGCAATCCTTCACTGGGCGAACCACTGACCGGCGCGGACGACTATCTGCGCGCCGAGGCGGTCTACGCCTGTACGCACGAGGGGGCGCGCCACCTCGACGACGTGCTGACCCGCCGGACCCGGATCTCGATCGAGACCTTCGACCGCGGGACCCGCTGCGCCCGCGAGGTGGCCGAGTTGATGGCGCCGGCGCTCGGCTGGGACGACGACCAGGTCGAGAAGGAGATCACCCACTACCGCAAGCGGGTCGAGGCGGAACGCGAATCGCAGCGCCAGCCGGACGATCTGACGGCGGATGCGGCGCGGCTGGGGGCACCGGACATCGTGCCGCTGTAGCCCCGCAGGCTGTGGCCGGCTGCGTGATCCCCTTATTTGTTGGGTGTCCTATGTGGGGGCGCAGAACTCGGCGCTCAGCACCGCGGTCGTGTCGGCCGGGTCCAGCCGGTCGTCCGTGTTCACGCGGTAGCTGACGACGTGTCGTCCGCCGACGGTGCCCGCGGACTGTGCGAAGGACCCGTTGATGTCGCCGTTGTGGCCCCAGACCGTCACCCCGCAGGGCAGCCGGGTCGCGTAGAGGCCGAGGCCGTAGGTGCCGCCGGTGTGCCGCTCGCTGCGTATGGCGGCCATCTGGCGCGGCGGCAGGAACTTCCCGCCGAGCAGGGCGGAGAAGAACCGGTTGAGGTCGCCCAGGGTGGTGACCATCTCCCCGGCCGCGCCGGCCCGGCTGGGGTCCAGCGAGGTGGCGTCCACCCGCCGGTCGCCGATCCGGGAGTACGCGCGGCCGTGCGGTGACGGCAGCGCCGGGTCGGTGCCGGGGAACGAGGTGTGGCCGAGCCCGGCCGGGAGGAGGATGCGGCGGCGGATCTCGGCGGCGTACGGGTGGCCGGTGACCGCCCGGATGATCAGGCCGAGCACCAGGTAGTTGGTGTTGGAGTAGGCGTAACGGGCGCCGGGTGCGGCCACCGGCGGGTGGTGGAGGGCGATCCGCAGGAGTTCGGCCGGGGTGTGGCTGTCGTAGCGGTGCGCGGCGAAGTCGGGGCCGGAGAAGCGGCGGGCGAGCCACGGGTCCTGGGTGTAGTTGAACAGGCCGCTGGTGTGGTCGAGCAGCTGGTGGACCGTCACGTTCCGCAGGTCGACACCGCCGTGGCCGGCGGTGACCGGGACGCCCGGCGGGAGGTGGGCGGCCGCCGGATCACTCAGGCGCAGCCGCCGCTCGGCGACGAGCTGCAGGACGACCGTCGCCACCAGGGGCTTGGTGAGGCTGCCGGCCCGGAAGTGGTCCGCCGCGGTCATCCGGCGCCGGCTGCGCAGATCGGCGTAGCCGGCCGTGGAGAAGCGCGGGGCGGGGAACCGGCCGGCGCGGGTGATGAGCGAGGCCGCGCCCGGGGCGCCGTCCGCGACCAGCCGGTGCAGTGCGGGCACCGTGGTGGCCGGCGGCCGGGCGACGCTTCCCGCCGGCGGCACACGGGTGGTGGCCGGCCGGCCCGCGCAGGTCGGCAGGGCCAGTGCGGCCACTGCGGCCAGCGCCGCCGCCACGGCCGGCCCGGGCGGACGCATCGTCATCGGGACTCCCGTTCGTCGGGGCCATCATGACGGGTACGCGGTGCCGCCCGGCACCGACCCGGGCCTTCCGCACGGCCGCGGATGAGGGAGAATGAAGGCTCTGCCAGGGTGGGTTGTCCGAGTTGGGTCAGTTTGGCGATCGATGCGATGTCAAGGCTGCCAACTCGGCTGGATTGCCGAGGGGATTCAGTGGGCGACGAGGTCGAGATGGACGGCAAGGAGGGCAGGCTGCTCGCCGGCCGGTACCGGCTCGCCGATGTTCTCGGCCGGGGTGGCATGGGCACCGTCTGGCGGGCACGCGACGAGGTCCTGGGCCGTACGGTCGCAGTCAAGGAACTGCGCTTCCCGGGCGGGGTCGAGGAGGACGAGAAGCGCCGGCTGATCACCCGCACGCTGCGCGAGGCCAAGGCGATCGCCCGGATCCGGAACAACGGCGCGGTGACGGTCTACGACGTGGTCGACGAGGACGACCGGCCGTGGATCGTGATGGAGCTGGTCGAGGGCCGCTCGCTCGCCGAGGTCGTACGGGACGACGGCCCGCTGACGCCGCGCCGCGCCGCCGAGGTCGGCCTCGCCGTGCTCGACGTGCTGCGCGCCGCGCACGACGCCGGCATCCTGCACCGCGATGTGAAGCCGTCCAACGTCCTGATGTCCGACGACGGCCGGGTCGTGCTCACCGACTTCGGCATCGCCCAGGTCGAGGGCGACCCCTCGGTGACCTCGACCGGCATGCTCGTCGGCGCGCCCTCCTACATCTCCCCCGAGCGCGCCCGCGGCCAGAAGCCCGGCCCGCCGGCCGACCTGTGGTCGCTGGGCGGCCTGCTGTACGCCTGTGTCGAGGGCGTGCCGCCCTACGACAAGGGCTCGGCGATCGCCACGCTCACCGCCGTGATGACCGAGCCGGTCGAGCCGCCGAAGAGTGCCGGTGCGCTGGAGGAGGTCATCTTCGGGCTGCTGGTGAAGGACCCGCAGGCCCGGCTGGACGACGCCGGTGCGCGGTCGATGCTGCTGGACGTCATCCACGCGCCGGAGAAGACCGAGCCGCCGATGGACGCGACCCGGGCGATGGCGCTGCCGACCGTGCCCGGCGAACGCACCCCGGCCAGGCCGAAGGACGCGCCGAAGACCAAGGCCGCCCCCAAGCCGAAGGCCGCCAAGAGCGGTGCCCCGGCGCGGCCGCAGCGCAAGCCGAAGGAGAAGCCGGCCGCCGCGCCGGCCGCGGCGTCCGGTGCGGCCGGGGCCACCGCGTCCGCCGGTGCGTCCGCGAAGGCGCCGGCCCGGCCGGAGCAGAAGCCCGCCGCGGTCGCGACGCAGCGGCCGGCCGAGGGCGGCACGGCGGCGGACCGGCCGTCCGGTGGCCGCCCCGGCTTCGACGGCGAGGCCGCCAAGGAGCGGGTGCGCGCCGCCCTCAAGTCCGTGCGCAACGCCGCCGCCGCGGCCGCGGCCCGGGCGGACTCCAGACCCGGCGACGGGGACCGCCCGTCCGCCCCGCGTGCGTCGCTGACCGATGTCGTCCCGCGCCGCACCCTGATCACCGTGGCCGTGGTCGTCGTCCTCGCGGTGCTGGGCACGGTCCTGGCGCTCTCCCTCGGCGGCGACGACACCGGCACGAAGGGCAGCGGTTCTTCGGGCAAGGACGGCAAGGGGTCCTCCGCGGCCCGCACCAAGCCCTCGACCGACGCGGCCGACGCGAACGGTGACGACGCGAACGGTGACGACGCGAAGGGGGACGACGCGAACAGCGACGGCCCCGGCCAGCCGGGCCCGGCGCCGAGCGCCGACCAGGCCGGCGACAAGGGCGGCGCGGACGGCAACGGCGGTGGCGGCGGCGGGAAGGGCGGCGCGAAGCTGCCGGACGGCTACGCCCAGAAGACCAACGGCACGTTCCACTTCCGTATGGCCATGCCCAAGGGATTCCGGCAGACCGGCACCGCAGGGCAGGGCTCCGGCGCCATATACAGCGCCTCGGGCGACGGCTTCCCCCGCGTCCAGGTCGACTACAACGCCAAGCCCGGCAAGGACGCCGCGGCCGCCTGGCGCAGCCTGGAGCCGAGCGTGCGCGGGTCCAGCGACGACTACCACCTCATCGGCATCAAGACGGTGAAGTGGCGGGGCTATCCGACGGTCGCCGACTGGTCGTTCACCCGCACCCAGGACGGCGAGAAGGTACGGGTCCTCAACCGCGGCTTCCGGGCCGACGACGACCACGGCTACGCCATCATGATCACCTGCAAGGCGGACAGCTGGTCGGGCAAGGAGTGCCAGCAGGTCATCGCCACCGCGTTCAAGACCTTCGCGGTGAAGGACTGAGCGGACCCGGGCCGGTGAGAGGCGCGGACGGACGCATCAACGGGCCGGGCGGGCGCACCGTCCGGCCCGGGCACGTATCGTGAGACACCGAAGACCGTACGCATCCGCATTCGGTGGGAACGCGACCGGAAGTGACCGACGGCGCCCGTGCCGGAGGGTGGCGGAGGCGGGGCGGTAACACAGCACGCGCTGCGGGGAGGCGTCGTGGACGAGTACGCAGGGCGAGTGCTCGCCGAGCGCTACCGCCTGCCCGTGCGCCCCCTCGGCGACGACGACTTCACCGAGTCCCGGGCGTTCGACACGTTCAGCGGGCAGGAGGTGCTGGTCCGTCAGGTACCGCTGCCCGAGGTCGTGGAGGCCGAGGTGCTCGAAGCGGAGGCGGTGGGCGCGGGCCCGGCCGGTCCCGGCGAGTGGAGCGGCGGCGGCCGCTTCGGCGGCTTCCGGGCGACGGGGGTGGCCGACCGCAGCCCCCGCGACCCGGCCGTACGCCGTGCACTGCAGGCCGCCACGACCGTGGCGCAGCTCCCCGACCATCCCCGGCTGGAGCAGGTCTTCGACGTCTTCGCCCAGGACGGCAGCCTGTGGATCGTCGGCGAACTCCTCACCGCCCGCCCGCTGTCCGCACTGCTCGCCGAGCGGCCGCTGACCCCGCACCGCGCCGCGGAGATCGGCGCCGACCTGCTCACCGCGCTGCGGATGCTGCACACGGACGGCCGGCCGCACCGCAACATCACCGCCCGCACGGTCCTGGTCTGCGCCGACGGCCGGGCCATCCTCACCGGGCTGGCGGCGGGCGCGGCCCAGGAAGCACTGTGCGGAGACGATTCGCCTGCCGCGGACGACACCGACGACGCCCGGCCCCTCACCGGGCTCGCCGCCGAACGCGCGCGGCAGGCGCGGCTGACCGTCGTCGGCCCGGTCACCGAACGCTGGGCGCCCGAGCAGGCCGCGCCGGTGGGCGAGGACGCGCCGTTCGCCCGTCCGGGCCCGGCCGCGGACCTGTGGGCGGTCGGCGCGCTGCTGTTCCGGAGCGTGCAGGGCCATCCGCCGTTCCCCGAGGACAGCACCGCCGAACTCGCCCGGCTGGTACGGTCCGGGCCGCCCGTGGACGCGGCCGGGTGCGGGCCGCTGCGCCCGGTCGTCGAGGCCCTGCTGCACCGGGATCCCGCCGAGCGCCCGGACCTCGACGAGGTGCGCCACGCGCTGCGCACGCTGATCCGTACGGCCCCGGAGCCGGAGGCCGAGCGCCGGCTGGTGACGGTGCCGGCGCTGGAGCAGGGCGGTGCCCCGCGGTGGCTGCCGATCGTGCGGCGGCGCGGCGAACTCGTTCGCAAGGGGCGGCACAAGAAGGGCCGGCCGGCCGGACGCGCCGGGCAACCGGCCCCGGCGGCCGCCGCCCCGGCTCCGCCCGCCGCGCGCCCTCCGCACCCGCGCCGGATGCCGCCGGCCGAGGAGCGGACCTTCCCTCCCGCCAGCTCGAAGGAGCAGGGGGGACCCGCCTCGCCGCCGGCCCGGCTGCCCCGTCCGCCGAAGCAGCCCAAGCCGCTCCGGCAGCCGAAGCCGTCCCGGGCGGCCCGGCCCGCCCGGCCGCCGCGGGGGACCGCCGCCGCGCACCGGGACGCCTACGAGCCGGATCTGCTGGCCTCCGGGCCGCGGCCGGAGCGGCCCCGCCGCGGTGCGCCGCGCAACCTCGGCCGGCTGCTGCTCGGCGCGATCCTGCTGCTCCTCGTCGGCGCGGTCGCCTACGCCATGGCCTTCCTGCCGAAGGCGGGCGAGGACGCCAAGGAGGGGCGGCGCGGCGCGGACCGGGCCGCCACCTCGGGTGCACCGCCCGCCGGTCCCGCTCCGACCCCGTCCGGCGGCAAGGACGGCGGTGCGCCGGACCCCGGTGAGCCGCGGCCCACCGCGCCCGCCGACGTCGCCCCCGGCTTCGCGCTGCGCACCGACCCCCGGGGCTTCCAGATCGCGGTCCGCGACGGCTGGCAGCGGCGCGCCGCCAACGCCCAGGGCCAGGTGCGCTATCTCGGCGGCGACTACGAACTGCTGGTCGTGCCCGGCCGGGACAGCACGGCCCGGTACGGCGCGGACCCGATGGCGTACCTCCAGAACAAGGAGCCCGAGCTGGCCCCGTACCGCGGCTCCAGCTGGGCGACCGCGGCCGGGCTGCGGCGGATCGACGTGGGCCGGACGGCGATGGCGGAGGGCACGTTCACCTGGCGCGACGGCAGCGGCCGGGAGGTCTACGTCCGCAACCTCGCCATGATCCACAACGGCCGCTACCACCTGGTCCTGGTCATCGGCCCGGACGGCTCCGGGCGCCGTGAGGTCGACCGGCTCTACGAGCAGGCGACCAGCTCGTACCGGCCCCGGTGAGGCCGGTGCGGTTCAGCGCCGCCCGGAGAGCTCGCGTTCCAGCGGGGTCCGGAAGCGGGGCGTGATCCGGACCGGGCCGACCCAGGCCGCGAGCCGGGCGGCCTCGGCGGTCACCGCGTCGGCCGCCTCGCCGCCGCCGTCGCCGGTCAGCAGCCGCCAGACGATCTCGCCGTCCGGGCGCTGGGCCCAGCCGCCGATGATCCGGCCGTTCCACCACACCGTCGGGCCGATGTTGCCGCTGCGGTCGAAGAGCTGCGGTACGTGGTCCGGGTCGAGGTACCAGTCCCGGGCCTTCCAGCCCATGGCGGTGGGGTCGAGCGCGGGCAGCAGGGCCGCCCAGGGCTCCGGTTCGGGCACCGGGCCGAGGTCGTCGGGCAGGGCCAGCCCGGTCGTGCCGTCGTCCAGCGTCACCTCGACGGCGTCGGTGGCGGCCACCGCCCGCCGGGTGTCGGTGAGCGTCCAGCCCGTCCACCACTTGAGGTCCTCGACGGTCGCCGGGCCGTAGGCGGCCAGCCAGCGGCGGGCGAGCGCGGCGCGGGCCTCGGCGGCCGGCGGCGCGGGCAGGTCGGCGAACGCGGTGCCGGGCGTCCAGCGGAAGGAACTGCTGGTCCAGCTGCCGCGCGGACGGCCGCGCCGGACCCGGCCCTCGGCGGCCAGCACCCGCAGCAGCCGGCTGGAGACCGCGACGGTGGCCTCGTACGGTTTGCCGGGCGAGACCACGACGCTCTCGCGCAGGGCGGGCACGTCCTCGGTGAGTTCGGCCGCGGCCGCGGTGCCCCGGGCGGCCAGCGCGGCCAGTGTCTTCTCCTCCACCTCCGCCAGCCGCCGCTCGTCCCAGCCGACGCCCGTGGCGAGCCAGCCGACCAGCCCGGCGCGCTCCTTGGCGGCGATCGCCCGCCCGGTGGAGGAGGACACGACCGGCGCGAGGCCGGCGCCGACCGCGAACAGGGTGCGCCGCATGGCCAGCAGCCGGACCAGGGTGTGGTCGTCGTAGAGCGCCCGCTCGACCTCGGCGGGGTCCGGCACGGTCAGCCGGGCGCAGGCCGCCAGGTGCACGGTCGCCGCGTCGGTGGCGTGCAGCGCGACCAGCGCGTCGGCGACCTCCTCGGGGCGGCCGGCGCGGCATGCGGGGGCGAGCAGATGCCGCCGCCCGAGGCGGGCCCGGCGACCGGCGGTGTCGATACGGGGTCGGGAGTGACTCATGGGGCGACCGTACGGGAGGTCGCGGACGGCGGGTGTCCTCTTTCATGGGTCCGCCGGCTTCATGAGTCCGCCGGCTTCATGAGTGTGCCGGTTTCATGAGTCTCCCGGTGCCGGGCGGGCCGCCGCCGGCCCCCGAACCGCTCCCGCAGCTCCTGCTTGCGCACCTTGCGCAGCGTCGCCCCGCGTGGCAGCGTGGCCACCACCTCCAGCTGCTCGGGCAGCTTGTACCGGGCCAGCCCCTGGCCGAGGAGGTGTGCGCAGACCGCGTCGAGCGTCAACTCCGGTGCCCCGGGCGGCTGTTCGACGACCGCGCAGACCCGTTCGCCACGCCGGTCGTCCGGCAGTCCGATGACGGCGGCGTCCGCCACGTCCGGGTGCCGGTAGAGCAACTCCTCGATCTCCTGGGCGGAGACGTTCTCGCCCTTGCGGATGATGATGTCCTTGAGGCGGCCGGTGACGACGAGGTGCCCGGTGGGTGTGAGGCGCCCGAGGTCACCGGTGGGCAGGAACCCCTCCGCGTCGAACGGATCGGGCTCACCGAGATAGCCCCGGCACACCGCCGGGCCGCGCAGCCGTATCTCTCCGGTGCCGGGCGTGATCCGGATCTCCATACCGGCGGGCGGCCGGCCGTCGGTGGTGGCGAGGTGCTCCGGGCTGTCGTACGGGTCGCCCATGGTGACCATCGGGGCCTCGGTCAGCGCATAGCCGTGGGTGAGTTGGCAGCCCAGTTCGGCGACGACCTCGTGGTACAGCGCGGGCGGTTTGGGCGCGCCGCCGCCGGCGAGCAGCCGCAGTGCCGGCAGCAGCCGCCGGCCGGGCGGCAGTCGGCGCTGTTCGGCGAGGAAGAGGGTGTAGAAGGCGGTGGAGCCGCCGGCGAGGGTGACGCCGTGCCGGCGGTAGGCGGCCAGTGACCCGGGCAGCGCGAAGCGTTCCAGCAGCAGGGCCGGGATGCCGCACAGCAGGAGCATGACGGTGTAGTCGGGGCCCGCGACATGGGCGTACGGGAAGGCCATCGAGCCGACGTCGGACGGGTCCGGCCGCAGCGCCTCGGCCAGCCAGCGGCCGGCCGTCCGCAGGGAGTGGTCGGTGTGCCGGACGCCCTTGGGTCCGGCGGTGGTGCCGGAGGTCCAGTAGATCCAGCGGACCTCGTGGGCGTCGGCGGGTGGGGGCGGCAGGAGTGCCGGGTCGCCGTCCGGCAGCCCGCCGCCGGCCCGGTCGTACGCGGCGATGACGGTGGCCGCGAGGTCCGCGCGGCCGTTGCGGACCGGCCCGGGCACGAGGAGGAAGGCGGCGCCGGTGCGGCGCAGCACCTGCCCCACCTCGTGGTCGCCGTAGCCCGGGACGACCGGGCTCTGCACCGCGCCGAGCCGGGCCAGGGCCAGGCTGACCAGGACCGTTTCGATGCGGGTCGGCAGCTGCCAGACGACCGTGCAGCCGGGTCGTACGCCGCGTGCGTACAGTCCGGCCGCGACCCGCTCGGCCCGCCGCCGCAGCCCGCCGAAGCTGATCCGCCGCTCGTACCGGGCCGACTCCGCCCCCTGGATCAGGGCGGTGGCCTCCGGACTGCGGGCGGCCCGCCGTACGACCAGGTCCCAGAGGGTGCCACCGGCCATGTCCCCTCCCGCTGCACGTATCTGACGTACCGTCAGTCAATGCGGCCGAGGGTAGAGGCGGACGCCTTGTCGGTCCAGGGGTACCCGTCTAGCCTGATGGCTGAAACTGACGAATCGTCAGAAAGCTGAGTCGGCCCGAGGTGAGGGGACACGATGGACCTCGCGTACACCGAGGAGGAAGAGGACTTCCGCGCCCGGCTGCGCGGCTGGCTCGCGGGCGTCCTCCCCACTCTGCCCCCGCGCCCCGACCCGCTCGACTGGCCGGGGCGCCGCGCCTACGACACCGCCTGGCAGCGGATGCTGTACGACGCGGGATACGCCGACGTCCACTGGGCGGCCGCCCCCACCCTGCGGCTGATCTTCCTGGAGGAGACCGAACGCGCCGGGGCGCCCTACGTGGGCGCGAACTTCGTCGGACTGCTGCACGCCGGGCCGACCGTCGCGGCCGAGGGTACCGAGGCCCAGAAGCGCCGCTGGCTGCCGCCGGTGCTGCGCGGCGAGGAGATCTGGTGCCAGGGCTTCAGCGAACCGGAGGCCGGCTCGGACCTCGCGTCGCTGCGGACCCGCGCGGTGCGCGACGGGGACGCGTACGTGGTGACCGGGACCAAGATCTGGACCTCGCACGCCGAGGTCGCCGACTGGTGCGAACTGCTCGTCCGCACCGACCCCGCCGCCCCCCGGCACCGGGGCATCACCTGGCTCGCGATGCCGATGGACGCCCCCGGCATCACCGTCCGGCCGCTGCGCACCCTCGCCGGGTCGGCGGAGTTCGCCGAGATGTTCCTCGACGAGGTGCGGGTGCCGGTGGACTGCCGGGTCGGCGCGGAGAACGACGGCTGGCGGGTGACGATGGTGACGCTGTCGTTCGAGCGCGGCACCGCCTTCGTCGGCGAGGTGGTGGCCTGCCGGCGGGTGCTGACGGAGGTCGCCCGCCGGGCCCGGGCGAACGGCCGCTGGGACGACACCGTGCTGCGCCGCAGGCTGGGCCGGCTGAACGCGGAGTTCGCCGCGCTGTGGCGGCTGACCCAGTGGAACGTCAGCGAGGCGCAACTACGGGGCGGCGGGCCCGGTACCGGCGGCTCCGTCTTCAAGCTCCGCTACTCGCATGCCCGGCAGGAGCTGTACGACGCGGCGGCCGAGGTGCTGGGGGCCGGCGCGCTGGACGCGGACGAGGAGTGGACCGCCGACCGGCTCTCGTCCCTCTCGTACACCATCGCGGCCGGTACCTCGCAGGTGCAGCAGAACATCATCGCCGAGCGGATCCTCGGCCTGCCGAAGGGGCGGTGACCGGCCGGTGCGCTTCCAACTGACCGACGAACAAAGGGCGTTGAAGACCGCGACGCGGGAGCTGCTGGCGGCCCGGTTCGACCGGGACCGGCTGCGGGCGGCGACCGGGGATCCGGTCCCGGACCGGGCGCTGTGGCGGGAGCTGGGCGCGGCCGGGTTCTTCGCGCTGCGCCTGCCGGAGGAGGCCGGCGGTGTGGGGCTGGGGCTGCCGGCGGCGGTACTGGTCTTCGAGGAGGCCGGGCGGGCGCTGCTGCCGGGGCCGCTGGTGGCTTGCCAGCTGCTCGCCGGGGTGGTGGACGGCGTCGCGGACGGCGAGAGGATCGTCGGGCTGTGCGACGGGGACGGTGAGCCCGTGCTGTGGGAACACCCGGACGCCTGCGATGAGTTGATCTTGCTGGAGGGTGGCGCCCCGGACCTCGCGTACGGGGCCGGGGGCGCGCAGGGGCGCACGGCCAGCGCATACCGGAGCGTGGCCGGCGAGGTGTCCCGCGCCCCCTTTGCCTCCGTCGACCCCCTCACCCCGCTCGCCCGCGTCACCGACCACCCGCGGACGACTCCGCTCAACGTTCCGGACGTGCCCCGGCTGCGCGAAGAGGCCGCCCTGCTCACCGCCGCCCAGCAACTGGGCAGTGCGCTCCGTACCGTCGAGACGGCGGTCGGTCACGCCCGCGTACGCACCCAGTTCGGCGCGCCCATCGGCTCCTTCCAGGCGGTCAAGCATCTGTGCGCGCAGATGCTCGTACGGGCAGAAATCGCCAGAAGTGCCGTATATGCCGCATCCGTGACGGGTGAGGCCGCCGACGTCGCGGGCGCGAAACTGCTCGCCGACGAGGCCGCGGTGCGCAACGCCCGGGACTGCCTGCAGATTCACGGCGGTACCGGCTTCACCTGGGAGGCCGATGTCCATCTGCACCTCAAACGGGCCTGGTTGCGGGCCGGTTCCTGGGGCACGGCCGGCGAGGCGGAAGAGCTGCTGGCGGCGGATCTGGCCGGCTGAGGGCGGGCGGTTCGGGATGCGGGGCGGTGGGCCCGTGAGGGCCGATGTCAGACTCTGGCAACTCGTGTGCGAAATGTCGGACTCACCACACAGAAGTGGTCACGGAGGGTCGATATCGGGTTGTGTCCTAGGCGTGACTCGTCACAGGGGGGAGTCGGCGCCCCGCTCGGGTACGCTCCGTCGGGTGCGAGTGGTTCTGTGGCGCAACGAACCCGGTGCCGTCGGAATGACGGCTCCGGCGTACGGACTGCGCGCCGCCCGCCTTGGCCGAGGGCCGGCCACTCCCCGTTGTTCGACTCCCCGCAAAGTGCGTCGCACAGTATGCAGGACGCATACTCCCTTGCGCTGGAATATGCCCGAAGCGCTTGTTGGGGTGACTGAACGTCAACCATGCTGTGCGTCGCTGGGGTCACGCACTGTGACTCCATGGAGGCGCGAGGCGATGTTTCCGCCGGTTCGGATGGTGTGAGCGGTGCAGGTGCTTCAGGTGCAGTTGGACGTACGGCCCGACCCCGCGGAAGTGGGGCGGGCCCGGCGATGGGCCAGGTCACGGCTCCTGGGATCCGGCATAGGGGCGGACGAGCCGCTCGCGGAGACGCTGATCCTGCTGATCTCCGAGCTCGTGACCAACGCCGTGGTGCACACCGGCACCGCGGCCTCGCTGCGGATGTGCTTCTCCGGGTCCGGCGCCGTCGTGGGCACCGTCCGGGTCGAGGTCACGGACGCCAGCGCCCGCCCGCCGCGCCAGCGGCACGCCGACGGTGACGACACCAACGGGCGCGGCCTGGAACTGGTCGACGGACTCGCCGACCGCTGGGGCTGGCAGCCGGAAGGCGCCGGCAAGCGGATCTGGTGCGAGGTGGACCGCGGCCGTCCGCTGCTGATGGCGACCGGGTCCGACCTGGGGGCCTACGAAGACCGGTGCGCCGTATCGCGCCGGATGTGACATCCACGGTGCCGTAGCGCACCCTCAAGTCCGGGCCGGGTGTTGACGTAACGTGCCCGTTTGATCACGCTGGGACAAGCGATGCGCCGTGAGGGGACGCCGAGGGCGGGAAGCGGCCGGGTCTGCGTACTCGGCCCCGGCCTCGACGAGTGCGGATCGCGGCCCGGTGGGGGGCGGGGGTGGCGGTCCGCGGTGCCGTGCTCGGGGCGCGCACACGCGCGCACCGCCACCCGGCCGGCCCGTCGCGGGCGCGGAGACAGGCGCGGAGACGGGCGCGGCCCGGGTCAGAGGATCGCCACCGGCGCGACCGGGGTGCCCGAGCCGCCGACGAACGGTTCGGCCATCGCGGACAGGAAGAACGCAGAGCGGCCCGCCTCCGCGCAGGCCGCCGACAATTCCTCCAGGTTCCAGTTCTGGCCCTGCAGCATGCCCATCTCCACCAGGTGGAGCGCATGCACCGGCATCCACAGGCCCTCGATCTCGGGCGGGAAGATCTCGAACGTCAGGGTGTCGTTGGCGACCGCCGCGACATCGCGGGCCCGGAACCACTCCGGGGTGCGCACCGACAGCCCCGGTGACGGGAAGGCGTAACCCTGCCGGTCGCCGGCGAGGTAGTGCTGCAACTGCCCGGTCCGTACGAGGACGATGTCCCCGGCCCGGACCCTCGTCCCGGCCAGTTCCTCGGCGGCGTCCAGGTCCTCCGGCGTGACCGCGTGCCCGCCGGGCAGCCGGTCGGTGCCGTGCGCCCGGGCCACGTCCAGCAGCACGCCCCGGGAGGTGATCGGGGTGGCCTTCTCGATGCCGAGGACGGTGGCGCCGTCGTGGGCGGTGACGGACGTGGCGGGGCGGTCGTTGTAGAGCCGGCCCGAGTGCGAGACGTGGGTCAGGCCGTCCCAGTGGGTGGCCGCCTGGAGGCCCATGGTGACCGCGTCGTCGGAGGTGGCGACCGTGCCCGGCCCGAAGATCTCCTGGTTGATCGCGACCATCGTGTGCAGCGGATTGACCCGGCCGGGGATCATCCCGGTCTGCACACCGTCCTGTCGTAGCGGCAGCGCGAGCGGGACGCGGCGGCCGCTGCGGATGCAGCCGGCGGCCTCCCGTACCACCTGCTCGGTGATCAGGTTGAGCGTGCCGATCTCGTCGTCGGCGCCCCAGCGCCCCCAGTTGTTGACGCGTCGGGCGATCTCGTGGAACTCCTGCGGCAGCGGCATGGGGCCCTCCGGGGTCTTGTGTTCGGCTCGCGCCTGCCCAAAAATCTAACGGTCCGTCAGAAACTGCGGGAAGGGGCGCGGCATGGGGAACTTCTTGGCCGGCAAGGTGGTCGCCGTCACCGGGGCCGGGCGCGGCATCGGTCGGGCGGTGGCGCTGGCCTGCGCACAGGAGGGCGCCAAGGTCGTGGTCAACGACTACGGGGTCGCCATCGACGGCGCCGCACCGAGCAGCGAGGTCGCCGAGGCGGTGGTGAAGGAGATCGAGGCGGCCGGCGGCACGGCGACCGCGGTCGCCGACGACGTGTCCACGATGGCGGGCGGCCAGCGGATCGTCGACACCGCGCTGGCGCAGTACGGCCGGATCGACGGCGTCGTCTGCGTGGCCGGCATCCTGCGGGAGCGGATGCTCTTCAACATGTCCGAGGAGGAATGGGACCCGGTGGTCGCCACCCACCTCAAAGGCACCTTCACGGTCTTCCGGGCCGCGGCCGCGGTGATGCGCCGCCAGGGCTCCGGCACGCTGGTGGGCTTCACCAGCGGTAACCACCAGGGCTCGGTCTCGCAGGCCAACTACTCCGCAGCGAAGGGCGGAATCATCTCGCTCGTCCGGAGCGCGGCCCTGGGCCTGCACAAATACGGCGTGACGGCCAACGCGGTCGCCCCCGTCGCCCGCACCCGGATGTCGGCGAACGTCCCCATGGAACTCACGGAGATCGGCGAACCGGAGGACGTGGCGGCCTTCGTCGTCTACCTCCTCAGCGACCACGCCCGCGAGGTGACCGGCCAGGTCTACACGGTGGCCGGCCCCAAGATCGCGGTCTGGGCCCAGCCGGTGGAGCTGCGCTCCGTACATGCCGACGAGGGCGGCTGGACGCCGGAACGGGTGGCGGAGCTCGTACCGGACGCGGTGGGCGTCGACCCGATGCCGCTGCTGCAGCGGCTGTCTGAGATGGCCGCGGCCGCGGGGCGCGCGAAGCGCTGACATCCCACGTAGCTGTCTGCTGCGCCGCGGGTCGTCTCGCCGTTGCGCTTTGCGGTGCCTCCCACGTAGCTGGCTGTACCGCCGCGGGGCGTCTCGCCGTTGTGCTTTGCGGCGCCCCGCACGTAGCTGGCCGTCCCGCCGCAGGGCGTCTCGTCGTTGCGCCTGCGGCGGGCTGGGTGGGTGTCGGGTGCGGTGACGGACCTCCGGGGCCGGTGTTTGGGACAGCTGGCGCTTTACGTCCCAAACACC